>CAVJTV010000185.1:0-2207 GCA_963652435.1 Desulfovibrionaceae bacterium | reverse complement strand
CAGATTTCACCTCACGATGAACACCCTTGCCTTTGGCTATGTAATTCCCGCTATCTGGGCTTACTCTGGACTTGCACCCGTCAGATAATGCGCATGCCGAGCGTACCCAAAAAGCGAGGGCGGTCGTCCTTCTCGGATCCCCGCCCTCACTCAAACTTTGCACCAATTTTTTTAGATCCCGTAAAAGAGGAAACCGACCCTACGGACTTGCACTCCTCCCTCACTTCGTGGTCTGATTTTCTTACTTCGAAGCCTCGATAGAAACCTTTCTGAATTCCTTCAATAATTTTTCAAGTTCCAAAGAAGCCTTGCGAGCGCGTGTGCCGGCCGCCTTGTTACCGTTTTCAACCTGAGCCTTAGCGTTCTTGCTGAAGTTCTCGATTTCCACATTGATCTTGTCTACTAACTCTTTCATCTTACGTATGATTTTTAGTTGTTATGAAATTATGCGGCAAAAGTATAAAGAAAACGCTCACGAACAACGAAAAACCAATTATTTGCGAGAAAATCACCGCAAATAACGGCTTCCTTATTCCTCACTGTCCTTCCCCTACCTTTTTTCTTCTTCTGCCTCTGCCAATATCTGCAAGGCGCGTTCGAAAATCGTCGTATCATCGAGAACTACCAGCCCTCCGTCAGGTCCCGGCTCAATGTGCACCCCACAGCTCTTACCGTCTTTGTAATTACTTCCGCCAAAATAATTGCGGACAGTTTCCACTGTAAGACCAAGCTCGTCGGCAATACGATGTGTACTACCGTCCGGCAGACGGTCTTTGATTCTGCGAAGCTCATTAAATGTGATTGTCTTTGTCATAATTCATCTGTTTTTTGATGGTTGATACTTCATTGTTTATTTTGGGTGCTAACGTAGACATTAAAAATCATTGCCGCAAACAAATAGACCAGGTTTACGACATATTTCAAAAAAACGACACGCTACACCAGCCATTCAACTAAAGGAACATTGAAAACGGCAATCATCAGCATCGTAATAAAGACGGCATACACAATTGCACGTTTCCTGCCGACCGAATAAAGACTTGCCGCATCTCCGCCACTGCAACCGGTAACGACAGGACGCGCCATCACATAAAGCCGATAGACCAACCATCCGAAAAAGACCCCTGCCACGGTTCCAGGCACAATGTCTGACACGAAGTGAACGCCGAGATAAACACGGGTGTATGCCGTAAGAGTCGCCCAAAGAAATATCGTCAACGTAAATATCCGGTAGCGGAAAAGCAACGACATGAATGTTGCAAACCCGAACGCGTTGGCAGCATGACTGGATATGAATCCGTACAGCCCTCCACGATAATCGAAAACCGTCTTCACCTGGTTCATGAAATCCGGATGATGGGTCGGGCGGAAACGTGTAAAGAGAGGCTTGCATACGTGAGAAGCAAACTGATCGCAAAGCGTGACAACAAGCACTATCGCCAGCAAAATCAACACAGACTCCCTCCAGCTCTTCTTATACAACAATACAACTATTATAAAAACCGCCAACGGCAACCAAACCGCCTTTCCCGAAAACAACCACATGAAGCGGTCGAGAAAAGGAGATTCGCTGCCGTTAAGCATGAAGAACAAATCCCGTTCGTAGACCAAGATTTTTTCTACCATCAGATTGTCTCAATGTCTTTTGTCGGCATCCAACCGACATTTCCGTCTTCCAAGGCAATCTCGCTCCATTCTCCAAGAGTGCTTTTTATGGCAACCTTCGTCCCTTCGTGTAAGATAAACAAATCCGTGCCGCTTGCGTCGGGCGAGCTTTTGACGGTTACCGTCGGTGCAAAAACAATGGCGTGCGTGCGGTTCAGAAGCTCATCCTTTTGGTTCTTCGCAAAAACATTCGAGACAATAATGCCGATAAGGAGCAGTGCTCCCAAGTAAAAACCAATCTTCTTCAAGCGAATCTGCTTTGAAAAGAAGAACAAGACAAGACATCCGATAAACAACAGGAAACAACCGATCCCTGCTTTTGCCCACGAGTCGGCAGCCCCGATGTTCTGCACGGTAGAAATCCATTTGGAGAGGAAGAAACGGTCGATAGGCTCAATCTTGTCGACCGTCATCTGACGTGCCATCTGAAGATTGAAACGAATATCGCCGTCTCCAGGGTCAAGAATGAGCGCACGCTCGTAGTTCAAGATAGCCGAAGCGACCTTTCCCGATTTGTAATAAGCGTTCCCAAGGTTATAGTA
>CAVJTV010000184.1:0-2536 GCA_963652435.1 Desulfovibrionaceae bacterium | reverse complement strand
CCATACCCCACAACCACCACTTCGTCGAGGGCTTGGGAGTCTTCCGAGAGGGCGATCTGGAAGTTTGTCTTCCCGCTTACCGCAATCTCCTGATCCTTGTAGCCGATATACGAAATAACCAATACGGCGTTGGGTGACACGTTTAATGTAAAGTTACCGTCGGCATCCGTTATCGTTCCGTTCGTCGTGCCTTTCTCAACAACGTTGGCACCGGCAATAGGTCCCAGAGCGTCTTTCACAACGCCGCTGACAGTCTTCTGGTCCTGCTGCGCAACGGCTGCGCCTGCACCGGCACCTTCCGCTGCCTTAATCAGCACCTGACGGTCGATAATCTGATACTTGTAACCCGTGCCTTCGAACACTTGAGCCAAGACTTCTTCCAGTGTGGCGTCTTTGGCTTTCACGCTTACCTTCTTGTTTACATTCACGCGATTGTCGTTGAAGAAGAAGGTAAATTCACTGTTCCGCTCTATCTCACGCAGAACCTCAATAATACTACTGTTTTTCTTGTTGACCGTAACCTTATACTCCTGCGCATACGTCGAAGCGGAGACACAGCACGCAACAGCCAACGAAAATAACGCGGTAAGCTTCATTACTCGCATTGTTTTTTTTAACAACGGGATACTCTGACCCCAGTCATTGTCCTTTTTCATGAATTTGTGTGTTTTTGATGAATACTTGAATGCCTGCCTTTAAGATTGGACTCCTTCGATGGCTTGCATTCCTTCGAAAACTAACTGATCGGAAGGTGTCTATCGGCATCTTCCTGTTTTTTTGTCTTTTTCTATCCGTCCATGGTATTAGTGTTTGTTTGATGGTTGTTTTATTTATGCATGATCTTATAGTTTCCTCCTTCTATTTCTTTATACGTCAGCGGCGACGATTGCTTCATCATAAAAAGTATTCTCTCCAGCGACTCGTCCCTCACCTTGAATGTGAAGCGGTATTTCTCTGCCAAATCTTGCGGGCATATCGCCTTCCGCCCATACCACTGCTCCAGGCGCGGGATAATCATGGAGAGCTTCTCGTTTTCGAAGCTGAGTATGCCCTGCTTTCTCCACGCCGTGTATTTGTCGGCATCCAGTGTCTGGACAGACACCGTGTTGGTTTGTCTGTCGTATTGCAGCCGCTGGTTTGGCTGAAGGATACATTCCTTCTTCTTGCCGCCGCCGTCGTCGCCGATGCCGACCTTCACCTTTCCACTGAGAAGAATGGCTTCCAGCTTGTTTTCTATCTCGTAGTCGAACACCTCGAAAGCTGTTCCGAGGGCTTGTATGTCCATATCCGAGGCACGGACAACGAACGGCTTGCGCGGGTCTTTGTGCACGTCGAAGAAAGCCTGCCCGTCGAGCTTCACCTCACGCGTCCGACCAACGAACCGCGAGGGGTAGGTCAGCCGGCTGCCGGGACCGAGCTGCACGTTCGTCCCGTCGGGAAGCGTCACCTGCTGCATGTTCTGTATTCCGGAGCTGACGACATACATCGGCACGTTTTCTTTCATGTCCAACGCCATGAACGCCGCGCCGCCGATAGCCAGGAGTAGCAACACCGACGCAACGGCACTGTACACCTTATAGAAATACGCGCCATCTCCGCTGCCGCGCTCTATCCGTCTCAGAACGCGCTGCCATATATCCGCGCCGTCGGCACGGTCTGCCTCCGCAGCGTCGGGAGCCGTCTCCCACTGGCTGAGCATACGCGCCTCCACTGCCTCCGCGGCGTTCAAGGCAGAGCGTTCGGCATCTGTCAACGCGTCGTGCATCAACTTCTTCAAGACGTATTTTCTATCGTTCCGATCCATCTTCGTTATCCGTATCACATATAAATACACCCGACCGCATAGGTTCCCCCTATCCGAAGGGCAAAAAAATTTTATTCCGACAAAAATCTTTTACAGAAACAGCACGAGCAGGCAGATGTTTTTCCTCAGGTATTTCAAGGCTTCGCTGATTTGGTTTTCAACGGTCTTTTCCGATATGCTCAGTCGCTCGGCAATCTCCTTATACGAAAGATGCTCCTTGCGGCTGAGGTTGAAAATCTCGCGGCGACGCGTGGGGAGCTCGTCGATAAGCGTGTCTATATACTCGCTTAGGTTACGCGCCTCGATCTCTTCCTCTATGTCATACGAGCTTTCCAAGGCTGCGATGACAGTCATTTTATAGAAGTCCTCGTTCAAGGTCTTGCGATGTCGGTTGAAAATAAGATTGCGGGTGATGACGAACAGCAGCCCCTTGAAGTTGTCTTCCTGCCGTATAAACTCGCGCGACTCCCACACTTTGATGAACACCTCCTGCACAACGCCCTCGGCAGACTCCTTCGTGGTCAGATAAAGCCGACTGAAGTTGTACACCTGCCTCCAGTATTTCTTGTACAAAACAGTGAACGCCCCTTCGCTTCCTTGCTTCAATTGCCTTATGAGTTCGTCGTCATTCATGCCGTTCGCAAATTGCCTCGCAAATGTAGGATTTTTACTTTTCTTTTTTTGCAGAAACAAAAAACCACCCTGGTGCGGAGCTTCTGCAAATTGAGAAAG
>CAVJTV010000183.1:0-2607 GCA_963652435.1 Desulfovibrionaceae bacterium | reverse complement strand
CACTTCCGAGGGTTCGGAAACGCTGGAAAGTCCACTTTCTTCCACTTCCGAGGGTCCGGAAACACTGGAAAGTCCACTTTCTTCTCTCTTCAACAACAAACCAATAATTAACATTTTAAATTTAACATCATGGCAAAAGAAATCGGAGGGATTACCCTGACAGCATTGACAAACGGTGCGCATTTCAGCTTTATGAAATCCACATTGGTCTTTGCAGATGATTGCGAAGCAGTAGTAAACAAATTATCCGACGACATCGCGGCGTTCCGTGCGGCTTTCGCCACCGAAGACGAGAAGCTGAAGATTATGACGAAAAGCGAGTTGACGGAGGAAATCTATCAGAACGATGCCATTCGCGACGGTAGCTATTCCGGCTACAAAGGCTCTGTGAGAGGGTTGCTCTCGCTTCCTGCGGGCGACTTGCAGGCAGCTGCCAAAAGACTTTGGAATCATATCGAGAGCTACAAAATCCGGACGGATGACCAGTTCGACAAGCAGACCGGTATGATGGATAACCTTATTAACGACCTTGAAACTAAGTACGCAGCAGAAATCGCGCTACTTGGGCTTTCACCTTTTGTGACCTCTATGAAGACGGCAAACGACAAGGTGGCAGAACTTCTCCACAGCCGCGACATTGAGAACAGTGCTAAGGGCGTCGGTGCAACTAAGGCAGCCCGGGCGGCAACGGACACAGCCTACCGTACGTTAATAAAAAAGGTCAACGCGTTGGCACTTCTCGAAGGCGATGCGGACTACGCGTCGTTTATTGACGGAATGAACTCGCAGATTGTCCGCTTCAAACGCGAGGCTCTCGGGCAAACGACGTCTTCTTCATCGTCGACCGGCGGCGACACGACCACGGAAGATGACGCTCCGGTGGTTGACGGTGGCGGCACGACGGACGAGGGCAGCGGCGAGGAGGATGTCCCCGATCTGATGTAAGAACAGCGTCCGAACGACGTTCGAACGGTAAACGAAAGCCCCGAGGGAGCAAAACCCTCGGGGCGTTTAATGGAGGTTTGAGATATGTTGGCACCGATAGTGATATTTGGTTACAAAAGACCGGACAACATGAAGGTCATGCTCGATTCGTTGAAAGAAAACTTGCTTTACGACGAATCGGAGAAGTATGTCTTCGTGGACGGGCCGAAGGATGCGTCGGAGGTCGAAAAGACGAAAGAAGTAATCGCTCTTGCAAAGACCGTGACACCGAATGTGTATGCCTCGGATACGAACAAAGGCTTGGGACCGTCCGTCATTGATGGGGTGACGTCCGTAATCAACCGGCACGGGAAGGCAATAGTGTTGGAAGACGACCTGCTGCTGATGCCGGGGTTCTTGACGTATATGAATCAGGCTTTGGATATGTATGAAGGCGACGACCGTATGTTTTCGGTCTGTGGATATAGCCTGAAGATAAACCGTCCGCAGGATTATCGAGGCGATGTGTATTTGGGTGTGCGGGCATCGAGCTGGGGATGGGGCACGTGGGCTGACCGCTGGAACAGCGTGGATTGGTCGGTCTCCGATTTCGAACAGTTGAGGGCAGACAAACACGCCCGGAGAGCATTCAACCAAGGCGGCAGCGATATGTATGGAATGTTGCGCGATTATATGGACGGCAGAAACAATTCGTGGGCTATCCGGTTTTGTTACGCTCAGTTCAGAGGGGGCAAATATTCGGTGCACCCGTTTCTGTCGTTGGTGGACAATGATGGTTTTGGTGCGGAAGCCTCCAACTGCCGACAGAAGTATTCCCGCTTCCGTATCGAAAGAAACAACAACACAAGTTTCGTATTGCCCGCGGATATTCGCCCCGACAAATCGATACTGCGACAGCTGAGGTGGTATCATTCCATTCCTCTGCGCATTTACAGCAAAATCCGCCGAATGTTGAACGTATAAGGATAAGAAACACTAATGAAACTATCAGTTATTATTCCGGTTTACAATGCTGCGGGCACGGTGTGCCGCAGTCTTGACAGTATTTATTCGCAGGGGCTCGACCCACAGGAGTTCGAGGTCATCTGCGTGGACGACTGCTCGACGGACAACTCCGTCGAAGTGATGGAGGCGTATGCCAGGAAATTAAGGGGGGGGGTAATTTACGAGTAGTAAGACACGCCGTGAACAAGCGGCAGGGAGGGGCGCGCAACACCGCCATTAGGATGGCAAAGGGCGACTGGCTGCTGTTCATCGACGACGATGACCTCTTCATGCCGGAGGCACTGAAGCCGCTGCTGGACAAGGTGAGGGAGAACCCCTCCCTCGACACCCTTATGTTCGACTGTTGCGAGGGGGCAGAGATGCCGGCACATCCCGTAGGGGACTATAGTCAGAAGCATCTGGACGAGCGGACCATGACGGGCGTGGAGTTCCTGCAGCGGATGCCAGTGCCATGGTGTCCATGGTGCTATATGTACCGTCGGGAACATCTTCTGGCGACGGGCTATTTCTTCGAAGAGAACGTGCGTTTCGAGGACTCGGACTTCGTGCTGAAATACACCGCACGGGCAAAGGCTATATGCTTTATGCCTCATGTTGTGGTATTCCACTGGATGCATCCCAACCAGACCACCAGCAATATGGGAGCCGACCCTGTGC
>CAVJTV010000182.1:0-2653 GCA_963652435.1 Desulfovibrionaceae bacterium | reverse complement strand
GGCGTGTATTATGTTTCCAAAAGCAACTTCGGCGTCGGTCAAAAGGTCGATGAATATTCCGACCTCTCATTCTTGGCTCCTGCCAATTTTGAAAAGTTTATCGAGAAGGTCAACGCCCTTAACCTGACCAAGGAGGAGATAGACAGGATAAAGGAGCAACGGGAGAAAGAAATCACCACGAGCCTGACCAGGCTCAACAACGAGATTTACCAACACGAGAAAGGACTGGGCGAAAACGACCGCGTCTATCTGGTTGCCGCGTCGATTATCGCTACGCTCGGCATTCCCAACAAGGTCTCTCCGCTGGAGAAATCGGATCTGAAATCCTCGTCGGAGCAGGGCAACACGGACGGCGACATAATCATGAGAAAGATCCGCGCCTTTCTGAACGAGAAACATTTGCCCGAAGAGAAAAAACAACTTATCGTCAGAACCCTGGAGAACACCCTTACTACGGACAATATCAACCGGCCGGAAAAGGGGGAAAGCCAACTGAAAAGGGTTTTTGTCAAGATTGTGGATACCCTGGGGATTTACTACAAGATCGGTCTGACCACCGACTTTACGGGGAGGCTCTTCAACGAGATGTATAGCTGGCTCGGCTTTACGCAGGACAAACTGAACGATGTCGTGCTGACGCCGTCGTATGTCGCTGCGTTATTGGTCAAGCTCTCGCGTGTGACCAAAGATTCCTACGTGTGGGATTTCGCTACCGGCTCGGCGGGGCTGTTGGTTGCCGCGATGAACGAGATGCTCAACGATGCGAAAAGCAGCATACACTCTCCGGAAGAGCTTGCGGTGAAAGAGGCGGAAATCAAGGCTCATCAGCTCCTCGGACTGGAATTGCTCCCGAGCATCTACATGCTGGCGGTGCTCAATATGATTCTGATGGGCGACGGCAGCTCAAACATACTGAACAAAGACTCATTGAAAGACTTCGACGGCAATTACGGCTTCGGCGCAACCGACGCGAAGTTTCCCGCCGACGCTTTCGTGCTGAACCCTCCGTATTCCGCCGCCGGCAACGGGATGAACTTCGTTGAAAAGGCTCTCTCCATGATGAGCAAAGGCTACGCCGCCATCATCATCCAAAACTCCGCCGGCTCGGGCAAAGCCAAGGAATACAACAAAAGGATATTGAAGAAGAACACGCTACTTGCCAGCATCAAGATGCCCATCGATTTGTTTATCGGTAAATCGAGCGTACAGACCAACATCTACGTCTTCCGCGTGGGCGATGCGCACAAGAGGGACGACGTAGTGAAGTTCATCGACTTCTCGAACGACGGCTATACGCGGACCAACCGCAAGAAGGCAAGCTGCAACCTGCGCGACACCGACCACGCCAAGGAACGCTACGAGGAAGTTGCGGACCTGGTGCGCTTCGGGAAAAAGAAACTGAAGTATCTCGAGGAAAAGGATTACTACGAGGGCACCATCGACCCCGACGACGGCGGCGACTGGAACCAGTCCGCCCCCATCGACACCCGCCCGACCCTCGAAGACTTCCAAAAAACCGTCAGCGACTACCTCGCCTGGGAAGTGTCTAACCTCCTGAAACGCCAAAAAGCCGAGGAGGACAGCTTGGGAAAATAGATGCCCCGCTTAACAAAAAACTCTCCGAGGTTAGGTGGGGCGAGTTCAAATTGGGGGATTTGTTCGAAATCAAATCTTACAAGAAACGATTTGATGCAAATAAAGTGACGATTGTCGAAAGTGGCGGACATCCGTATATCGTTCGGCAAAGTACGGATAACGGAAAGAAAGGAAATATTGCCGAGGCAGAAGAATGGCTGAATCCGGGGAATACGATTTCTTTCGGACAAGATACAGCTACAATGTTCTATCAAGAAGAGCCGTATTTTACGGGCGATAAAATCAAAATTTTACAGTCAAAGTATCGGCAGTTTGGCAAAACCAATGCACAATTTTTCCTTGCTTGCATGAGAAAAACTTTTCAGGCTTTTGCGTGGGGAAGTTCAAGCTTTAACATTGAAACTTTGAGCACACAAGATGTACGACTTCCGATAAAAGAAGACGGATCCATCGATTTTGCCTTCATGGAAACCTTTATAGCGGAGCTGGAAGCGTATTTGAAAGTTACCGGACTGGAAGACTACGCGCTGAATAAGGCAGAGAAAAAGGCGTTGGAAGAGTACAAGGATAATCGAGTTTCCATGACGGAATATACATTTGAAGAAATCTTCGACAATATCAAGCAAGGCAGGAGACTGAAGAAAGACGATCAACAGCAGGGCAATATTCCTTTTGTCATGTCCGGCATCACGAATACGGGTGTCGTCGGCTACATTTCCAATCCTGTCGCTTCTTTCCCCAAAAATTCGATTACCGTCGATATATTCGGGAATAGTTTTTATCGCGATTACAATTTTGGCGCGGGCGACGACACCGGTGTGTATTGGAATGAGCAAATCCATTATTCCAAGCTGACGATGCTATACTTTTCCGCTTCCATGGGCAAAGCGTTGGAAGGGAAATTTTCGTATGGCAACAAACTGAGAAGTTCGCAAAGCAAGGATTTCAAAATAAAAGTGCCGAGTGCAAACAATCTACCCGATTACGGATGGATGAACACCTTTATCTCTGCCATACAGAAGGAGGTCATAAAGGATGTTGTTCTTTTTGCCGACCG
>CAVJTV010000181.1:0-2708 GCA_963652435.1 Desulfovibrionaceae bacterium | reverse complement strand
TCGTAGGTGTCTCCTCTCTGATGGTGAAGGCATACATGACGGTTGCCCGTCCCATCGTAAGGGATATATACGTTACACTGCCGAAGGGCAGCAGCACGCGCGACAGCCTGAGGGTGGTGATGATGAGCGATCTCCATATCGGAGAGGTGATAGGGAAAAAGATGGTGCAGCGATACGTTGCCCTCAGCAACGCGCAGCATCCGGACATGGTTGTTATCGTCGGCGACATCATGGACTACGAATCACGCTTCGCGGAAAAGGCACATATAGAGGACGACCTCCGAGAGCTGGAAGCACCTTTGGGAGTGTATGCCGTGAACGGCAACCATGAATACCGCGCCAACCGCTTTGCAAAGTACCGCTGGATAGCGAAGACCGGCATGACACACCTTGTCGACTCCGTTGTGCAGCCCGACTCCTCGTTCTATCTTGTCGGGCGCGACGACCGCATCAACAGAAAGCGCAAGCCGCTACACAGTCTTATGGCAGGCATCAAGGAAGACAAGCCCGTCATCGTGCTCGACCACCAGCCGCTGTCGTTCGACGAGATGGTGATGAACGGAGCAGACCTCGGTCTTCACGGACACACCCACAACGGTCAGCTATGGCCCTATCCTCTCGTGATGAAGCTGGTCTACGAATGTCCGTACGGCTATTACAGGAAAGGTCCGACGCAGTTCTACGTGTCCTCCGGCATCGGGATAGCCGGTCCGCCCTATCGCGTCGGGACAGTGTCCGAGCTCGTCGTCCTGCATATTCAGTTCAAGTAAGCAGCCGAGGGTATCTCTCAGGATTTGGGGGAATCCTTTTCCGGTGCGCTGAGGGTCTTGTCGTACAGCTCGCGATTGCTCAAGACTTCGATGGCTTTCTCCAGCACCTTGTCGTCTTTCAACCGTTCCAACAGCTCGCCCTTCTCGTAGTAATAGCGTTTCACTATCTCCGAGGCAAGGAGCATCTTCACGTCTTCCTTATATAGATCGAAATCGCGTTCCAAGTCCGGCGTAAGGCGGCTTTCCAGCTCGTTGAAGATTGTCGAGTCGCGCTCCGTGTATCCTTCGAACTTGGCAACCTCCTTCAGGTTCTTCAGCAGCTTCTCGCTCTGACGGTCGTAGGTGAAGTTCTTCTCCTTAGCATAACGTTTGAACGCCTCGAAGTCTTCATCGGTGACAGCAAACGTCTCCACCGGCGGGATAGTCTTGTGCTTCTGTGCCCAGTCGGTCACGAAATCCATCAAAACGAAATCCGTCGCCAGGTAATACATCATCGTGGGCATCTCTCTCCCTTCCACCTCGAACTCGGGGCGTACACCTCCGCCGTCGCGGACAGGGCGACCCTTGGAAGTGTAAAACACGGACGTGAGGCTGTCCGGTATTGCATCCACGCTGCCGTCAGCCTTGCGGTGCGAGTAGTCGAGCTGCTGAATGCAACGTCCGCTGGGGATATAGTATCTGCTCATCGTCACCTTCAGACTTCCTTCGTAGGGAAGCTCGCGCGTCGACTGCACAAGCCCCTTGCCAAAGGAACGTTCGCCCACCAGCACGGCACGATCCATATCCTGCAATGCGCCGGAGACAATCTCGGCAGACGATGCCGTGTTTCCGTTTATCAAAACAGCCATCGGCATAACGGTATCTATCGGTTCAGTCGAAGTGCGGTACGTGCGGTTCCACTGACTGACCTTCCCCTTGGTAGAAAGCACTTCCGTGCCTTTGGGGACGAACATCCCGACAATCTGCACGGCACTCTCGAGCAGTCCGCCGCCATTGTCGCGCAAATCGAGCACCAACGACTTTATCCGATGGTTTTGCTTCAGATCTTCCAAGGCTGCCTTAACCTCCTGGGCACTTTTATCGGTGAAACCTTTCAGATAGATATACCCGATGCCGTCGCCACGCACGCCGTAGTACGTCACCTGGTCGACAACTATCTTCCTGCGGACCAACTCCACCTTACGGGGTTTCTTTTCGTTCGGACGCTGTATCTTCAGGACCAACTTGGTGTTGGGGACGCCCTTCAGCAGTTCGCTTACTTCGTTAGAGGTTTTGTTTCTCGTATCCACACTGTCGATAGCGAGGATACGGTCGCCGGCTTTCAACCCTGCAAGCGCGGCAGGCATTCCTTCGAAAGGCTCCGTAATGTATACTCCCCCCTCCTTGCGTTCACGGATATAAGAACCGATGCCGCCATATTCGCCGGTGGTCATCATCTTCAGCTCGCCCATATCCTGCTCCGGATAATATACCGTGTAAGGGTCCAGACCGCTTAGCATGGCGTTGATGCCCCTTCGGATGGTCTTATCCACGTCTACCGAATCCACATAAAACATTTCCACCTCTTTCACCAGAGCATTGAATATATCCAAGTGCTTGCTCACTTCAAAGCGGTTATCTTTCTGGGCATCCACATGGCTCGCGCCGCCTGCGAAAAGCAGCAAGCATATCAACACCGCCCATCTCTCACGTAGTATCTGCTTAAACATATGATTATGTAGTTTTTGAGGTCGTAAAAGTAGATATAATACCCTTCTCGGGGCATTACGGCTAATCCTTTTAACTTTATTTGTTCGCGGCACGCCTGATTTTCCATCGCAGATATTGCATGAATAAAAAAGAAGACATACTTTTGCCGCGCATTTTTAAGAGTTGTTACTGAAATTCTTCCTTAGCTCAGTTGGTTAGAGCATCTGACTGTTAATCAGAGGGTCCTTG
>CAVJTV010000180.1:945-2763 GCA_963652435.1 Desulfovibrionaceae bacterium | reverse complement strand
CTTTGCACCCTTGCAAACTCATTTCCGGAAGTCGGGAAACCCCTTTGCACCCTTGCAAACTCATTTCCGGAAGTCGGGAAACCCCTTTGCACCCTTGTAAAGTCATTTCCGGAAGTCGGGAAACCGTTTTACACCCATGCAAACTCGTTTCCGGAAGTCGGGAAACCCCTTTGCACCCATGCAAACTCGTTTCCGGAAGTCGGGAAACCCCTTTACACCCTTGCAAAGCCATTTCCGGAAGTCGGGAAACCCCTTTACACCCTTGCAAAGCCGTTTCCGGAAAGAAATTTCGGGCGAGAATGTCCGAAGGATAAAAAATTTCGTTTTCCTTTAGGGTATTTTCATCTTCAATCGCCCTTACCACTTAGAAACGGAAAAAATGGAGCAAGAGTTACTGTATAAAATGTTCAAAGGGGAAGCTACCGATGGGGAGCTCGCCCAAATACGTTCGTGGGTGAACGCCGGTAAGGCAAACAAGGAGGCTCTTTTCCGTGAACGTGCCTTGTTTGATGCCATCCAGCTGAATGCCTCACGCGCGGCATACCGTGCCGACAGCCGTTCCCTCACTCTTTGGAGACGCATCGGAAGTGTTGCTGCCGCCATTGCAGGTCTGCTCTTGACATACAACATATCGCTGATTGTTGGCGGACGTGGCGGAGAAGAAATGGCTTTCAACACCATCAAGGTCCCGGCAGGGCAGCAGGTGGAGGTGACCCTCTCCGACGGCACTCACGTGTGGCTGAACGCCCGCTCGGAGCTTTCTTACCCTGTCTCGTTCGGTGGCGATGCACGGGAAGTGCGCCTTAGGGGCGAAGCGTTTTTCGACGTAGCAAAACATACCGACAAGAGGTTTGTTGTCAGTGCCGGCAGATGCGACGTTGAGGTCCTTGGGACGGAGTTCGACGTGGAGGCATACAGCGAAAACGAATTTTCCACGGCCCTCATACGGGGTAGCGTGAAGGTTACCGACAAGGCGCGGCCGGACCATCCGGTTGTCTTGAAGCCGAACAACAAAGTCACCCTCCGGGGCGGGAAGCTGACCGTTGCGCCTATTACCGACCTTAGCCAATACAGCTGGCGGGAAGGGCTGATAACGTTTAAGGACATAAAGTTCCGCGACCTGATGGTGAAGCTGGAGAAGTGTTTCGATGTGCGTATCATCATCGAGGGTAGTAGGCTCGACGACTATGTCTGCAGCGGCAAGTTTCGCATATCCGACGGCGTGGAGCAGATGCTCAGAGCCTTGCAGCAGGATGCCCATTTCGCCTTCGAGCGCGGCGACGATACGGAAATCAGAATACACTAAAACAATCAAACATATATTGCCTATGACGTAGTGAGAGAAACAGTTTGTATGACGGGCACAGAGTCGAGCCCGATGTGAAAGAATAGTTTTTTGTCTAATATCAAGATTTAATAAACACAATGATGAAGAAAAGAGAAATCGGAGTGTCGCGCGTCTTTAGGATGGCGTCGGTGTTCTTCCTCTCCTGCGCCATGTGCGTGCAGGCTGAGACGGTAAGTTCGCAGAGCATACGCGTCACGCTCAACAAAGACAATGTCCGTTTGGAGAATATCCTCAGCGACATTGAAAGTCAAACTAACCTATTGTTCATTTACGGCAAGGATGTAAATGTAAGCCGAAATGTCTCGGTGAAAGCCGAAGACTCCTCATTGCAAGATGTCCTGCAAGATTTGTTCGGCGACGATGTTTCCTACAAGATCGAGGGTTCATACATCGTCCTCTCGCCGAAGGTGGCAGGCGTTTCACAACAGAAAAACAAAAAAACCATAATGGGGGGGGGTAAAAGATGAACT
>CAVJTV010000180.1:0-935 GCA_963652435.1 Desulfovibrionaceae bacterium | reverse complement strand
CCCCGACGCAGTGCTTGTCGTTTCGTATATCGGATATTCGACAAAGGAAGTTCCCGTGAGTGGCAAAAATTCTTTTGACATAGTCATGGTTGATAATTCGCATGACTTGAGTGAGATCGTTGTTGTCGGCTATGGAACACAAAAGAAGGTCAATTTAACAGGTGCTGTTAGTTCTGTGAAGTCTGAGATGCTGGAGAATCGTACGACATCCAATCCTGTTAATATCCTTACCGGACAGATTGCCGGTGTAACAATAGTACAAAACACAGGGCAGCCTGGTGTAGATGCCGGAAATCTGCGGGTCAGAGGTATCGGAACGCTGGGAAATGCTGAAGCTATGGTGATCATTGATGGTGTGGAGTCTTCTATGTCTAATGTGGACCCGAATGACATCGAAAGTATTTCAGTGTTGAAAGATGCAGCGGCCTCTTCTATTTATGGTGTGCGTGCAGCCAATGGTGTTATTTTGATTACAACAAAAAGAGGCGTTGTTGGTAAGCCAGTTGTCTCCTATAATGGTTATATAGGTTGGCAAGCTGCGTGTCGTCTTCCGAATTATTTGGATTCATACAATTATGCCACATTGCTCAATGAAGCATACCAAAACGATGGAGCAAGTGCCCCGTTTTCGGATGCCGATTTGGAAAAAATACGTTTGGGAAATGATCCAGATCATTTTGCTAATAGTGACCAAGTGAATGCTTTATTAAGTGAGAACGGTCTGTTTCACAACCACCATCTGAGTGTGATTGGTGGAAATGAAGGTATTCGCTATTCTTTGGCTGCTGGCTTCCATAAAAAAGACGGTTTGATCCCGAATATCTCTTACAATCGTTTCAATGTTCGTTCCAATGTAGATGCAAAAATCAGTGATCGATTGGATGTGGCTTTGAATATATCGGCTTCACGTGATGATCGTATGGCTCCTGCTACAT
>CAVJTV010000179.1:0-2870 GCA_963652435.1 Desulfovibrionaceae bacterium | reverse complement strand
ACTATATGGATCTTGTCGGCGAGTCGGAGAAGCTGGGCGACTACGTGATAAACGTTGTCCAGGCAATCATCGAAAAGAAGATATAGAAGATATAATCGGCCCCCCGCAGCTGCTCTACACCGGCGTGATGCCCCGTTCGGCAAGCAACTTAAGGCTTAGATCTTTCAGTTTGAACTTCTGTATCTTTCCGCTGCCGGTCATGGGGAAGGTGTCGACAAAGAAGATGTATTTCGGTATCTTGTGGCGGGCAATCTTGCCTCGGCAGAAGTCTTTCACCACTTCGTCGGTCATTGTCACCCCTTCGTGAAGGATGATGAACGCTCCCACTTCCTCGCCATACTTCTTCGACGGCACGGCGGCGACCTGCACATCCTTCACTCCCTCCAGATGATACAGGAACTCTTCTATCTCGCGGGGGTAGACATTCTCGCCTCCACGGATTATCATATCCTTGATGCGTCCGGTGATGCGGTAATATCCCCTCTCGTCTTTCACGCCGAGGTCGCCGCTATGAAGAAAGCCGTCTTTGTCTATCACTTCGGCTGTGGCTTCAGGGTTGTTGTAATAGCCCTTCATCGTGTTGTAGCCGCGGTTGCACATCTCTCCCTGTACGCCTACGGGACATTCCTCGCCCGTCTCGGGATCTATCACGCGCACCTCGGTGAACTCGTAGTCGCGCCCGACGGTGGTGTAGCGTGCCTCCTCGGGGTCGTCGATGCGCGAATGTGTCATGCCCGGAGATGTCTCCGTCAAGCCGTAAACGCTCGTTATCTTCATATACATCTTCTCCTCGACCTGGCGCATCAGCTCAATGGGGCAGAGCGAGCCTGCCATGATGCCGGTGCGAAGCGAAGTGAGGTCGAACATCGGGAACATCGGGTGGTTCAGCTCGGCGATAAACATTGTCGGCACGCCATAGAGAGCCGTGCAACGCTCTTTATGTACGGAAGCCAGCACAACCAGCGGGTCGAACCGCTCCACCATCACCTGCGTACATCCGTGCGTCAGCACATTCATGGATGCCAGCACCACGCCGAAGCAGTGGAACAACGGCACGCAGCAGCAGAGCTTGTCGTCGGAGGTAAACTTCATGTGTTCGCCCGTCAGCAAACCGTTGTTGGCAATGTTGTAGTGTGTCAGCATGACTCCTTTCGGGAAACCGGTGGTGCCGGAGGTGTATTGCATATTGACAACGTCGTGACAACTCACTTTCTTCTTGGCTTCCTCCAATCGTTCGTCGCTGACGTTCTCGCCCAAGAGCAACAGCTCCGGTGTGTTATACATCCCGCGGTATTTCTCCTGCCCTATGTAGACAACGTTCTTCAGTCTCGGGAAACGCTCGCTTTTCAGGAAGCCGCGCTGCGACTCCTTCAGCTCGGGAAGCATCGTGTACATCATGTCGACGTAACTGCCGTCGAACACGCCGTCGGTGATACACATCGTATGTATGTCTGCATTCCCGACAAGAAACTCCAGCTCGTTTTGCTTGTAGTTCGTGTTTACGGTAACGGCAACGGCACCGATTTTTGCAGCAGCGTAGAGGAACGTCAGCCAGTCGGGCACGTTGGTTGCCCAGATGCCTACGTGCGTGCCGTGCTCAACGCCGATAGAGAGCATTCCCTTTGCCATCCTGTCCACCCGCTCGTTGAATTCCTTCCACGTGAACCGCAGGTCGCGGTCGGAGTAGACAATATATTCCTTGTCGGGCGAGACCGTAGCCCAGTGCTCTAACCAATCGCCCAGCGTCCTGTCCTGTAACTGTATTTCCATATCTTTTCGGGGGGGGAGAGGGATTAGTACGGGGTATATACAACTCCGAGAATCTTGGCAGTGCAGTCCGCAGCCGCATGAACATGATGGGCAACGATGGAGTCGTAGTATATGCTGTCGCCCTCTTCCAATGTATATGTGCTCTTTCCGTAGTTTATCTCGACCTTGCCGGAGAGCACGTATATAAACTCTTCGCCCTCGTGGGTGGAGGGGACGAAGTCTGTGCCTTCCTCCGAAGGGGAGACATCGATGAGGAACGGCTCCATGTGTCTTCCCGACTTGTCCTGCGACAGGGAATGATATGTCATGTGCTTGCGGTTCTGCATGGAGTTGTTCGTAAAGCCTATGCTGTTCCCCTCGCCTCGGTCTTTCCCTCGGCAGATGACGGGGCCAAGCTCCGACTGGTCGTCGAGGAACGTCCCCAGACGTACACCCAATACCCGCGCTATCTTGATGAGCGGCGCCAGTGAAGGAAAGTCCACGTTATTCTCAATGCGTTCGATTTGCTCTGCGCCGAGCCCCGAACGCTCTGCTACCTCTTCGACGGAAAGCTGCTTGGTCTCTCGGATGCTCCTTATCTTGGCTCCGATAATCTTGTTGTTCCCCATAAATGCTTTTGATATATTTTTCTTCTGATTTGTAACAAAACGCCACAAAATTACACCAATAATCCGTTTTCCTTCGCATTTTGCAGGAAGAAAACACGAAACTCGAGCGTTAAGTCACATTCCTTTCATGGAAAACGGACGGTTCGCCTCCCTCTTCCTCCTGCTTTTTGCGCCCGAAAAAAAGTATAACGAACTTCATATAGGGATTACCGCCGGCAATATTAGAAAAGCACTTTTTTTCTGTCGTCGTGGCGCGATGAAACCGGAAAAGCACTTTTCCTCCTTCGCTGAAGTCCAGCGGAACAAGAAAAGCACTTTTTCCCCTTCGCTGAAGTCCAGCGGGACAAGAAAAGCACTTTTTTCCCTTCGCTGAAGTCCAGCGGGACAAGAAAAGCACTTTTTCCCCTTCGCTGAAGTCCAGCGGAACAAGAAAAGCACTTTTTTCCCTTCGCTGAGGTTCAGCGGAACAAGAAAAGCACTTTTTTCCCTTCG
>CAVJTV010000178.1:0-2908 GCA_963652435.1 Desulfovibrionaceae bacterium | reverse complement strand
CGCCCGTGAGATGGCGTAAGAAAAAGCGCGGGTAAGCTCCCGAGCCTATGCTCTCCGTTTCTTGGGGGTGAAAATCCGTCAGACTGCCGGCAGGCTCATGCCTGTAATCTTGCGGTAGAGGTCGAGGGCATACACATCGGTCATGCCCGAGATATAGTCGAGCACGCATTGTATCTTGCCGTAGGTGGAAGGTGCATTCGTGTCGTACTGCTCCGGAATACGCCTGAGCAGGAGCTTGCTGTAGGCATGGCTTTGGTTCATCACCGCCTCCGTAAGGCTGTCGATAAGATGGCTGAAGATATGATGACCGGCGAGCTCGATGTCGAGCACTTCCTTGGCGCAATAAATCTTCTCGAAGGCAGTCTTCGAGCAGGAGGCATACGCCCGCTTCGGACGTTCGCCGATGTTCTCTATCAGCGGGGTGTTGTAAGTGCCGTGGAGTATCCCTTCTTCGTTTTCGAGGAAGACGCGCGAACATTCGTCCACGAGCAGCCCGATGATGCACGAGCGGAGGTAGGCAAGCCGTTCGTTCGTGTCGTCCACCATATTCATGACGCGTGAGATATGCTCCAGGCGTTCGCCTTCGAAGAAGCCGAGCAGCAGCTCTGTGGCTTCCTCCTTCGTGAGGATATGCAGCTTGCAGGCATCCTCTATGTCCATAATCTGATAGCAGATGTCGTCGGCAGCTTCCACGAGATATACCAGCGGATAGCGGACGAACTTGTTTTCGTCTTCCGCGCTGCGGCATATCCCCAGCTCCGATGCGATGCGCAGGAAGGTATCTTCTTCGGAGAGGAAGAAGCCGAACTTCCCTTTCTTGCCCGAGTAGACGGAAGCGTACGGATATTTGATGATGGATGCAAGCGTGCTATACGTCAAGGCGAAGCCGCCTTTCCTTCTGCCGATGAACTGGTGCGTCAAGAGGCGCATCGCGTTGGCGTTCCCCTCGAAATGGATGAAATCTTCCCAGCGTCCTCCCTCGCCGCGCACCACTTCTTCCAGCCTTCTTCCGTTGCCTTCGAGGAAGTACGTTGAGATGGCTCTCTCGCCGGAATGCCCGAACGGCGGGTTCCCCATGTCATGCGCCAGGCAGGCGGCGGAAACAATCGAGCCTATCTCCGGAAAGTTGACACTGCCGTCGGGATATTTCTGCATCAGTCCCTTGGCAACGTTGTTCCCCAGCGAGCGACCCACGCACGACACCTCCAGACTATGCGTCAACCTATTGTGCACAAAGATGCTCCCGGGGAGCGGAAACACCTGCGTCTTGTTTTGCAGCCGGCGGAAAGGGGAAGAAAATATCAAACGGTCGTAGTCTCTCTGGAAGTCCGTGCGCTCGTGCTTGCGCTCGTGATACTCTTCCATGCCGAGGCGTTTGCCTGATAACAGTTGTGTCCAGTTCATATCTCAATCATTATTTCAGTATGCCTTTCCCCTGACGCACGATCTCGAAGTCGTCTGTCGTGCAGTCCACCACCGTCGAAGCCTCAAACCCTCCGTATCCGCCGTCGATCACGATGTCCACCGTGCTCTCGTACTTCTCGTATATCAGCTCGGGGTCGGTCGAATACTCCGCCACTTCGTCGTCGTCGTGCACGGACATTGTCATGATAGGGTTTCCCAGCTCTTTGACAAGGGTGCGGACGATGTTGTTGTCCGGTATGCGGATGCCGACCTCCTTCTTGTTCTTGTATATCTTCGGCAGCTCGCTGCTTGTCGGGAGGATGAACGTGAAAGGACCGGGGAGATTTCTCTTCAGCAGCTTGAAAGCCGCGTTGCTCACCTTGGCATATTCACTGAGGTTCGAGAGGTCGTAGCAGATAATCGAAAGGTTGCTCTTCTGCGGATTGACACCTTTCAGCCGGCATATCTTCTCCACGGCACGGACGTTCAGCGCGTCGCAGCCCACGGCATACACCGTGTCGGTCGGATAGATGACCAGACCTCCGTCGCGAAGGACACCGACCACTCTCTCTATTTCCTTCGGATTGGGATTTTCGGGATAGACTTTTATCAGCATAACTTCCTTTTTGCGGACACAAAAGTAGGCAAAACCCACAAACGGAGATCGGGCGAACTGAATTACTCGTACTTTTGCGACGCAGTGAAACTAAAAACAACAAATCATGAGAACAAAAATCTTATTGTCCGCCATCCTGTTGATGGGGGCATTGTTTACCATCGAAGCAGCAGACCACGTGAAAGGCAACGGCAAACTCTCCACAAAGAAGATTGCCGTCAACGATTATAATTCCATCAAGATAGACGGCGTCATCGACTTCAACTACGAGCAGTCGGACGCAGAGCCATACATCGAGATAACCGTCGACGAGAACCTACACGAATATGTCAACACCGATATCAAAGACCGCGAGCTTACCGTAGGCTTCAAGGGGGTGAAGGTGGACCACTACACCAAGTTCGTCGTGCGGACAAACTCCAAATGGCTGAAGGAAGTGAAGGCGGCAGGCAATGCCAACTTTATGGTGAACAGTCCGCTGAGCGGAGACGAGATAAAGATCAGTGCGAACTCCAACTGCCTGGTTCAGCTGAAAGAGCCGGTGAAGATGGGCAAGATCGACCTGAACGTTTCAGGGAGCGCAAATATGGTTGCCGCAGAGCTTGAGGCAGACAAATTGGAATGTGGCATCACCGGCTCGGGAACAATCAACCTCAAAAAGGGAAATGCCAAAGAGGGCGAATACTCCATTGCCAGCAGCGGCGAGATAATGGCTTTCGGCGTTGCCGTGCCCGAGCTAAGCTGCAAGCTGACGGGAAACGGAACGATGGAAGTGCATGCCACAAACAACCTGAAGATAAGTATTGTCGGCAAGGGCACACTTCGCTACAAAGGACCGACCGCCGTGCAACAGAAAATCATCGGCAAAGGCACAGTGGAAGAAGTAAA
>CAVJTV010000177.1:0-3022 GCA_963652435.1 Desulfovibrionaceae bacterium | reverse complement strand
ATAAAAAACGGGTTTTTGGACGTTGTGCACAGGCGCGCGAACATGCAAAACGGACTTTTTGTCAGATTGTCGCCGTGACAAAGACTTCCCCGAGCGTTTTTGGACTTTGTGCACGCGTGCACAGACCTCCTGACGGGATTTTGAACTCTTTGCGCCGGCGAACGGACTTGGAAAACGCGATTTTGGACTTTGTGCGCCGGCGAACGAACCTGGAAAACGGGTTTTTGGACTTTGTGCACCGGTGAACAGCTCTCCGCCCGCTGGCATGGCGCATTGGGGCGCGGCAGCGACAAAATTTCGTATTTTTGCCCACCTTAAAACAGAGATAGAGGAGATACGTGGAAGAATATCTTAACCAACTGAACGAAAGTCAGCGCGAGGCGGTTGTCTACAACGACGGACCGCTGCTGGTGATAGCCGGTGCCGGATCGGGCAAAACGAGAGTGCTCACCTACAAGATTGCTTACCTGATAGAGACGGGGCTTGCCCCGCAGAACATTCTTGCGCTGACGTTTACCAACAAGGCGGCACGCGAGATGAAGGAGCGCGTTTCGCAGATAACAGGCGACCATACTGCCCGTCTGCTAAGGATGGGGACGTTCCATTCCGTCTTCTCGGGCATCCTCCATCGCGAGGCGGAGCGCATCGGCTTCCCTTCCGATTTTACCATCTACGACGCTGCCGACACGAAAAGCCTCCTAAAATCGATCATCAA
Organism: Desulfovibrionaceae bacterium; assembly: GCA_963652435.1. Lineage (GTDB taxonomy): Bacteria > Bacteroidota > Bacteroidia > Bacteroidales > Tannerellaceae > Parabacteroides. Next base: position 2,307 of record CAVJTV010000177.1, on the reverse strand, counting down.
AGAGATGGGGTTGGACGACAAAGAGTATCGCCTTGGCATGGTGCAGGGACGTATCTCGAATGCCAAGAACGCGCTGGTCACGGCGGAGGCATACGGACAGTCTGCCGAGGTGAAGCAATACGACATTCAGTCGAGGGTGCCCCTTATCTGTGAGATATACAAACGTTATCAGAGCCGTTGCCGGCAGGCGGGGGCTATGGACTTCGACGACCTGCTGCTTCAGACGTACATGCTCTTTCGTGATAACCCCGATGTGCTGGACCGGTACCGTGGCTTCTTCCGCTATGTGCTGGTCGACGAGTATCAGGACACCAACTACGTGCAGCACCGGATTGTCCGCATGCTTTGCGAGCAACACCGCCATGTATGTGTTGTGGGCGACGACGCTCAGAGCATCTACTCGTTTCGCGGAGCCAACATCGACAATATCCTTCAGTTCAAGAACCAGTACCCCGGCTGCCGCGTCTTCAAGCTGGAGCGCAACTACCGCTCGACGCAGAACATCGTGAACGCGGCAAACAGCCTTATCCATAAGAACAAGGAACAGATATTCAAAAACGTGTATTCGGAGAAAGACGAGGGCAGCAAGGTGCGTGTCTGCTCTTCCTATTCAGACTACGAGGAGGGCTATTCGGTGGCAACGATGATTGGCGAGATGCACCTGCGCAGGAAGTATGGCTACTCGGAATTTGCCGTCCTGTATCGCACGAATGCCCAGTCGCGTATCCTGGAAGAGGCGTTCCGTAAGCGGGGCATTCCTTATAGGATATACGGCGGACTGTCGTTCTATCAGCGAAAGGAGGTAAAAGACGTGATTTCCTATCTGCGCCTTATCACGAATCCGCACGACGAGGAGGCTCTCAAGCGGGTCATCAACTATCCCTCGAGAGGTATCGGCAACACTACGGTAGGCAAGCTCACTGCCGCAGCCGCCGAACGGGGTGTCAGTCTGTGGACCGTCTTATGTGCGCCGATAGACTATGCCCTGTCTGTCGGGGGCAGCTCGGCGCGTAAGCTGACAGAGTTTCGCGAGATGATAGAGCGTTTCACTCGAGATAGCGAACGTCTCTCGGCAGAAGAGATGGCTGCGACCGTAGTAAAGGAAAGCGGCATAGCCGGCATGCTCTCGCTTGACCGTTCGGAGGAAGGCGTCAGCAAGTGGGAAAACGTGCAGGAGCTACTGGCAGGTATTGCCGAGTTTTGCGAGCTGAGGCGCGAGGAAGGCATCGAGCAGGTCTCACTGTCCGATTTCCTCTCCGAGGTGTCGCTGCTGACAGATTTGGACAACGACAAGGAAGAGCAAGCAGACAAGGTGACCCTTATGACGGTTCACGGAGCCAAGGGCTTGGAGTTTAGGAATGTCTTCGTCGTCGGTGTGGAGGAAGATCTGTTTCCTTCGTCCATGTCGAAAGATAGTCCGCGCGGGGTGGAGGAGGAGCGTCGTCTGTTTTATGTGGCACTCACCCGTGCGGAAGAAAACTGTGTGCTGACATTTGCCAAGAGCCGCTTCCGCAACGGGAAGAGCATGATGTGCTCGCCCAGCCGCTTCCTTCGCGACATCGATGCGCAGTTCTTAGACCTCCCGTTGGATATGTCTCGTGCACCTCAAAGGAAAGAGCCTACCCTGTTCGCTCCTTCGCCACAAATCCGGAGGACTCTGACGCGGGTGGAAGCGGCATCTCCTGTTTCGCCGGCATCTTCTGCTACGGCAGCGGATCTCTCAGGTCTTCGGGTTGGTGCCAAGGTGCGTCACGACCGCTTCGGCGACGGCGTGGTCACTGCCCTTGAAGGCGACAGCGGCAACGCAAAGGCAACGGTATCCTTCGTCAACTTCGGGCAAAAGCAACTGCTGCTGAAGTTTGCCCGCCTCACAATCATAGGGTAGGGGGACAGTACAAAAAAAGAGGACCTTCACGACGGAAGACCCTCTCCATTCTCGAGAATTATATGTCTCTCATTTTACCTTATCCACAATAGCCTTGAACGCTTCCGGATGGTTCATAGCCAAATCTGCCAACACCTTGCGGTTGATTTCGACACCTGCGGCATGCAAAGCACCCATCAAACGCGAGTAAGACAGACCCTCCAGACGAGCGGCTGCGTTGATACGCTGAATCCACAATGCACGGAAGTTGCGCTTTTTGTTTCGACGGTCACGGAATGCATAAGTCAAACCCTTCTCCCAGGTGTTCTTAGCAACGGTCCACACATTCTTGCGTGCACCATAGTAACCTCTTGTAAGTTTTAGAATACGTTTTCTTTTTGCTCTTGAAGCAACATGATTTACTGATCTAGGCATAATTCTAA
>CAVJTV010000176.1:0-3148 GCA_963652435.1 Desulfovibrionaceae bacterium | reverse complement strand
TTTTTTGTTTGTTATGCAATGGCATTATACTGACGGAGCTTCTTCTCCAACTGTCAAAGGCGTGATGTTGTTTTCAGCCCGAGGATATCCTATATTCTGATTGATAACCCCTCCGGTATTTGTTTTGATTGCATTTTCCGGAATGAGCCACAACACATGATGAAAGTCCGGCCCGTGATGACAGACGGGTTGCGAACGGCATTTCGCGCTCCTCGCCGTAGCTTTGCAGTGGAAAAGAAACGACAATGAAACTTGTATCTTGGAATTTGAACGGTCTGAGGGCGGCGTGGCGGAAAGGAGCATCAACCTTTTTTGAGTTTCCCGACGCTGATATTTACGCGTTTCAGGAGACGCGCGTGAACCACCCCTACGACCCCGCCGAAATAGAGGGGTATATCGCCTATTGGTCTATCTGTAAAAACCGAAGAGGCTATTCGGGGACGATGTGCCTGACGCGTCACAAGCCTTTGTGCGTTACATACGACCTTGGCGACACCGATTTCGACACCGAAGGGCGCATAATTACTATGGAGTTTGAGACATTCTATTTCATCAACAGCTACACGCCCAATTCGCAGCATGCACCAGACAGGGAAGACTACCGCAACCAGTGGGACAAGCTCTTTATGGCGTATCTGACGAAGCTCCGCGAGAAAAAGCCCGTGATCATCTGCGGCGACTTCAACGTGACGGTTTCCGAAATAGATATTTACGGGGAAAACCAGCGGGCGGAGCGCGACGACGAGGGGTTTCTGTCCACCGAGCGCGAGAGCCTGCATGCCATCCTTGCGAATGGGTTTGTCGACAGCTACCGCTACGTCCATCCGAACGAAAAAGGGGTGTACACGTGGTGGTCGATGCGTCTGTTCAAAAGGAAAGAGAACCGAGGCTGGCGGCTCGACTACTTTCTCGTCAGCGAAGAGATAAAAGAGAAGATACAGGAGTCGACCACACAGTCTAATGTGTTCGGCTCGGACCACTGCCCCATCATACTGTATATGAATTTGCAGTTTGGGGCACCGCGCGAGAAAAAGCCGAAGCAAAAATGGGAAAAGCCGACGTTTCATATCTACGAGAAAGCGGACAAGAAGGTACTTTCGGGCTTTTGGGACAGCACCGACTGGGAGTTTGCGGAAAAAAGGTTGAGGGAGCTGCAGGTGGGGCTGACGAAGTCGGCATACATCCGGGACAGAGAGAAGATGCAGGAGTGGCAGAAGAGGATAGTGCGGTCGCTGGAGGCAAGGATGCTTGCCGTCCGCCATGTGTGCAGCACGGCGAGCGGTCCGGGGGTCGACGGTGTCAAATGGGTTGAGTCGCACGAGAAGATGACAGCTGCCCTCACTCTCACCGCCTCCAACTATCACTCCAAGCCCTCCCGCTTGTTTGTCGTGGAGGGGAAGAACGGCAAGCAGCGCCGCATACATGTCGAGACATACTACGACCGCGCGATGCAGTGCCTCTACTCTTTCGCTCTTGACCCCATAGCTGAGGCGTGGGGCGACAGAGGGTCGTTTGCCTACCGCAAAGGACGGTCTACGTTCGACCTCAACGAGCATCTCATACGGGTGATGTCGACGGAGGATGCTCCCGTGTGGGTTTTTATCACCGACGTATGTAAATGTTACGAGAACATAAGCCATAGCTGGATAATGAGGGGTATTCCGCTTGCGCCGTACGTGTTGAGCGAGTTCCTTTCCGCCGGCTACATCTTCGAAGGGAGGCTTTTCCCCATGACAGAGGGTGTCGGCATCGGCTGCAGTCTCTCGCCAATCATCGCGAACATGACGCTCGACGGGCTTAGCGATTATGTCTACTCGAATTTGTACCCTCGTGGCGAAATAGACTATTTCGACGGTTATATGCTGCGCTATGCCGACGACATAATCTTCGCGGCTCGCACGGAAGAGACGGCACGCAAGATACAGTCGCTCGTCGTCACCTTCCTTAACGAACGCGGACTCAGAATTTCTCACGAAAAGAGCAAGATTGTCCGCGTCGACAAGGGGTTTACTTTCTTGTCGCGCACATATTATAAGGTAGGCAACCGGCTTTTTGCCCGCCCGTCAAACCAATCTATGGAACGCTTCATGACAAACATGCGCGACACGATAAAGAATTACGTCGGCTCTCAGCAGTCGCTCATCGAGACGCTGAACAGGAAGATAAGCGGGTGGGCATCCTATCACAGGACCGAAGAAGCGGAAGAAGCCTTCAAGAAAATGGACGCATACATCACCGCGCTCCTCCTCGAGCTCTGCGAGGCGAAACACCCAAAGTGGAACCGCAAGAAGATACTTGAGAAATACTGGTATCTCGACAGCCAAGGGCGTCACCTCTATGCTCTGCCCAAGAAAAAGGAAATCTATGTACATCCCATGTCCGACACACTGCTGGTGAACTACGACCCTGTGAAGGTTGCGGTGAACCCTTACATCAACATCGAATATCTAAGACATCGCGCAAACAAAAGGGAGGCAAAAGGGGTAACGGGCGTTTATCGCACTATATGGAACCGCCAAGAGGGAAAATGCCACTACTGCGGACACGAGATGCTTCGCGACGAAGAAACGAAACTCATAGAAGCGTTTCCGAACAAAAGAAACTTTACCTCGCGGATGGCTTACGTGCACACACGTTGTACCCTCCGCTCTATTGACTTCGTCGACACATCCGTCCTGCCTTCTTCCATCGAAGACGTGAAAGAGCTGCTGCAGCAGCTCGAAGGCGGCACGACTCCACGCGAGAAGAAGTTCTACCGGCTGGACGCCTACTTCCGCAAATGCACGAAGACGAATGTCCTCCTGACGTTCGAGGAGATTGAAGAAATCATGGGCGAGAAGCTCGGGGTCGGCTCCCGTGACAAACGCTTCTGGCAGCGCACGGGATTTATGTGTATCAGCCAATGCTGGCTGGAAAACGGGTATGCCATCAAGACTTTGCAACCCGACGACGGCGTGGTGCTGTTTGCCCGAATGCCCGGAGCCAAGACAAATGTCAAGGTGGAAATCCCCGACGCCATCGCCAGCGGCAATCTCCCCGTTGACGCCAAGTACGAGCTGGAAAACTACTTCCGCTACATCATCAAGAAATACGGCATCTTCTCGCAAAACGGCAAAGACTAAGCAAAACACGCCCGTGTAGTGGTTTC
>CAVJTV010000175.1:0-3168 GCA_963652435.1 Desulfovibrionaceae bacterium | reverse complement strand
AACTCGGGAAACCACTTTTCACCCTTGCAAAGCCGTTTCCGGAACTCGGGAAACCGCCGGAAAGTCCACTTTCTTCCTTCGCCGCAGGTCCAGCGGGGCAGGAAAGTGGACTTTCTAACCTAAACAATCTTTCAGCCTTAGTAGCTGTATGCACTCTCGCTGTGCTCGTAGATGTCGAGACCTTCCTCTTCGACACGTTTGTCCACGCGGATGCCGACCATCCTGTCCACTATCTCAAAGAGCACGAAGGTGACAACTGCGCTGAAGGCGATGCTTACCAATGTTGCCACGACCTGCACCCAAAGCTGATGCCAGTCGCCGTAGAGCGCGCCCTCCACACCGTCGGCACCCGTCACCGCCCTCGTGGCAAACACTCCCGTGAGGACAGAGCCGACGATACCGCCAATGCCATGCACCCCGAAAGCGTCGAGGGCATCGTCGTATTTGAACCTTGCCTTCACCACTGCCACCATGAAGAAACATACGCAGGTGGAGATGATGCCTATGCAGAACGCACCGAAGATGTCGGTGCTGCCCGCCGCCGGAGTGATTGCCACAAGTCCGGCAACCGCCCCCGTACACACGCCGACAGTGGTGGGCTTACGGTTGACCATCCAGTCGATAATCATCCACGTCGTGGCAGCCGCAGCCGTGGCAATATGCGTCACAAGGAAAGCGTTCGCTGCCAAGCCGTCGGCAGCCAGCCCGCTCCCCGCATTGAAGCCGAACCATCCGAGCCAGAGGAACGACATTCCCATGAAGACGAAGGTGATATTGTGCGGCGTAATAGGATGTCCCGCGCGGTAATCATCCCTCTTGCCCACGCAAAGAGCCATCACCAAAGCTGCCACGCCTGCGTTGATGTGCACCACCGTGCCGCCGGCAAAGTCTATCGCCCCCATCTCCTGCAGGAACCCTCCGCCCCACACCCAGTGTGCCATCGGGAGATACGCAACCACTACCCACAGCACCGTGAAGAGCACATATCCCTTAAACTTCACGCGCTCGGCGAAAGCCCCGAGGATAAGTGCCGGAGTGATCAGCGCGAACATACACTGAAACATCGCGAACGTAAGCTCCGGAATGCCCGTCGGCATCAACGCGTCGAGACCTATGCCGCGAAGGAAACATTTGTCGAACCCTCCCATCACACATGCCAGCGGATTGCCGCTCTCGGCAAACTCCGTGGAGAAAGCCCACGAATATCCGAACGCCACCCATATAAGACTTACCACCGCCACGATAAACATCGTCTGCATCAGGATGCTCAGTATGTTCTTCTGCCGCACCAACCCGCCATAGAAAAGCGCGATGCCTGGGATCGACATCAAAAGCACCAGTATGGTTGCCATAATCATCCACGCCGTGTTGCCCGTGTCAAGTACTGTCAATAATAAACCGTTCATAATCTTCTTGTCTTTTTAGAGTTCAACTTCATTTCTCTTGCTCTGCATTATAAAGCGCGATATCGCCCCGCTCACCCGTGCGGATACGCACGGTGTCGAGCACCGGTATCACGAATATGCGCCCGTCGCCCACCTCGCCGGTCTGCGCCGCGCTCTGTATCGCCTGTATCGTCCGCTCCACATTCTTGTCGCGCACCACAATGTTCAAAAGCACGCGCTCGATGCTGCTGGTGTCGTACATCACACCACGATAAATGCGCTCCTGTCGCATCTTCCCCTCTCCTCTTACATTATAATAAGAGAACCACTCGATGTCGGCTGCCAAAAGAGCCTTCTTGACTTCCTCGAACTTCGACTTGCGGATAATCGCCTCAATCTTCTTCATAACTCGAAATCATTTATTGTGTATCAATCTTCCAAATGCTTCTCAAAACAACTTTTTCGGTTGCATATTGCTTCGTTTTCGCCGCAAAAGTAATGCATTCTGATAGCGCACAAAAGAAAATCGAAACATTTTGTTTATTCTTTAGGCGGTCAACAATGCAGCGTGAACAAAATCCCGCCCCCGAAAGAGACATTCTGCCAACCTTTTTGTCGTATTTTCGTCGCCGCAAAAAGAAAACAGGAATATGGAAATCAAAAGTGCAGAATTTGTTGTCAGCAACGCCGACGTAAGGAAATGCCCCGCCGGCAATCTCCCCGAATATGCCTTCATCGGGCGAAGCAACGTGGGCAAATCGTCGCTCATAAATATGCTGACAGGGAGGAAAGGTCTCGCAATGACATCGCAGAAGCCGGGCAAGACACTTCTCATCAATCATTTTATCATCAACGGCAGCTGGTTTCTCGTCGACCTCCCTGGCTACGGCTTTGCCCTGCGGGGAAAGGAAGGACGCGAAAACATCCGGCGTATCATCGAGAGCTACATCTTATGCCGCGAACAGCTCACGAACCTCTTCGTCCTTGTCGACTGCCGCCACGAGGCGCAGAAGATCGACCTCGAGTTTATGGAATGGCTCGGCGAAAACGGCATCCCCTTTTCCATCATCTTCACCAAGACAGACAAGATAAGCAAGGGTCGCCTCGAAGAGAACGTGAAAGCGTACAGCGCAAAACTGCTCGAGACATGGGAAGAACTCCCTCCGATACTGTTCTCATCCTCCGAAAAGAAAGAAGGACGCGACGAGATTCTTGGCTACATCGAAAGCATCAACAAAAGCCTCTAACCTCGCCGCCCAACAATAGTTGTCATGGCAAGCGCGCCGCCGTTAGCCTGTATCGTCACTTCCTCGCTATTGATGTCTTCAATGCCCGTACTCATGTTACCGACGATATGACGGAACTCTTTCCAGCCGGCTGTGGATTTGTACTTCAAAAGCGTCTCGTTAGGCATGTAGAGCGTTCCGTCGTTCAGCGTGTATTCGCTACCACTCATCATAAACGTTTCGTCTTGGGCGAACGCCTTTGTCCCGATACTTGGAACCATGACCAAGACGAGCGCGGCGATGCGCCGCAAGCGATACCAACAGTCATGACCTTCAAAAACTGTCCTTCCGATTGGGAGATCCCGCCGTCGTGGTGCGGGATGACAGTTAGGAGCTCTGTTCGCCGGCGCACAAAGTCCAAAATCGCGTTTTCCGTGTCTGTTCGCCGGCGCACAAAGTCCAAAATCGCGTTTTCCAAGTCCGTTCGCCGGCGTACAAAGTTCAAAAACGCTCGGGGAAGTCTTTGTCACGGCGACAATCTGACAAAATGTCCGTTT
>CAVJTV010000174.1:0-3373 GCA_963652435.1 Desulfovibrionaceae bacterium | reverse complement strand
CATCTACATCGTGCGCTGGGATTACGCGGAAATAAGGGAATTAGACCCTGAGACGGAAGAATATGTCGATACGGATATGGCTGTATGGGCGGAAGAAATCATTTACCACAAACCGACAGAAGACAAAATGCGTCGCATGGTGAATAGCTATTATAACAGCATAACCAGCGACAAGATTTTACGGGGTTTCTATTGGAACGACATGTTGGTTTGGCTCAGCGAAGATAACCAGCGTAATTACAAGGCGGCTTACGATCTCGCGATGCAGACCGGAGGCACAAATCTTCCCGTAGAGTTCAAGTTCGGAACGGAAGACCGTCCCGTGTATCAGGTGTTCCACACAATAGATGAGTTGCAGAAATTCTACATGCCTATGCAGGAACATATACGGAAATGTCTGGAGGATGGTTGGCGAATGAAGGATTCGGTGGATTATTCACTATACGAGATAACAGATAAGGAGGAATGAGTATGGACACGTTGGAAAAAGCGAAGTATGGCAAAAGAGCGGAGATAGACAAAGCCAAAAAGGAAAGGCTTCATCTTTATATCGGGGAAGAGGACGTTTTCCTGTACAGCCAAGACCGTATGCGGGTATTGGAAGAAGCGGGACACGTAGGACAAACCAAGATTGGCAAAGTAACGTTAGGCGTTGGCGGCAACCTATGTTAGTATATTCATTTTAGTCTGATAACGGCATGGAGCAAACGGAAGCCGCGTTGCAAGTTGCACGAGGAATTAGCGAGTACGGCGTGCTGGTGATTATCGCGGCATTCTTCTTGCTGCTGTCATTCAGCATGTTCATCATGATGATGCGATGGTTCAAGAAATCACTTGACAAGATGCTTATGGCTACAAGGCAGATTGGGGAAATCAGCGAGATAATGAGTGATATGAACGAGATGATGACGGACATCGCGGAAGGACTGATTCCAGAAACCCAGCTCAGGATAAAGAACACATCCAATGTCTATTTTGATTTGGCTATCGAGAAGGCTTGCCGACTTATAAAGAAAATAAGGGAAGAGAACCATATAGCGGACAGGGAAGCTACAAGGAATAAGATACGGATGTTGCTCACCAATATGTTTGAGGACAGGAACAGCCGTTTCGACAGCTACCGCTATCGTGGAAGGAAACTATCCGAATATACCAATTCGGAATGGATAGATTGGGTGGCTAAAGTTGTAGAAGGGGAATTGTATAACGAATCAGGCGTGAACAATGGTCGGGCATACACTAACGTATCGGCTGTTTATGAGAATATTAAATTAGATTTTTATCACAGATTAAATTCATAGGATTATGAATAAGACATTACCAAGAGGACTTAGGAACAACAACCCGGGCAACATACGACGGAGCAGCGACGTGTTTCAAGGGGAGATTATCCCAAGCAAGGACGCGCAGTTTAAGCAGTTCCGCACAATGGCGCACGGATACCGCGCAATATTTAAGACGCTTAGCACATACTATAAGGCGTACGGGCTGAAGACCGTCCGCGCGCTCATCTCGCGCTGGGCACCCACAAACGAGAACAACACGCAGGCGTACGTTTCGCTCGTCTCGTCGTATTCGGGCATAGACGCAGACACGCCGCTACAATTCATAGAGGGTACGATGGTGAAGGTTGTCGCCGCAATGAGCAGGGTTGAGAACGGCTGCGAGCCGAATATGGCAGAAGTCGAGGACGGCTGGCGAATGTTCGCAGGAGGGTGAAAAGAGGTGAGTTCACTATTTTGTGAACAGTGTAGATAAAATCGCTATCTTTGCCGGGCAAAAGGTCATAGGCATGATTGTAACATTCGGCAGGGATTATCTTCGTGAACTCTATGAAACAGGGAAGGGCGACAAGAAACACCGCTTTCAACCTGATATTGTAAAGCGATACAAAGACCGGATAAACATATTGAAGAACAAGGGAAGCATTGAGGCATTGTACAACATGAAGTCCTTGTGTTACGAGGTCTTGAAAGGCGACAAAGCGGGTGTTTCATCCATAAGGGTGAACGACCAATACCGAATAGAGTTTACCGTGTCGGAAGAAGAAACCGAAACGATTGTTTACATCTGCAACATCTTGGAATTATCAAACCATTATAAATAATTGAGCTATGGTTACGATTAAAGGAACAGACCCGAAAATGATAGCGAACAATCTTGAACCGTTTGAACCCACGCACCCGGGCGAACTGCTCAAAGAGGAGATCGAATGCAGGGGCATTTCTCAGAAGGAATTGTCTCGGCAAACGGGGATACCATACACGGCACTAAACGAAGTGTTGAATTGCAAACGCGCCATCACGACGGAATATGCCATGCTTATAGAAGCGGCTTTAGGCATTGAATCCGACTTTTGGCTAAAGATGCAAATGGACTACAACATACAGACAGCAAAGCGGAACAAGACATTTGCGCAACGCCTTGAACACGTGAGGAGGATTGCGGCAGTGCTCTGAATAGAACAAATTAGGCTTCACGCTCTTGGTGCTTTGTGTATATCTTTGGGAAAACAAATACTTACACGTGAATGCTTATGCGACACATATACCTTTCCCTTCTTGCAGTGGCGGCAATGTCGTGCCGCACGCCGCAGACCGTCACCACCGTTGAGACGCGCACCGACAGCGTCTATATAGACCGTCTTGTCCCTTATCCTTTGCCGACGGATAGCGCAACCGTCCGCGCACTCATGGAGTGTGACGAGAGCGGGCGCGTTACGCTCCGACAGCTCGACATTATGACAACGAAGAACGTCGCCTTGCAACTCACCGTCGACAGCCTCGGCGAGCTGCTTGCCGATATGCGCGTAAAGCCGGACACGCTATACCTCCCGTCGAAAGAAGTGTATGTAGACCGACGCGTGGAAGTTCCCGTAACGGTTGAAAAAGCCCTTACCCGCTGGGAGCGGATAAAGCAGGAGGCGGGCGGCTGGGCGATAGGCGCAGCGAGCGGCGCAGTGATTGCGCTGGTGGCGTGGCTGCTGAGACGGCTACTCAAGAAGTAACGCCAAGGGGTTATTCGGAGCAACCATTTTCACGGCTTCAGGAAAATGGTCCGGTATAAATAAATTGCGAACGGTTGTGTTTTTGTGTAATCGATTGTGCCTACTTTTGCACATCGAAAAGTGCCGGTAATGACTTTAGGCTCATTGCCAACACTATAAAAAGGGAACAAAGAGGTCGGGCATTCGCTGTCCGACCTCGTCTTTTTTCTTGAACCGCCTTTAACCGTGCAGCACGTCCGGTATCAAACCATAGAGAAGAAGATATAAGCCGCAGCGTGCAGGGCGGTTTACCTTTGCCGGCACGAACCCATTTATTTCGTAGCAAATGAAAGTGACATTAACAGCAAAGAAGGAAGACGTGTACGG
>CAVJTV010000173.1:0-3374 GCA_963652435.1 Desulfovibrionaceae bacterium | reverse complement strand
CTTTGCCGTCCTTGTCATACTGCTTGCGCTTGCCTGCCGGAGGCTCTGAAAGCGTCTATATTGACGTACCCGACCTGATGTAGTGCTTCGATGAAGCACAACCCGGAGCCTCCGCCGGCTCCTTTTTCGCGCGTTTTGGCGTTGTCACCGCGTCGTGCCAGATGTTACTTGTTCTCCTTGTTTATCAGATTGACCACCACCTTTACCATCACGTCCTTCTTTCTATTTGGTCAGTCATAACTTATTTCTTCATTGACTGCAACAGTTTCTTTATCGGGGGCTTTGGTATGCCAGGCGTTCGTCACCGTTAAGCAGATGGATTATGCCGCAATACACAAAACCATATTTCTTCAGAAGATGCTGCATGATGGTGTTGTTGCGGTGCGTGTCGACACGGATATTGTCGGAGATCGAAAAACAATAGTCGATCACTTGTCTAAAAATGCCATGAACATATCGTCTGCATGCGACGCGATGAATGGCATGATACGGGCTGTCTGCATCAATCCACCTGCCCTCGTATATGGTGTGGTATGTAGGGTCGGGAGACGGCTTGAATGCAAAATACGCAACCGTCATACCGTCTTCCTCTATCACATATCCCGTCTGCGTCGCTATGTCGTTTTCAATGACGCTTTGGGCAGGGTAGCCCTCCTTCCATTGTGTCGTGTTCCCACTTTCCCTCATCGTCTCACGGGCTTCGTCCAATATGCTCATGACGGTTGGTAAATCTCCTTTTGTTGCAAGCCTTATCATTTCTTCAATTTATAATATCGGGCGCAAAGGTATTGCTTTTCCTTTCGCCGCCGGAGTGAATGCGAAAGAAGAAGACAAACCCATCAACTGAGGGAATGAGAGTTTGCCAACTGAAGGAGAGTTTGCTTCGAGTATGAGAAAATGTGTAGTTTTGTGCTCAAAGAGATGTAAAGAATGTGCGTTACATTACATTTCCCGCACTTGAGATTAAAATCAATAAACAGATAGAGTTATATGAAGAAGAATGTTTTTGTGGCAGCGGTTGCTTGTCTTGTGTTGGGGGGAAGCCCTTTGGCAGCGCAACAGACGACGGGCAACGTTGTTGAGTATTTTGGAAAGGAGAGAGTGGAACGTGTGGATGAAGGCATTGTGCTTCATTCCTTCAGGCAGGGGTATTTTGTACCGGTGACGACGGCGTCGGGCTATCTTTTTACGACAGCCGATGCACTGGAGTGGGAGATGGCAAAGAGCAAGTTTAAGGCTCCTTCGTCGGACAATCTGACGGCGGCGAACTATGGCAGGCATGCCGAGCTGGTGAGTTGGACACCAATAGAAGCGGACTCTACCGGACGGTTTGCCAACCATGCCCTGCGTCGTGCGTATATCTATACGGAATACAAGGCGGACAAGTCGCAGATCGTGCTGCTCGAGGCGAGTGGCAACACCCGTACTTTTATCAACGGTATGCCTCACGAGGGCGATCACTATGACTTTGCATACACGCTGATTCCTTTCCGGATGCAGAAGGGGCGCAATGAGTTCATCTTTACGCACGGACGCTTTGGCAGGGTTGCTGCCAAGCTGATCGTTCCCTCCAAGCCGGTGATGCTTACCAAGCGTGATATGACGCTTCCGGATCTCATCAACGGAGAAGGAGGAGAGAAGTGGGGTGCCATCCGCGTGATTAATGCCGAGGAGAAAGCCCTCTCGGGATTGAGGATAGAATGTAGGCTGGAAGATGGAGAAACTGCCGGCATAGCCACCGACGATATCATGCCTATGATGGTGCGCAAGGTGAAGTTTCGTATCCCGGCTGCCACGAAGGTGAAGAGCGGCAAGACAAAGGCAAAGGTTATCCTCAAGGACAAGGCCGGCAAGGAAATCGACCAAGTGGAGATTGAGCTTCAGCAGAAAGATGCCACCGTGGTGCACGAGCGCACATTCATAAGCGACATAGACGGGAGCGTGCAGTATTACAGTGTTAACCCCTCCACAGTGAAGGGCGAGGGTCAGGCGTTGTTCCTCTCTGTTCACGGTGCGTCAGTGGAAGCCCGCAATCAGGCACGTGCATATGCCCCGAAAGACTGGGGACATATCATTGCACCGACAAACCGCCGTCCCTATGGCTTCAACTGGGAAGAGTGGGGGCGCATAGATGCCATGGAGGTATTGGCTGAGGCAGAGAAAGTGTTTAAGACAGACCCGGCGCATACGTATCTTACCGGACACTCGATGGGTGGACACGGCACATGGTTTCTTGGCGTTACCTATCCCGACCGTTTTGCCGCCATTGCTCCTTGCGCCAGCTATCCGGATATTGCCCGTTATTCACGACCGGATGCCGATGTTGCCAACGAGGGCGAGAAACATTTCGACATGATCTGCCGCGCTGCCAATGCAGGGCGCACACTTAGTCTGATGAGAAACTACCTTCAGTCGGGAGTGTATATCCTTCATGGCGATTCGGACGATGTTGTTCCTATCCAGCAGGTGCGCCATATGCGTGAGCTTTTGGGCACGTTCCACCCCGATTTCTGCTACTACGAATATCCGGGCGGTGCGCACTGGTATAGCAACGAGAGTGTTGACTGGAAACCCATCTTCGACTATTTCCGTTGGCATAAAGTGCCCGCCTCGGGCGACGTTAAGCAGCTGGAGTTCCACACGGCTTCTCCCGCCATCACTGCCAAGGACTATTGGGTGACCCTCAACCAGCAGGACACAGCGTATTCCTTCTCCTCGGTGTTTTTCAAGCAGACCGAAAATGGGGTTACGGGTACTACCTCCAACGTTGCCTCTCTGACAATCGACCTTCCGGCATTGAAACATCAGAAGGCAAGCATCACCATCGACGGCGAGACCATCACGGTAGACGGTACGAAACCGGCTGTGCTGAAGAAAACCTCCGGCAAGTGGACGCTGACGGACGCCATCCCTGTGACAGAAAAATATCCCGCCCGTTATGGTGGTTTCAAGCAGGCGTTCGACCATCGCGTGGTGTTTGTCTATGCCACTGGAGGCAGCAAGGAAGAAAACGAATGGTATCGCAACAAGGCTCGCTTCGACGCGGAGACCTTCCTTTACAGAGCCAACAGCTCCATCGACGTTGTTGCCGACAAGGATTTCAACCCTTCGGCTTATGCAGACCGCAACGTTGTTATCTATGGAAATGCCACGAACAACAAGGCGTGGAATAAGCTCCTGAAGAATGCCCCGGTACAGGTTATGAAGGGTGAGATTCGTATGGGCGATAAAGTGATGAAGGGCCAAGATCTCGGCGCATATTTCGTTTATCCCCGTCCCGACAGCCCCACAGCCAGCGTGGGCGTTGTTGCCGGAACAGGCATCGAAGGCATGAAGGCCACCTATCCCAACGACTATATCTCGGGTATCACCGG
>CAVJTV010000172.1:0-3441 GCA_963652435.1 Desulfovibrionaceae bacterium | reverse complement strand
TGTCTGAAATTTTGCGAGACTGTTGAAGTAGTTCAACGATGTGTCTGAAATTTTGTGAGACTGTTGAAGTAGTTTACTATCTTTGCCGGAAATCGGAGAACATATTCATCTAAAAAAACAAGGACATGGGAAGGAAGATTAAAGGTATAGCAATATCGAGGATGCCGAACGGGGCGCATTACACCTTTGTGAAGAACACTTTGGAGTGGGCTGAGGAGCATGAGGCGGTGGCAGGTAGGCTTTCTGCCGACATCGCTACGCTTCGGACGGCTTTCAGAGGCGAGGAGGCTGCGCTGAGGGTTATGCGTAAGAGCGAGCTGACGAAAGAGATTGTCCGTGGCGACGCGATGCGCGACAGCAGCTACTCGGGCTACAAGGGGGCTGTCAGGGGGCTTCTCTCGCTGCCCGAGGGCAAGATGCAGGCGGCGGCTCGGCGGCTTTGGGATCATATCAAGAGCTGCCGGATCGTGACGACAGACCAGCGCGACAAGCAGACGGGAATGATGACGAGCTTCATCGAGAGCCTCGAAGGGAAGTACGCCGCCGACATCGCGTTGCTCGGGCTTTCGTCGCTTGTCGTGGCTATGAAGGAGGCAAACGAGAAGGTGCACGTGCTGACAATGAAGCGCGAAAATGAGTGCGGCACGAGGACTGTGGGGGCTACGAAGGCTGCCCGCCTTGCGACCGACGAGGCATACCGCACCCTCATCGACAAGGTGAATGCCCTTGCCCTGCTCGAGGGCGACGCCGACTGCGCGGAGCTTATCGACGCGATGAATGCTCAGATTGCCCGCTACAAGCGCGAAGTCATCGCCAGGAAATCCGCCAAAGCCGAAGAAGACGCAGGAGACGAAGAGGCGAAATAATCCCTACTTTTGTGCCGCAAGGCGTGTTTAAGACATTAAGGAAAACGGATGAAGTCAGGCAAGATTCCCCATACTTACACAATCATTTCTGTTGTCATACTGGTGTGTGCCGCCCTCTCGTGGATTGTTCCGGCGGGAGAGTACTCGCGCGAGACGCTGATGGTGAACGGCACGGAGCGCACAGTGATAGTGGACGGCTCTTTCCATGCCGTCGATGCCAACCCGCAGAGCTGGCAGGTGTTCGGCGCATTGCTCGACGGCTTCGAACAGCAGGCGGGTATCATTGCTTTCCTGCTGATTATCGGCGGTGCGTTTCAGATAATGAACGGCAGCAGGGCGATAGATGCGGGCATACTCTCGTTTCTTCGCGGGGCAGAAAGGATGGAGCGGCGCGGGTGGCTGCGCAAGGTGGGAGTCAACAATGTGGTGATAGCCCTTGTCATCATTCTCTTCAGCATGTTCGGCTCTGTCTTCGGAATGAGCGAGGAGACGCTGGCGTTTGTCGTTATCATCGTGCCGCTGGCAATACGAATGGGCTACGACTCCATCACGGGGCTGTGCATGGTGTATGTGGCAGCGCACGTGGGGTTCTCGGGAGCGGTGCTCAACCCCTTCACGATAGGTATAGCGCAGGGACTGTCTGACCTCCCGCTGTTCTCGGGCTTCGGATACAGGTTAGTGTGCTGGTCGGTGCTCACGGCAGTGCTCGTCGCGATTGTGCTGCGCCATGCCGCGAGGGTGAAGGCGCATCCCGAGCTTTCTCCGATGTATGTGGCTGATGCCTATTGGAGGGAACGAGGCAGCGAGGCGGAGGGCAGTGTGCCCGAGGCGGCAACCTGCCGCGAGGCGTGGGTGGTATACCTGCTGTTGCTGTTGTCGCTTGCAGGCTTTTCGATACAATACCCGTCCACCGCGTTCAAGGTGGGCGAAAGCATGGTACGTTTTCCGGCAGTGCCGGTGTTTACCGCGCTCTTTGCCCTGACGGGATACGTCGGGCTGCGGCGGTCGAACCAGATGTTCATTCTCAACCTGCTTGGCTACACTGTCGTCTTCCTTATCATCGGCGTAATGGGCTACGGATGGTATCTCACGGAGATCTCCGCCATATTCCTTGCCATGGGCATACTCTCGGGCTTTGCTGCCGGCGAGAATGCCGACGGGATAATAAGCGGATTTCTAACCGGTGCCAAAGACATGCTCTCGGCAGCATTGGTGGTAGGTCTGGCTGGCGGGATAATACACATACTTCAGGACGGGCGCATCATCGACCCCATCCTGCACAGTATGGCGGCCCTCATGGGCGGGGCAGGCAAGATTGCCTCCATCGGGGCGATGTATACGATACAGACGGCTATCAACATAATCATCCCTTCCGGCTCGGCGAAGGCGGCACTGACGATGCCCATCATGGCACCCTTCTCCGACGTGATAGGAATATCAAGGCAGGCGACGGTGCTGGCGTTTCAGTTTGGCGACGGGTTCACCAATATGATCACCCCTACGTCAGGAGTGCTGATGGGTGCGCTCGGTCTGGCGCGTATCCCATATGGCGTGTGGGTGAAGTGGTTCTTCCGTATCCTTCTTCTGTTCGTTCTGCTGGGTATGCTGCTGCTCGTTCCTACCGTGTTGATACCTTTGGACGGATTCTGATGTGCTATTCTCTAAAATGATTGTAATATGAAAAAGAACATTTTCGGCTTGATTGCTTGTATGACGATGATGGTGCTCCTGCCTTGTTGCAAGCCTTCGTCTACGGAATGGAAATTGGTTTGGGAAGACAACTTCGACCAAACCGATGGTTTTGACCCTGCCTATTGGAGCAAGATACCTCGTGGTGCTTCCGATTGGAACAATTATATGTCCGATTTCGATTCCTGCTATGCGATGCGCGACGGGAAGTTGGTGTTGCGCGGACTGGTCAATCACAGCCTGCCTGCGGATACGGCTCCTTTCCTTACCGGCGGAGTTTATACGAAGGGCAAGATGGGCTTTAATAATGGACGTTTGGAGATCCGCGCCAAACTGAACGGAGCGACCGGCGCATGGCCCGCCTTTTGGATGCTGCCGCAGGATGCCAAATGGCCCGGTGGTGGTGAGATAGATATAATGGAGCGGCTGAATAACGATAGCATTGCTTATCAGACGGTCCACACTCATTATACATTCAACTTGGGGATAAAAGACAATCCGAAGCCGGGTAGCACGGGGGTTATAAACCGCGACGATTTCAATACATACGTGGTGGAAATGTATCCGGACAGTCTGGTGTTTTTCATTAATGACACCCGCACATTCTCTTATCCGCGGATCGAGACGGATAAGGAAGGACAATTTCCGTTCAACGACAGCCCGTTTTATCTGTTGCTGGATATGCAGCTTGGCGGAAGCTGGGTCGGTGCTGTCGATCCGGAAGACTTGCCGGTGGAAATGGAGATAGACTGTGTCCGTTTCTATCAAAAACAATAATCGTATATAGTTGTACCTTTGCACTCGTCTACGACTAAAAACAAACACACGGACTATGCTGGATATACAGTCTATACGAAAGGATTTCCCGATACTGGGACACAAGATA
>CAVJTV010000171.1:0-3483 GCA_963652435.1 Desulfovibrionaceae bacterium | reverse complement strand
GAACACCCTTGCTCTTGGCTATGTAATTCCCGCTATTAGGGCTTACTCGGGACTTTCACCCGTTAGACAATGCTCGTGCCGAGCGTACAAAAAGAGCGATTGCCGGATGTAAATCTGACAATCGCTCTTCTCTTATGAGGACAACCTAATTCTGCTGTGTGTTTACTTCACCTCCTCGAAGTCGACATCCGTAACGCCGCCGTCTTTGTTGTCGCCGGCATTGCCGTTCGTCGTCTGCTGTTGCTGCTGCGAGAAATCAGCACCCTGCTGAGCACCGCCCTGAGCATTTTGGGCGTTATACATTTCCTGACTTGCAGCCTGAAAGACGCTGTTAAGCTCTGCCATGGCAGCATCAACTGCGGCAACGTCTTGCGCCTTATGCGCTTCCTTCAGCTTGTTCAAGGCAGCTTCGATCGGAGCTTTCTTGTCTGCCGGAATCTTGTCGCCAAAGTCTTTCAGCTGTTTCTCTGTCTGGAAAATCATGCTGTCTGCCTGATTCAGCTTGTCGATACGTTCCTTCTCTTTCTTGTCTGCCTCGGCATTTGCTGCGGCCTCGTCTTTCATACGTTTCACTTCTTCGTCGCTCAAGCCGCTGGAAGCCTCGATACGTATGCTCTGTACCTTACCGGTGCCTTTGTCTTTGGCAGATACATTCAAGATACCGTTGGCATCGATATCGAAGGTTACTTCAATCTGAGGCACGCCACGCTGCGCGGCAGGTATCCCGTCAAGGTGGAAACGACCGATTGACTTATTGTCTTTCGCCATCGAACGCTCGCCCTGCAAGACGTGGATCTCAACGGAAGGCTGGTTGTCGACAGCCGTAGTGAAGGTCTCCGACTTCTTGGTAGGAATAGTTGTGTTCGCTTCAATCAGCTTAGTCATCACACCACCCATAGTCTCGATACCGAGCGACAGCGGAGTGACATCAAGCAGCAATACGTCTTTTACCTCGCCTGTCAGCACACCGCCTTGGATAGCTGCACCCACGGCAACAACCTCATCGGGGTTAACGCCCTTGGACGGGGTCTTGCCGAAGAACTTCTCGACGATAGCCTGCACTGCGGGGATACGTGTCGAACCACCTACAAGGATAACCTCGTCGATGTCTGAAGTGCTCAGACCGGCATCTTTCAATGCCTGACGGCAAGGCTCGATGCAAGCCTGAATCAAACTGTCTGCCAGCTGTTCGAATTTGGAACGCGACAGGGTCTTTACCAAGTGCTTCGGCACACCGTTCACCGGCATGATATACGGCAGGTTGATTTCCGTGCTTGTCGTGCTCGACAATTCAATCTTCGCCTTCTCGGCAGCCTCTTTCAGACGCTGCAAAGCCATCGGGTCTTTACGCAGATCCACGCCCTCTTCACGGAGGAACTCTTCTGCCAGCCAGTCGATGATAACATGGTCGAAGTCGTCACCGCCGAGGTGAGTATCACCGTTCGTCGACTTCACCTCAAACACGCCGTCGCCAAGCTCCAGGATTGAAATATCGAACGTACCGCCACCGAGGTCGAACACGGCAATCTTCATGTCCTTGTTCGTCTTGTCAAGACCGTATGCCAAAGATGCAGCCGTCGGCTCGTTCACGATACGGCGAACGTTCAGTCCTGCAATCTCGCCGGCTTCCTTCGTTGCCTGACGCTGTGCGTCGGTGAAGTATGCCGGAACGGTGATGACAGCTTCCGTCACTTCCTGTCCCAGATAATCCTCTGCCGTCTTCTTCATTTTCTGAAGAATCATGGCAGAAATCTCCTGCGGTGTATACAGACGTCCTTCGATGTCCACACGCGGAGTGTTATTGTCGCCACGTACCACTTTATAAGGCACACGGCTGATTTCCTTCTGAACCTGGTCGTAGGTCTCGCCCATGAAACGTTTGATAGAGAATATCGTCTTCTCCGGGTTGGTGATTGCCTGACGCTTTGCAGGGTCGCCCACCTTACGTTCGCCACCTTCAACGAAGGCAACGATGGAAGGAGTTGTTCTCTTACCTTCACTGTTTGCTATAACCACCGGTTCATTACCTTCCAACACTGCTACGCACGAGTTGGTTGTTCCTAAGTCGATTCCAATAATCTTTCCCATATTGATTTGTATTTTTGTTGTTATTATTCCTGTTATCTTTCAGCCCCTCGCCCACCGAGCGGCGTTAGCGTTTATACAAAACGTATGCCAAAACAACCCTCGATTATTCCCGCTGTCAGAAACGGTGACAATACGGCAGTCGCAGAAAGGCTCGGCACCAATATGACCGCCAAAATGTTTAGCGATAATTAAACATGGAGGAGCCAATTTGTATAAGGAAATATTTCTCTATTCGATGAGACATCGTACCTTTGCCGCCGTCGAAAAAGAGAGTATTAATAACACATATAAAACGAATTATTATGTCTAAAGTAACAGTTGTTGGCGCCGGTAACGTGGGTGCTACTTGCGCAAATGTTCTTGCCTTCAATGAGGTGGCAGACGAGGTGGTAATGCTTGACGTAAAGGAAGGCGTTTCCGAGGGTAAAGCGATGGATATGATGCAGACAGCTCAGCTGCTGGGCTTCGACACGACGGTTGTCGGCTGCACGAACGACTACGCAAAAACTGCCGACTCGGACGTCGTGGTTATCACTTCGGGTATTCCCCGTAAGCCGGGCATGACCCGCGAGGAGCTTATCGGCGTGAATGCCGGCATCGTGAAGAGCGTGGCTCAAAACATCCTGAAATATTCTCCGAATGCAATTATCGTGGTTATCTCGAACCCGATGGACACGATGACATATCTGTCGCTGAAGTCTCTCGGCTTGCCGAAGAACCGCATCATCGGTATGGGCGGCGCGCTCGACAGCTCGCGTTTCAAATACTTCCTGTCGCAGGCATTGGGATGCAACGCTAACGAGGTGGAAGGTATGGTTATCGGCGGTCATGGCGACACGACAATGATACCGTTGGCTCGTTTGGCTACATACAAAGGCACGCCGGTGAGCAAACTTCTGAGCGCAGAGAAGCTGCAGGAAGTGGTTGCTTCCACGATGGTGGGCGGCGCGACGCTGACGAAGCTGCTCGGCACTTCCGCATGGTATGCACCGGGTGCAGCGGGAGCTTATGTGGTTGAATCTATCGTTCACAACCAGCGCAAGATGGTTCCTTGCTCGGTTTACCTCGAAGGAGAATACGGCGAAAGCGATCTTTGCATCGGCGTGCCTGTTATCCTTGGCAAGAACGGTATCGAGAAGATTGTTGAGCTTGAGCTGACAGCCGAAGAGAAAGAGCTGTTCGCAAAGAGCGCAGCGGCAGTCAAGAAAACCAATGCAGCCTTGCATGAGGTTGGTGCTTTGTAGTCTGACAAACAATCTCGTCTGATTTTAATATGAAGAGGGTCGTCTCGGAAGAGGCGGCTCTCTTTTTTTGGTATGCTCGGCATGAGCATACCAAGCAAGATTGCAGCAATCCTGGTCCATGCAAATTGCACGAAGGAAGATTGCAGCAATC
>CAVJTV010000170.1:0-3578 GCA_963652435.1 Desulfovibrionaceae bacterium | reverse complement strand
AAACAAAAGCGGTTGGAAATCGTCCGATTTCCAACCGCTTTTAGTACCCAGAGCCGGGGTCGAACCGGCATGGAAGTGAATCCACTGGTGTTTGAGACCAGCGCGTCTACCGATTCCGCCATCTGGGCATCATTCCTTTCCAATGCGCGGCAAAGGTACGTATATTTTTTATTCACGCAAGTCGCCGTATGTTTTTTTTGCCTCCGGCGCGAGGCGGTCAGCCATCGATGGGGAGAAGGATGCCAAGCTCGACGTACCAGAGATGACCCTCTACCCTGCCGTATCCCATACGGCGGATCAGGTTCATGTAGTTTCTCACCTGCGACTGATGGTGTTTGTCCTGCCGCTCGCCGAATTTATAGTCGACAACAATCACGCGGTCTCCGGCAATCATGACGCGGTCGGGGCGGCGGGAGATGCCTTCCTTGCCGAAGAGGATGTCGACCTCGTTGAGTACGCGGGCAGAGCCGTCGTACCACGGGGCAACTTCCGGCATGTCAAGCAGATTGTCGAGGCGCGAGGCGAGAGCCGTGGCTTCGTCTGTGGA
This sequence comes from Desulfovibrionaceae bacterium, assembly GCA_963652435.1. Classification (GTDB taxonomy): domain Bacteria; phylum Bacteroidota; class Bacteroidia; order Bacteroidales; family Tannerellaceae; genus Parabacteroides. The sequence goes on along the minus strand of CAVJTV010000170.1, from coordinate 3,031 downwards.
GACGACCCCGGAGAGGCGGTAGCCCTCCACGGCGGCGGGGATATCGTCGCGGGTACGGATGTGGCTGAGCACCTCGTGCATAAGCGTGCCGTGCTTGCGGCGGGTGTCGTCGAAGGAGAAGCCTTTACCGTGAAGACGAAGATGCAGGCGTTCGTCGGGAGAGACGGCAGAGACGGGCTTCATCGCAATCTCTTCCGGAGCATTCTCTCTCGGGTTGTGCCCTGATGGATGCCACCCGCCGCCAAGCTCGAAGATACCGCCGAAGGTTTCGGATTCTTTTGTGTCGAGAGCCTTCCAAAGAGCACCTGCCATAGTGCTTCCGCTATCTGTCCGCGGGGCGAACACTATCAGTTCTTCTTTGGCGCGGGTGAAGGCTACGTAGAGGGCATTCAGGTTGTCGACGAAAGCTTGCAGGCGTTCGTGGAAGTAGTCATTGGCAAAGATGGTGTTCTGCAAATTCAGACCATAGCTTACCGGCACGAGATGCAGGCTGTCGAACGGCGCAACATCGGGGCGGCACCACAGGATTACGTTGTTGCCGTTGTCGACGCTCCAGTCGGCAAAGGGTATGACGACAGCCTTGAAGCCAAGCCCTTTCGACTTGTGGATTGTCAGGATGCGGATGGCATTCTGGTCGTCGGGGGTGGTGATTGTCTTCTTGTGGCCGGTCTCGTCCCACCATTCGAGGAAACGCCCCGGGTCGGCATTCTCCTTGCGGGCAAACTCGGACACCGTGTCGAGGAAAGCCTGAATGAACACCTGTTCGCTCTCGCGGATGTCGCCCGAGAAGAGGCGGGCTATGCCTTCCGTCAGCTCGTAGAGCGAGCGGTGAGAGAGAGCCTTCAGGCGGGAGAGGGTCTCTTCGGGGAGCACGGCCGCGGAGGTATCGACAGAAAACACATCTTCGCTTTCCGTCTTCATGACACGGTAGGAATACTTCATCAGCTGCCGGCATAGCTCGTCTTCCGGCCTTTGGAGATGACGAACGACGGCGACGATGAAACGCACGGCAGGCGAGCTGCCGACGTAGAGCGATTCGTTGGAGATGATGTCGTAGCGATACGGGCTCTCGGGGTGCTCCTTCTTGAAGGAGAGGAGGCGGTCTGCCACCATTGCCCCTTCACTGTTTCTCCGTACAAGGACGGCAATGTCTCTCGGCTCGTAGCCCTTGTCCTGAAGCTGCTCGATCGTGCCCGGCAGCCGATCGAGAGCAACGGCTTGCCACTCGTTCTTAATCTTGCCCTCAAGAAACTCCACCCTCACATGCCCGTCTTTCTCGCGGAAGGGCGGGGGCACCTGCTGGCAGCTTCCTCGGTAGAGGGACACAATCTTCCCGCTGTATGCCTTGCGCTGTGCTTCGGAGAGCGACGACGAGAGCAGCTTCCCGTTGTAAACGTCTTGCAAGACGGCGGGGAGGGCTGTGAAGACGGCGTTGTTGAACTCCACGATGTTGCGCGCGCTGCGCCAGTTTTCCGCCAACGTCTCCTCGCGCACCTCATCGTCACGGAAGTCTTGTTGCACCTGCCCTTCGAGCAGTGTCCAGTCGGAATTCCGGAAGCGGTAGATGCTCTGTTTCACGTCGCCCACGATAAGGTTTGCCTTGCCTTTCGAGAGGCTCTCCGCCACGAGCGGGCGGAAGTTGTGCCACTGCATCCCGCTGGTGTCCTGAAACTCGTCAATCATGAAATGGTCCACCCGTGTGCCCGTTTTCTCGTAGACGAACGGGGTGTCGTTGCCGCCGATAACCTTGCCGAGCAGCTCCGAGGTGTCGGCAATCATCATGACGTTCTTGTCGCGGCGGTAGGCAGCAATCTCGCGCGAGATGTCGGTGAGTATGCCGAGCGTGTAGAAGTGCGACGCGATGGCTTTGGCGGTGTTGTAAGCCGTGAGGTCGCCGAAGAAGCTGATGACCCTCTTTACGCAGTCGTTCAGTCCGCCATGGAAGGCGCGGATGATGGCATCCTTAATCTCCGGCGCCGCTTTTGCCGCGTAGAAACCCTCCGGATTGTCTGCCAGCTCCGTGAACGTTTTGTTTGGCTCCTTCATTTCGCCGTTTGCCATACGGCGGAACTTGAACAACGGCGAGCGGGTCTCTCCTCCCTTGAAGTCCGTTGCTTCCAGCCCGTATTGTTTCATGATATTCTCGCCTTCCTCGCCAAGTCGGCGGGCTTCCGCTTCGGTGCGGCGGATGACGGAGAAAACCGTGTCGCGATATTCCTCGAGCTTTTTCTTGTTGTCTATGTCCGCCCTCGCCTCATCGTCGGCAGCGCGGTAGCTTTCCCTGAAAAGCTCCTCTCCCAGCTTCTTGATTTTGCTGCGGAAGTCCCATTTGCCGCTCTCTGTCATATTATTTTCGGCAAACATGATCAGCCAGCTGAGCAGGGCTTTGTTTTCCGTCTTGTCGAGGTTTGCCATCATCGCGTCGACGGCTGCGGAGAGCACTGCCTTGCTGTCCATCTCGATCTCATAGCCTCCTTGCAGCCCAATCTCGCGTGCAAACGCCCGCATTATCTGCTGGAAGAAACGGTCGATGGTGCTGATGTTGAAAGCAGGATAGTCGTGCAGTATGTCGGCGAGGATCTGCCCCGCGCGGCTTCGCACCTCCTCTTCCGTCGTCCCTCCCGCCTTGCAGAGCCGACCGACGTAGCCCGATTTCCCGCCCGAAGAAAGGGCGAAAAGCTCCTCCACGATACGGCTCTTCATCTCGTCCGTGGCTTTGTTGGTGAACGTCACCGCGAGGACATGTCGGTAGGCGTCTTTTGCTCCGGCAAACAGCAGTGCGAGGTATTCGCCGGTGAGTCTGTGGGTCTTGCCCGCGCCTGCGGAGGCTCTGTAGATGGTCAGCATGGTCGTTTTCTTTGTCGTCTTGTTTTTTATCCGCCCCAAAACTATCAAAATATACCCGGACGGGCAAAAAGAGGGGTCGGAAATGTTGCAAATGCAACACGTTTTCATTTCCGAGCGGTCGGAAAGTGTGCAAAAGCAGCCGGTGATGGTTTCCGAGCAGTCAGAAAGTGTGCAAAAGCAGCCG
>CAVJTV010000169.1:0-3586 GCA_963652435.1 Desulfovibrionaceae bacterium | reverse complement strand
GGTCCCTTCTTCTTTTCTATCGGGTCAAAAAGCGGCAAATCAAACATAGAATCAAGTCATATTGACCCGATATTTGGGATAAAAGTTTCAATTTTGACACGAAAAGTTTGTGGCAACGACATTAGACGTATCAATACTTCAATTTCTGCACTACCATCCTCTATTCAGTAGAGACCAGATTGCTCAATCTTTAACGGATGCGCCAAGCGACAGTACTCTAAGGAGAATAATCCGAGGCTTGGCAGGAGATGGCATGATAGAGGTTGTCGGTCGTGGACCTGCAATGCCGTTCTTATAGCCAACGGATATTGTCCCATCTCTTTTCGTACGGTTGATTCCATCGACTATAAGAAAGCCATACCTATGTTCTACGAACATAACAACATCGCAGCATCCAAGAGAATATTCATCAATCAGTTCCTGTTCGCCGTCAAAACATATTTCTGATCCTTCGGGCAAACGGTGGGCTTCTACGATTGTGAAAGCTCTTTCATGAAGTTGTCCATCTCTTCGGCGTGCTCTTCTAAGCTCTGCAGGAGCTTCAGCTGTGCTCGCGTACGGATGAGATTATGCTTGGGCTTATGTGTCTTATAGTATGTGTCGCCGCAAAGATAGTCCGTCAGGAAGCGGACGGTCTGCATATATGTCAATAGGCGACCACCATAAGGGAGCAACTCCGTCTCCGCCGGCGTAAGGAACGCCTTGGCTTTCTCCATATAGCCGCGCGTATAAGCCTTGAAGATTTCCATGTTCACACCCACGCGATCGAGGTTCTCGTCGTCTTCCGCACCGGTGTTCGCTCCCGTGCGGATAAAGTCGCCAATGTCGGAGAGCACAAACCCGGGCATGACGGTGTCGAGGTCGATCACGCAAAGCACTTTGTCGATGTCTTCATCGAACAGGATATTGTTCACCTTCGTGTCGCAGTGGTTGATGCGCTTCTTCAGTTTCCCTTCCCGATACATACGTTCCTGTTTGCACATATCGTATGCCCGCTTCTCAACCTCTTCGATAAGGTCTTCCACTTCGCTGCGTCGCCCTGCGGCATCAGCATTCACTGCCTCGCGGAACTGCTCGAGGCGGAACTCCATATTGTGGAAGTTCGGTATTGTCTCGCCCAACGTTCCCTCAGGAATGTCTGCAAGCATTGCCTGGAAATCGCCGAAGGCTTTCCCTGCTTCGTAGCTCAGGGTTGGGGTTATCTCTTCGTAGCTCTTGCTGCGGGGGATGAACAGGCACACGCGCCAATAGCTGTCGCCGTCGAAGTAGTAACGCCCACCGTCTTTGGTCGGCAGGAAGGTGAGCACTTTGCGGTCGATGTCTTTATCGCCGCGCTCTTCCAGTTTCCTGCGGATATGTGAGGTCACTGTGTCGATATTGCTTTGTAGCATATCCACGTTGGTAAAGATCTGATGGTTGATGCGCTGCAATACATACTTAATACTGCCACAGGCGGTTGTTACTTTGAGTGTGTCGTTGATGTGTCCGTTGCCGAACGGCTCGGCGGAAACCACTTTATCCGCGAGGGAGAATTCTCCGAGAATACCTAACAATTCTTTTTGTGTTTTCATGTTCAGTCTATTTTTTTGATGTGCCGCAAAAGTAAACATACGCCCCGTAACGGCAAAACGTAACATTTCCGTGCCGGTGGCTCGGCTTCCGTGAGGGCACAAAAAAACTGCATCGCAACCGAAGTCGCGATGCAGCCTTCCTAACTAATTTATTCGACAACAAATCGAATTAAAACGGGCATGAGATTATTTCTTCTTGCGGTCGCCGTAACGGCTCATGAACTTATCAACACGTCCGGCAGTGTCTACCAACTTCGACTTACCAGTGTAGAACGGGTGAGACGTGTTGGAGATTTCGACCTTTACCAACGGGTATTCAACCCCCTCGATTTCGATAGTCTCTTTCGCGTTAACTGTTGAACGGGTGATGAACTTATCACCGTTTGACATGTCCATGAATACAACAGGACGATAGTTGTCAGGATGAATTTCCTTTTTCATTGCTTTCTTTATCTTTTTCTGTTTTTACTCTTGCTATTTAGTATGGTAACCGGTAATCAGGCTCGCAAAAGTATGTATTTGCCATAGAATAAACAAAGGAATTATTGTTGTTTTTTTTCGGGGCGTTTGCCTTTAGCGTTATTTTGCACGCCCTGCGGCATAACGTATGCGGATATGTTTCTACCTTTGTCCGAGATTTTTAATCACTAACGTAATAATACATACAACAATGGTAAATTACAAAGACTTAGGTTTGGTAAACACGAGAGAGATGTTTGCTAAAGCCATCAAGGGCGGATATGCAATTCCGGCTTTCAACTTTAATAACATGGAACAGATGCAGGCCATCATCAAGGCTGCCGTTGAAACGAAGTCTCCGGTTATCCTGCAAGTTTCCAAGGGTGCCCGTCAGTATGCCAACGCGACGTTGCTGCGATACATGGCTCAGGGTGCTGTTGAATATGCAAAAGAATTGGGCTGCCCGAATCCTCAGATCGTTCTTCACCTTGACCACGGTGATACGTTCGAGACTTGCAAGAGCTGTATCGACTCCGGTTTCTCTTCTGTTATGATCGACGGTTCGCACCTGCCTTACGAGGAGAACGTCGCTTTGACAAAGAAGGTTGTTGACTATGCGCACCAGTTTGATGTAACCGTTGAAGGCGAGCTGGGTGTGTTGGCTGGCGTTGAAGACGAAGTGTCGGCAGACCACCACACTTATACGAACCCTGAGGAAGTAATCGACTTCGCTCACCGTTCTGGTTGCGACTCTTTGGCAATCTCTATCGGTACGTCGCACGGTGCATATAAGTTCACTCCGGAGCAGTGCCATATCGACCCGAAGACAGGCAGAATGGTTCCTCCTCCTTTGGCATTCGATGTGCTCGACGCTGTTATGGAAAAGCTTCCGGGATTCCCTATCGTGCTTCACGGATCTTCTTCTGTTCCTCAGGAAGAGGTGGATACCATCAACAAATACGGCGGTGCGCTGAAGGCTGCCATCGGTATTCCGGAAGAAGAGTTGCGTAAGGCTGCCAAGTCTGCCGTTTGCAAGATCAACATCGACTCCGACTCCCGTTTGGCAATGACCGCAGCTATCCGCAAGGTGTTCGTGGAGAAGCCTGCAGAGTTCGACCCGCGTAAGTACCTCGGTCCGGCTCGCGACAATATGGAGAAGCTCTACAAGCACAAAATCATCAACGTTTTGGGTTCTGATAACAAACTTTGATATAAGTGGTTTATTATGCAAGGAGGCTGCGTCGCAAATCGGCGTAGCCTCTTTTATTTTTAGTCAATGGTGCACGCCTATCGCAAGAACCACCACCTCGCCCCTATCATCCCGCACGCCAATCGCAAAAGTACTGCCCCCCAGTACTGTCATGGCGAACCCTGGGTCCCCATCTCATACTAAACGTTGAACATTCTTTTTGTTTGATAGACAAGCACAGTGGCATCGTGGAGTATGAGATTCCGCCGCCGCGTGCGGGATGACAGTTTGTATTGGGTGCGTACATGTATCATAATAAGGTATACATAGCGGTGAGGTGTCTGCGCTTGTGACAGGAACACGGGAT
>CAVJTV010000168.1:0-3696 GCA_963652435.1 Desulfovibrionaceae bacterium | reverse complement strand
GAGATCCCGCCGTCGGGGTGCGCCATGACAGCGGTGGGCGCGGGATGACAGAAAAGATTGTACATATATATTAGTTTACAGGAGATTTAGATATGAAGCTTTTAGGTATTGTTGTTCTTTTCCATCCTAAGAAGGATGAGGTGATAAGGAATATATCCTCTTATTTGTCGGGGCTTGACGCCCTTATCCTATGGGATAATACTCCGGATGGGGGGGGTAATATTGAAGAAATAGAAAAGTCTTTGCCTTCGGGCAGGGTCATAAGGATGGGGTACGGCAGAAACGTAGGTTTGGGAAAGGCATACAACGACGCGGCGAAGTATGCTTTGGAAAACGGGTTTACCCATTTGCTGACCATGGATCAGGACAGCCGTTTCGAGAATTCTTCTTTCGGTGATTATTGTCGGATTGTATCAGCTCATGCGGAAGCGGACAGTTCCGTGTATTCTCCCAACTACAGGCAATATACGGGACTGACACGCCCTGTGCAGGACATGGTTGCAGAAGTGGATTACTGTCAGAGTTCAGGGAGCTTGATGTCTGTGGAGATTTTCAGGCGGGGGGTGTTCTTTTTAGAGGAGCTTATAGCCTATTTGGTGGATTATGAGTTCCTTCATCGTGCGAGGAAAAGCGGTTCGCACGTGTATTCGGTGGATAATGTCGTTCTCAATCATGGCGCAGGGTATCAGAGAAGCACGCGGAAGTTTTTGTGGAAAACGGTTTATCCGAATGAATATCCTCCGTTGAATACCTATTTGATGATGAGGAACTATTTTTATTTGCTCAAGAAAGAGAACTTCCAGGCAGGAAAGGGCTTCTGTAGGTACTATTTGTTCAAGAGAAGTGTGTTTATATTTTGCTACGAATCCGATAAGTGGAGAAAGTACAAAGCCATTGCCTTGGGTATCTATGATGGAATGAGAATGAATTTGAAACGTGATATAAGAGTTTTTGAATAGAGCATGAAGAAAGTATCATTGGTTTTCCCCGTCTATAACGTGGAGCGGGTCGTGCGTGAAAGTTTGTTGAGCGCGCTGAACCAGACTTACGGAGCGGTGGAATACATCATTGTCGACGACAGAGGCTCGGACAACAGTATGGCTGTGGTTCGCGAGACCCTGAACGCTCACCCGCGCAGGGATGCGGTGAAGGTCGTGACGCATGAGGTGAATAAAGGTGCCGGTGCAAGCAGGAACACGGGGATCAGGGAAGCCTCCGGCGACTACGTAATGTTTATGGACAGCGACGATTTCCTGCACGAGGATGCCGTGGAAGTTCTGGTAAATTCGGCGGACGAGGGCTGCGACATGGTCGTCGGGTCGTATCAGCGTGTGGTTTCATCCGATGGGGGGGAGGTAAAAAACGTATTCCGCACAGGGGATGAAACGGTTGAAGGCAGGGATGCCATAGTCGGAGCCTATTTCCGGGACAGGAAGTGGACGGAACAGTGCTGGGGGAAAATCTTCCGGACGGGATTTTTGAGAGACAACAATTTGTATTGTCTGGAAAACTGCAACAACGAGGATACGCCGTTCATGTTTCAGTGCTGTTTGAGGTTGAGGAAGGTTCGGCTTGTCTCGGATATCATTTACGACTGGATAGAGCGGGAGGGCTCGACCACGTCGCGCATCAGGGAGAAAAACCTTGTCGACTGGTATAACGGCTTCGTGTATATGAGCACTCTTGCGCAAGGCGAGAAAGGCCGCCCCTGGTACATAACTCTCGTAGGCTATTTGAACAATTTCCGCCTCAACCGCATTTGGCTGTTGTTGAAAAACAAAGTCGGGATGGAGAAAGGCAGAAGAGATGAGATGATGCGGGCGTTTGCCGAGCCGTTGTTGTCGGCAGGTGAAATCGTGCACTGCGAAATGAGCGTTTACGACAGATTGAAACATTCGATTTTCCTGTTGCCGCAGGGCATACGGTTTCTTCTGCTCAAACTGATTTCCGCAACGCAAAAAGCGTGAGAGGCGCAATAGGAAAACGACAAGAAATTTGAGAGCATATGTTTAATACACCAGTATTGTTTTTGATTTTTGCGCGCCCAGACACCACCGAGCAGGTGTTCGAGCGTATCAGACAGATCCGGCCGACGCGTCTTTATGTGGCAGCCGACGCGCCGAGGAAAGGCAGACCGGACGAGGCGGAGAGATGCCGGCAGGCACGTTCCGTCGTGGACAGGGTCGATTGGCAGTGCGAAGTGAAGACGCTGTTCCGTGAAGAGAATTTGGGATGCAAAGTGGCGGTGTCGTCCGCCATCTCATGGTTCTTCGACCAGGAAGAGTATGGCATTATCTTGGAAGACGACTGCCTGCCGGATTTGTCTTTCTTCCCTTTCTGCGAGGAACTGCTGATAAGGTATAAAGACGACGACCGCATCGGGCACATTGGCGGCAACTGCTTTTTCGAAGGGATAGTGGACCGTTCGCTCAGCTATGATTTCTGTTCCATTTCCCATATATGGGGGTGGGCTTCGTGGCGCAGAGCCTGGAACAACTATGATGTGGACTTCAGCTTCTGGAACGATACGCGGCAGGACAAATGCCGTCGGAAGTCGATATTCAAAAGCCTTCGCGAAGAGATTTATTTTTCTTCTTTCATCTCCGACACATTGGCGGGGAACAGGGGGATAAACACGTGGGACGTCCAGTATCTGTTTATGCTGAGAGCACAGAACCAGCTGTCGATCTATCCTGCGGTGAACCTGGTGACGAATATCGGCTTGAACAATCCGAACGCAACCCACACGAACGGGAAAGGCAGGGGGAACTATGTCCTGTCGGAACCGATCGCCTTTCCGCTATCGCATCCCCGATACATATTGGCGAACAGTGAAATCGACCGGAGGACCGTGCGCTGTAAATTCTTTTCATACAAGAGGCTGCTCAGATACTTTGTGAGGGACTTTTAGACAGCTGGAATCGAAGGATAGAACGAAATTGACACTATGGAAACAACAGAGAGCGGGTCGCAGATAGTGCTTTATCAGCCGGACGAGAGTATATCGTTAGAAGTCAAACTTGACAACGATACAGTGTGGCTTACACAAGCACAAATGGTGGAGTTGTTTGGGTCGAGCAAAGCCAATATAAGCGAACATATCGCCAATATTTTTCAGCAAGGAGAATTGACACAAGAGGCAACTGTTCGGAATTTCCGAACAGTTCGCAAAGAAGGCAGTCGTATGGTAGCACGTAGTCTCGACTACTATAATCTCGACATGATTATATCTGTCGGATTTCGTGTCAATAGTCAGCAGGGTATTCGTTTCCGTCAATGGGCGAATAAGGTCCTTAAAGAATATCTCCTCAGGGGATATGCGGTCCATCAACAAATGCTTCAGATGGAGCGGCGTATCGACGCAAAACTTCTTCAACAGCATGATGAAATGCAAGATATCAAAGCGTGCCAGGAAAAGCAGCAACAGCAGCTGGATTTCTTTATCCGTACCTCCACGCCGCCTGCCGAGATGGTGTTCTTCGAGGGTGATTTCTATACCGCCCGTGTAGCCTTGGAGAATTTGGTCCGCTCCGCCGCTCGTAGGGTTGTTATCATCGATGCATACATCTCTGCGCTCACGCTCGACATTCTTAATGTCCGCAAGGCAGGTGTGGAAGCCGTTGTTTACACCGCAGGTATAGGACAAAGTGTGCAACGCCTCACGGAGGAGCACGACAGACTTTTCCCCGCCTCTCA
>CAVJTV010000167.1:0-3994 GCA_963652435.1 Desulfovibrionaceae bacterium | reverse complement strand
CTTTGTTTCAGATGGGTATAGTAACAATTCTTTGCGATCTGACACAGCCACACCTGGATGTCGCAATCCCCTCGAAAGCTGTCAATGCGGCGAAGCGCACGGAAGAAGGCTTCGCTGGTAATATCCTCTGCCAGCCGTTCGTCCCCGCCGGACAGCCGCCGCACATAGAGGAACACATCCCGAAAATAGTCCTTGTATATCTGTTCAAAGTCCGTCACCTGCTCACCTCCTTGTCCCGTTCACCTATAAGACCGTGCAAAACGCAAAATCTTACAATGCTAATGCTAAGTTTTTTTGAGATAGTCTTCCTCCATAATCATATACTGACATCAGAAAGGAGTTTTCCGTCCCTTAGAGATATAACACTATCAGACAATACATCTATATCCTCTCGGTTATGGGATGTTATAAGCATTGTTGCGGACATATCCACCACATATTCCCTAATCATGTGGCGAAGCTCCTCAACCCCCTCAATATCCATACTGTTAAAGGGTTCATCGAGCAACAGAATCTTTGGCTTTTCCATCAGCGCTTGTGCTATTCCCAAGCGTTGTAGCATCCCCAAAGAATAATTTTTGACTTTGTTATCCTTGTCGGCATATAGGGCTACCTTTCTCAATGCATCTTCTATGTCTTTCTGTTTCGCAACTTTTCGTATGCTCGCCAGTAATTGCAGATTCTCCATTCCACTCATGTTAGGAAGGAAACCGGGGTGCTCTATCAGAATCCCAATATCCTGAGGCATGGAGCCTTTTTCTCCCACATAAACCCCATTAACAACAATGCTACCCCGTGTAGGTCGCATCAAGCCCGAAATCAGCTTGAACAATACGCTCTTACCGCATCCGTTCGATCCGACAATCCCGTAGCTTTTTCCGGTTTCAAAGCTGAAAGTAATGTCATTGATAACAGTTTTTTTATCAAACCGCTTGACAACATTGTGAAGTTCAATACATGTCATCTTGAAATCCTCCCCACTATTCGTTCTGGTATTGTTTGCTTCCTTTTGGCAGTACAATATCCTTTTTTTCAAATATCAAGTAATACGAGATGAGCAGCAATAGGTCTATCCCGACAAGAATAAACGCCCGAACGCCAAAGTTCAGCCCGTATTTATAAATTGAACTGGTCAATACAAAAATCGAAAACGGTTCTATTGATTCTCCAAAAAAGCCCAATCCTGAACCGGCATTAAGGATGAGAACAGCAGTATATATGATGAATACCAGAACCTGAGAAAGATTTAGCTGACTTATCACCAGAAAAACCATTGTAAAGAAGCACAACAGCAACCCTTGTAGGACAAGAATTTTAGCGACTTCCCATATCAGAGTGCTGGACGCAAACTCACCAAGCAAATAAATCCGCGCATATTCCTTTGCTGCTTCTGAAACATCTGTTCCGAATCTTGAGTTTCCAATGCCTGCTATAAAGGAGAACAGGCAAATACACAGATAATAAAACAGAACATTTTTTAGAATGCCAGTAAGCTTTGCTTTGGTGTAATCTCGTCGGCTTCTAAATCTGGTGAGCAGAAAGTATATATTCTGTGCCTTCGGCGTTAGCACCATAAGGAAAAAACTCAGCAGGAACGGAAAAGTAAAATACCCTGTATAGGAATCGTTCAGCATAATCAAAATCATTTCCCCATGATGAAAACTGCCGTAGAGATGTTTTAGGGGAATCAATTGCGAGAGGTTTGCCAGAATCGCACCTCCCGCCAGCAAACAAATGGCTCCAAGGTATATGTCCTGTTTGTTTAGTGCTCTATCACGCTTCTTCATCTTTTCTCATCACCATCCGAAATTTAGTTCTTGCGAGCAGATATGAAAAACCCGTAATAGCAACCGAGTAGCCGATGACCAAAAAGACGGTTGTCCCACTTGCTCTGCAAACATTGAAAATTGCCATCGGCTCAAACTTTACAAGGTTGAGGAAAAGCGCAAACAAACCCATCAAAATTGAAATGATAAAAGCAGATATCCAAGCCACAAATTTATTCCGAATAAAGAATGAAACAGCAAGTCCAATGCTGCTGAATGCGACCGAAACAAAAGAGCAGTGTGCAATAAGTGTAATTACATACAGAAGCAGAGAATTGTTTGCAGCCTGCATATACGGATTTGGAAAAGCAGCATTGCACACGTCTATATCAACATTCTTACTGAATGCACAGAAACTGATAAGAGAGAATACCGCCATCCCTATCATAAAAGTTATTGCCGTCAAAAGAACATTAGCAAAAAACATTGTATTAAAATACCTTGTCTCTCCAAGCCGTGAAACTATGTACTTAATTGTGCCGCTCTTGGAGTTTTCAACATGTTGAGCAGCAAACGGGATGGCAGCAATAAGGGGAGCCAGTCCGTAAAAAAGAGATTTATACCCGAAACATCCGTGCAGGAATGCTTCCATATAACTATGTTCAAATGAATCATCAAGGAATGCCGTCCATGAAAACATCATAGTAACGAGAATAATCCCAAGTGCAATAAAAAACCGTTTGCTTTTTAAGTTGTGAAAAACCAATTTGAAAAAGAATCCCATATTGATGTTACCTCCACCGTTTTTCTATCTATATGACTACGCAAAACCGAAAACCTTACAAGAAATCTTACAAATTTTTTTGATTTTTTTGCCGCCCGTCGGCAGGCTTTTCCGCATCTATTGGAATGAGCCACATATAGCCGATTTTTGAAACGCCGGGTATGCGCTTTTCCTCGCATAGCTTCTGTACGCGCCGCTCTGATATGCTCCATTTCTTCGCCGCTTGCGGACAAGACATATATTCCATGTTTCATACACCCTTTCACATAATTCTACAAGTATAATTATATACGGACAGCCGAACAAAAATCAAGGGACTATCTGTGAATTATATGCTTTATTTCGGTCAAGTCTATGATATGTGTACTCATATCAAAATTGAAAGGTGAACAGTAAAATGTAGTAGGGTGAAATGAGATGAAAAGAGAAGTCGCAAGATTTGATTTTAAGGCTTTCGGTCAAGCCATAAAAGCAGCAAGAAAGGCAAAGGGCATATCACGCAATCAGTTAGCGGATAAGATGAACATCGCTCCCCGCTATATCGCGTCCATTGAGAATAGCGGACAGCACCCAAGCCTGCAAATCTTTTATGAGCTTGTTACGCTTTTAGATGTTTCAGTAGACCAATTCTTTTTTCCAGACAAGGAAACAGATAAGTCCACACAACGGCGGCAGCTTGAAACATTGCTTGACAGCATGGACAACAAAGATTTGACGGTTATCACCGCCACAGCGAAAGCAATACAGGAAGTCAAAAATGAAACTGCGGGGGAATAAAATCCCCCGTTTTTTCGTGCATACAACCATTGGGAACGCCGCAAATTGCGGTGTTTTTTCTTTTCTGCGTTAGGTTTTGGCATTTCCTCGTTTTTAGCGTGGAAGAAAGCAAACAGAAGAATAGCAAGCATAGGAAGCGGGTACCCACTTCCGTATTTTGCCCTGCAAAATTGCTTGTTGGGAAGTGTCCCAAACCCTCTAAAAACGGAAAGGAGTGTCAAAGCATGGACGGACGGAAAAGGACGGTGCAGCTAAAGTTTCGCGTGACGGAAGCCGAGCGCGATTTGATCCTTGAAAAAATGAAGCTGATACCAACACGGAATATGGCGGCGTATCTGCGGAAAATCGCAATCGACGGATATATCATTCAGATAGACCATAGCGACATAAAGGCAATGACCGCCGAGATACAGAAGATCGGGGTCAACGTCAATCAGATCGCGCGGCGCGTGAACAGTACGGGCAGCGTCTATCAAGAGGACATAGACGAGATAAAGGGGGTGCTGAATGAGATATGGCGGTTACAAAGATTAAACCTATTAAAAGCACGTTGAGCAAAGCCCTTGACTATATTCAAAATCCTGCCAAGACAGATGAAAAAATGCTTGTGTCCTCGTTCGGCTGCTCCTATGAAACGGCAGATATTGAGTTTGCATATACCCTGTCG
>CAVJTV010000166.1:0-4053 GCA_963652435.1 Desulfovibrionaceae bacterium | reverse complement strand
ACTGAAAACGGATGTCATTCCGATTTTCTTTCCTAATAATCCTGGCATTTCACTTTGTTTTTAATAACTCACACTTTAATTTCCACTTCAACACCGCTGGGCAATTCCAGCCTCATCAATGCTTCGACCGTCTTTGCAGTCGAGCTATAGATGTCTATCAATCTCTTGTAAGATGATACTTCGAACTGCTCGCGCGATTTCTTGTTTACGAACGTCGAGCGGTTCACCGTAAAGATACGTTTGTGTGTAGGCAGAGGAATCGGTCCGCTAACAACAGCACCCGTAGTCTTCACCGTCTTTACGATCTTCTCGGCAGACTTGTCTACCAACGAAAAATCGTAAGACTTTAATTTAATCCTGATCTTCTGGTTCATATTGTTATATATGTTTCTAAATTATTTGATCAAATCAGCGCGTCCCTGAACTTCTGTCAACACCTGCTTAGCAATGGATGAAGATACCTGAGCATAGTGAGAGAACTGCATCGAAGATGTTGCACGACCCGAAGTAATCGTACGCAGAGCTGTCACATAGCCGAATGTCTCCGCCAGAGGCACCTTCGCCTTAACGACACGTGCTCCCGTGCGGCTTGTCTCCATTCCTTCCACCTGACCGCGACGCTTGTTCAAGTCGCCGATGACATCACCCATACTCTCTTCCGGAGTCACAACCTCCATTTGCATAATCGGCTCCATCAAAGCAGGACCAGCCTTCTCCGAGGCATTCTTGAACGCCTGGATAGCTGCAATCTCGAAAGACAACTGGTCAGAGTCGACCGGATGGAACGAACCGTCGATCAATGTCACCTTCAACTTATCCAACGGATAGCCAGCAAGCACACCGTTCTTCATTGCCTTCTCGAATCCTTTCTGAACAGAAGGAATAAACTCTTTCGGCACATTACCGCCCTTCACCTCGTCGATAAACTGCAACGTCCCGTCGAAGTCCTCGTCTGCCGGCTCAACGCGAACGATGATATCAGCAAACTTACCACGACCACCGGACTGCTTCTTGTAAACTTCGCGAAGCTCAACAGGCTTTGTGATGGCTTCCTTATAGGTAACCTGAGGCTTACCCTGATTACACTCCACCTTGAACTCACGACGCAAACGGTCGATGATAATATCCAAGTGAAGCTCTCCCATACCGCTGATTACCGTCTGACCGGTCTCTTCGTTGGTCTGCACACGGAACGTAGGATCCTCTTCTGCCAGCTTGGCCAATCCCAAGCCCAGCTTGTCGAGGTCTTTCTGCGTCTTAGGCTCCACAGCGATACCGATAACCGGATCGGGAAATTCCATCGATTCCAATGTGATCGGATGTTCCTCGTCGCAAAGAGTATCACCTGTGCGGATATCCTTGAAACCTACACCTGCACCGATATCGCCGCAACCGATCACTTCCATCGGGTTCTGCTTGTTTGAGTGCATCTGGAACAGACGCGAGATACGCTCCTTTTTGCCCGAACGGGTATTGTAGACATACGAACCTGCCTGCAAAGAGCCCGAATACACGCGGAAGAAGCACAGACGACCTACGTACGGGTCGGTTGCAATCTTGAATGCCAACGCTGTCATCGGCTCTTCGAACAACGGCTTGCGCACAACCTTCTTTTCCGGATCACGAGGATCTACACCCTCGATAGCTTCCGTATCCGACGGGCTGGGCAGATAAGCGCAGACAGCATCCAGCAAGGTCTGAACTCCCTTGTTCTTGAACGATGAACCGCAAATCATCGGATTGATCTGCATGGCAAGCGTCCCCTTACGTAACGCACTCTTTATTTCCTCCTCGGTGATGGTCGACGGATCGTCGAAATATTTCTCCATCAACGTGTCGTCGCACTCTGCAAGAGTCTCCAGCATCTTGTCTCTCCACTCTTCAGCTTCTGCCTGAAGCTCTGCCGGAACATCTTCAACGGAATACTCGGCACCCATCGTCTCGTCGTGCCAGTATATCGCTTTCATCTTTATCAGGTCGACAACGCCCTTGAAAGTTTCTTCCGCACCGATAGGTATCTGTATTGCGCACGGATTTGCACCCAACACGTCCTTCACCTGGCGAACCACCTCGAAGAAGTTCGCACCCGAACGGTCCATCTTGTTTACATAACCGATTCTCGGCACATTGTATTTGTCTGCCTGACGCCACACTGTCTCCGATTGCGGCTCTACGCCACCAACCGCACAGAACGCTGCAACGGCACCATCCAAGATACGCAGCGAACGTTCCACCTCCACTGTAAAGTCCACGTGCCCCGGGGTGTCGATCAGGTTGATCTTATATTTCTCGTCGTTGTATTTCCAAAAAGTAGTCGTAGCAGCGGAAGTGATGGTGATACCACGCTCCTGCTCCTGCTCCATCCAGTCCATTGTTGCCGCCCCATCGTGCACCTCTCCTATCTTGTGGGTCAAACCCGTATAGTAAAGGATACGCTCGGATGTCGTCGTCTTCCCCGCATCGATGTGAGCCATGATACCGATGTTTCTCGTATACTTTAGTTGTTCGTCAGCTTTTGTTGCCATTTTCTCTTTTTCTAATTTCTAAACTTAAAACCTGAAGTGTGCGAACGCTCGGTTTGCTTCAGCCATACGGTGCATGTCTTCCTTACGTTTGAACGCGCCGCCCTGACTGTTGAACGCATCGACAATCTCCGCAGACAGCTTGTCAGACATGGTTTTCCCACCACGTTTACGAGCGAAGATGATAAGATTTTTCATTGAAATGGACTCCTTGCGGTCAGGACGGATTTCCGTCGGTACCTGAAACGTAGCCCCACCTACACGGCGCGACTTTACCTCGACCTGAGGAGTAATGTTATCGAGCGCAGCTTTCCAAATCTCGAGAGCCGACTTCTCTTCGTTAGGCAACTTTGCCTTTACGGATTCCAGAGCGGAATAGAAAATTTCGAAGGCAATGTTCTTCTTGCCGTCATACATCAAATGGTTTACGAACCTCGTAACCTTTACATCACCGAAAACAGGATCCGGCAGGATCTGTCTTTTCTTTGGTTTTGCTTTTCTCATTCTTGTTGCAAAATTTCGTTTTTGTCTTTGGTTGCCTTTTTAATTCGTCTTCAACGGTTCCGCCGAACCATTTACTCAACCTTTTCTCAGCCTATCCAAATAACACAAACCGGTTTTAATACTTCATTTTTTAATTCTCAGTTTGAAAGGGCTCCTCTTTTACTTCTTCGCTCCTTTTGCTGCAGCACCTGCCTTAGGACGCTTCGCACCGTATTTCGAACGACGCTGTGTACGGCTATTCACTCCGGCGGTATCCAACGTGCCACGCACAATGTGATAACGCACACCGGGAAGGTCTTTCACACGTCCACCGCGCACCAACACGATCGAGTGCTCCTGAAGGTTGTGACCTTCTCCGGGGATGTAAGAGTTCACCTCCTTACCATTTGTCAAACGTACTCTCGCCACTTTACGCATTGCCGAGTTAGGCTTCTTAGGGGTTGTGGTGTACACACGCACACAAACGCCACGTCTCTGCGGACATGCATCCAGCGCGGGCGACTTGCCCTTTTCCACCAAAGTTTCCCTTCCTTTTCTAACTAATTGCTGAATTGTAGGCATTTCTTCTCTTCTTTAAACTTTGAATGTGTTATACTTCTATTATCTATTTATCTCTATTCCTAAGCAACAACGACGCACAGTTGTCACGCACAACCAACGAGTTACGCGTACTCCCCCGCACACTATGCGCTAAAAACGGTGCGAATGTACACATTTGTTCCCGTCCGATACTGTGCGCCGTTATCTAACTTTGTTTTATTTACCAATGTTTAACATGCAATCTTCCTTCTTGCAATCCAGCATGGGCGCGGATTGCTGCAATCTTCCTTCTTGCAATTTGCATGGGCTGCGGATTGCTGCAATCTTCCTTCGTGCAATCCAGCATGGGCGCGGATTGCTGCAATCTTCCTTGATACATCTCATGTATGAGTGCGGATTGCTGCAATCTTGCTTGTTACATCTCATGTATGAGTGCGGATTGCTGCAATCTTGCTTGATACATCTCATGTATGGGTGCGGATTGCTG
>CAVJTV010000165.1:0-4287 GCA_963652435.1 Desulfovibrionaceae bacterium | reverse complement strand
AGCATAACCTTGCCAAGGTTAGGGTCGCGGGTTCGAGTCCCGTCTTCCGCTCGTTTGTGTTCAGGAGGAGTTGTGGCGTTGTTTTTACGGTGCAACTTCTCTTTTTTAGACATATATGTAAACCGACAAATACAAGCAGGAAAAGTGAGAAAGACTGTTTTATTCTTAAATGCCGCGGCAGTCTGTCTATTGGCAGGATGCGGGCAGAGAAGTGCAGAGGACGGCGTGCTGGGTAACGGAAACAAATATGTCGATCCGTTTATCGGAACCGGCTTTCATGGGCACACATTCCCTGGAGCCACTCGTCCATTTGCAATGGTGCAGGTAAGCCCTGACACACATATCATGGGATGGGACGCAAGCAGCGGATACCACTACGATGACAAGGAAGTATATGGATTCAGCCACACACACCTTTCCGGCACAGGTATAGGAGACTTGGGAGATGTGTCGGTGCTTCCTTTCTCAGGTTCCGACACCATTGCTCCTGTCGGGAAACTGTGTAAAGACACCGAGAAAGCCGTTCCAGGATATTATGCCGTGCGTTTGGACAACTTCTGCGTGAATGTGGAGCTGACAAGTACAGATAAAGTAGGATTCCATAAATATACATACGACAACCCGAAAGACCGCCGCGTGATGCTCGACTTGGGGCATATCCTGCAGCCTAACTGGGGGCATCGCCTTGTAAACAACGAGTATCTGTTTGTGAACGATTCGACCGTAGAAGGAACAATCCGCACACAGGGGTGGGCACATTTCCATTCGGTGTCCTATCGGGTGACATTCTCGGAACCTATTGATAAAGTATATCAGTATATCGGCGGCAAGTTACGCCAAGACTCACTCTTCCTATGCCTTCACACGACAGAAGACCTTAAGTTCCATTACAAATTTCCCGAGAAAGCCGAGCCGCTATACGTAAAGGTTGCTCTCTCGATGGTAGACACGGAAGGTGCGGAAAAGAACCTCAACGCCGAACTCCCGGGATGGGATTTCGAAAAGGTCCGCGTACAATCAGCTGAGGTATGGAACAAAGCCTTGAACACTATCGAGATACTGGCAGACTCCACGTTGATGGTAAATTTTTACACAGCTCTGTATCACACGATGATTGCCCCGTTTGCCTACCAGGATGTCGACGGACGTTATTTGGGGTTGGACAAAAAGATACATACGGCAGCGGCGGGCTACACAAACTACTCGGTGTTCTCCATGTGGGACACTTTCCGTGCACTACATCCGCTGATGACAATTATCCGTCCGAAGATGGCTGCCGACTGGGGAAAAGTCTTAGTGCAAGGATATAAGGAAGGAGGCATATTGCCCAAATGGCCATTGGCATCAAACTATACCGGTTGTATGGTAGGCTATCCTGCCGTATCCATTTTGGCAGACTTGGTCTGCAAAGGCTTGGCAGACGAGGAAAACCTCACGACATGGGCAGAGGCGTGTGCACGCTCTTCCGTCTATCGCGACGACCTGGCAGAGAAGTTCAAGGGCACACGCGAACTGGATCTAATCACCCGACATACACTATATAAGGAACTATACGGTTTTGTTCCTGCCGATTCCATTCCCGAGTCTGTCTCCTGGGGGTTGGAGATGGCTTACGAGGACTGGTGCATATCCCAGATTGCAAGATGTGCCGGAATGGACTCGCTCTCACAAGCATACGCAAAAAAGGGTGAATACTACAAGCGTTATCTCGATCCAGAGACAAAGATGATGCGCCCTGTCATGGGCGACGGCTCTTTCCGCACGCCGTTTAACCCGCGCTTCTCTGCTCACATGAGAAGCGATTATACGGAGGGTAACGCCTTCCAGTGGAGCTTCTTCGTGCCGCACGATATGGACAACTTCATCGTCGCAATCGGAGGCAAGAAAGAGCTGGAAACACGTTTGGATACGTTGTTCACAACCTCCTCGCAGGTGAATGGCGAGTATGCTTCGGGAGATATCACCGGTCTGATCGGTCAGTATGCCCACAGTAACGAGCCGAGCCACCACATGGCTTATCTGTATAACTGGACAAACGCTCCATGGAAAGGACAGGAACGTCTGGACTATATAATGCGCGAGTTTTACACAAATCGTCCCGACGGTATCATCGGCAACGAAGACTGCGGGCAGATGTCCGCCTGGTACGTGATGAGTACGCTGGGGCTCTATCAAGTGGCTCCTGGTATTCCTGTCTACACACTAGGCCGTCCGATGGTTGACAGGGCATCGATCAAGGTGAACAACAATGGTATGTTCCGTATTTTGGTAAAAAAAACAGTCCGGAAAACAAATACGTAAAACGGATTCTTCTCAACGGCAAGACGCTGGATACCCCGTTCATCTCGCACAAAGACATTGTGGGTGGCGGCAAGCTTGTATTCGAGATGACCGACACACATCCGGAGTAAAAATTTTTCATTCTACATTTATGTAGTTATCAAGCATATGTAGAAGACATCGAAAATAAAAAAGCGAATTTGCAGCCAAACAATAAGATGTTTGTATATTTAGAGCGCAAAAGAGACGTATAAAAACATAAGTATAACTTTAAATTCAAGCATCATGGGAAGAAATTTGATTCACAGCAATGAGCTACATCTTGTTGACAAGAAAGAGATTCACAACGCAGCGAAGAGAATGGTTGAGTCGTTGAACTTGGCTGCAGGGTCGACCGGTGGTTTTGACATCTACAAGGTGGTGGAAGCCTACTTTACCGATTTGGATAAAAGAAGCGAGATCAATCGTATAGTAGGTGTCGAAGAGTAAGGACGCCGCAGCAGTTCATCTGAAAGAAACGTAAAGAGGATGCTTTTCTCCGCGGAAAGCATCCTTTTTTTGTTGCAGGGGGTAGTGTAATTTAAACTGTGTCAAGGTTTATATCCCTATACTTTTACCTCAGTTGGGCGACACGATTTTAATCGTGTTGACCAGACTGAGGAGCCTTGATGGCTGCAAGGTTACATAATTTTGAATCTATCACCAAATTTTATAGCCAATTGTTGTGAAATTTGTCCCCAATTTGATACTGGCATAGTCCATTTCTTGCGGATATTGCGATAAGCAAGATAGACAAGTTTCTCTAAAGAAGTGTCGGTCGGGAAAACACCTTTGGTCTTTGTCACCTTTCTGACCTGTCTATGGTAGCCTTCAACCGTGTTGGTTGTATAGATGAGCTTTCGGATTGCAGGAGTGTACTGGAAATACTCCGTCAAACGCTCCCAGTTGTCACGCCAGGACTTAATCACAATAGGATACATTTCTCCCCATTTGCTTGCCAGTACCTCAAGATTTGCTTCTGCCGCCTCTTTGTTGACGGCTCCATAAACCGTTCGCAAATCCTTGATAAATTCCTTTTGATGCTTGCTGCCTACATATTTGATGGAATTGCGTATCTGATGGACAATGCAGAGTTGGACGGAACTCTCTGGAAATACGCTTTGGATGGCATCGGGAAAGCCCTTCAGGCCATCTATGCAACAGATTAGAATGTCTTGGACACCACGATTTTGAAGGTCTGTCAGAACCTCCAACCAAAAGTTAGCGCCCTCACTCTTAGACACATACATGTCAAGCAATTCCTTACGTCCCTCCTTGTTTATGCCTAAAATGTTATAGATGGCACGTGTAACAGCACGACCATTCTCATCCTTTACCTTGTAGTGAATGGCATCAAGCCAACAGATGGCATATACTGGGTCTAACATACGAGTCTTCCATGCAGTAATCTCAGGAAGTACACGGTCTGTGATAGAGCTGATTGTGTCGGCAGACAAAGTTGTACTGAATTCACGCTCAAAATAGCTACTAATATCACGGGTACTTGTCCCCATGGCATACATCTCGATAATTTGGTCTGCCATGCCATTTGCAAGGATTGTCTCACGTTTTTTGACTGTCTCAGGCTGGAATGTGCCATCACGATCACGAGGAGTTTCTATGGTGACTTCGCCATACTTGGTTTGAACCTTCTTGGACATCTTACCATTACGACGATTGCCAGAGGAACGCTCCTCGGCATTTAAATGAGAATCCATCTCACCTTCCAAGGCAGAATTGAGGATACGCTCCAAGAGGGGTGCCAAAGCACCATCTTTGCCAAATAAGGCTTCACCACTACGCAACTGATGAGCTGCTTTCTTGTAATCAATTTCTAAATTGTCCATAATAATAAAACTGTATCAATTTACTTTTATTGTAATTTGACACAGTTTAGTTTACACTCTCGACAAGGATGTAGAAATCATCCTCAGTGAGTCCACACAACGAAGCTATCTGCTTGCAATA
>CAVJTV010000164.1:0-4316 GCA_963652435.1 Desulfovibrionaceae bacterium | reverse complement strand
GGCGCACCCACAGACTGATTGTAACGGACGCAAAAACGCTGTGGCGCACCACAGACCGATTGTAACGGACGCAAAAACACTGTGGCAGCCCACAGACCGATTGTAACGGACGCAGAGACTCTGTAACGCTCCCACAGATTGATTGTCTCGGAGATAAAGGGTCTGCGAAAGTACTTTTTCGAAAAAATGCCGGACAATTCTTTTCCCACATCAATAAAATGCCATACATTTGCGTTCCAAAAAGTTAAAGGCAAATCATTTTTAATTTATACAGACATGACAAAAGCAGATATTGTTAACGAGGTGTCTAAAAATACCGGCGTTGATAGACGAACGGTTATGAAGACAGTGGAGTCTTTGATGGACTCTGTAAAAAAATCCCTTGCTCAAGGCGAGAATGTTTACCTGAGGGGATTCGGAAGTTTCGTAGTCAAGAGAAGAGCACAGAAAACGGCTCGTAACATTTCGAAGAACACGACGATCATTATTCCGGAACACAACATCCCGTCATTCAAGCCTGCTAAGACTTTCTTGAACGATGTAAAGTAACAGAGTATAATAGTTTAATTTAAAAAACAGAGAAAATGCCAAGCGGAAAGAAAAGAAAAAGACATAAGATGTCTACGCACAAGCGCAAAAAGAGACTTAAGAAGAATAGACATAAGAAAAAGTAAGTCTATCCGAATAGGAAAGCTCTAAAGAACAAACTTAATAAGTGACCTTTTAAGTTTGTTCTTTGCGTATTGAGAAAGGTCAAAAATTAAAACCCTGTTTGAGTGATAAAGGAAGTAGTTGTAGACGTAACCCCAAAGGAGGTATCTATTGCCATACTAGAAGACAAAAGGCTTGTAGAGCTACAGAAAGAAGCTCGCAATATCTTGTATGCCGTTGGCGATATTTACCTTGGCAAAATAAAAAAACTGATGCCGGGTATGAATGCTGCTTTCGTCAATGTAGGGTGTAGAAAAGACGCATTTCTTCATTATCAGGATTTAGGTCCGAACTTCAATACCCAGCAACGTTATCTTGGTATGGCAATCAAGGACATCAAGAAATTGCCTACCATGGAGAAAGCTCCGATATTGCCGATAATCGAAAAGAAGGGAACTATCGACAACGAGCTGAAAGTTGGAGAAGAAGTATTGGTACAGGTTGCTAAAGAGCCGATCTCGACAAAAGGTCCGCGACTGACTTCCGAGCTGTCTTTTGCCGGGAGATACATTGTCTTGATACCTTTTGCAGATAAGGTCTCCGTCTCAGGCAAAATCAAATCAAGCGAGGAACGCTCCCGTTTGCGGCAGTTGATGCTCAGCATCAAACCCAAAAACTTCAGTGTGATTGTACGCACATCAGCAGAAGGTGTTCGCGTTGCTGAGCTTGATCATGAGCTAAAGACATTGGTAAAAAGATGGGAGAGCAGTATTGCCAAGGTGTCGAAACTCAAAGCACCGGCGATGGTATATGAGGAAACTTCCCGCGCGGTAGCCATACTCCGCGACATATACGACCCGTCTTTTCAGAACATTTACGTAAACGATGCAGAGGTCCTGCATAGCATTCGCGATTATATCAACCTGATTGCTCCCGGACGGGAGAATATGGTGAAGCAGTATACTGGCGAACTGCCTATCTTCGACAACTTCAGCATTACGAAGCAGATCAAGTCGTCGTTCGGACGCAACGTTACGTATAAAAACGGAGCCTATCTGATTATCGAACACACTGAGGCGATGCATGTGATAGATGTGAACAGCGGAAACCGCGCCAGAGGCGGCAATGCTCAGGAAAACACAGCTATCGACGTAAACATAGCGGCGGCAGATGAGATTGCACGCCAGCTTCGCCTTCGTGATATGGGTGGCATCATCGTTGTCGACTTCATCGACATGACGGATTCCGGCAACCGACAGAAACTGTTCGAGCACATGTGTAAAGCCATGTCGAACGATCGGGCAAAACACAACATCCTCCCTTTGAGTAAATTTTGCCTTATGCAAATCACCCGTCAAAGGGTTCGTCCGGCGATCGATGTGGAAACGGAGGAAACTTGCCCCACTTGTTTCGGCACAGGAAAAAGCAAACCCTCAATCCTGTTTACCGACCGTCTGGAAGAAAGGCTCGATTGTTTGGTAAACAAACACCACGTGAAGAAATTCGCCTTACACGTACATCCCTACGTGGCAGCGTTTATTAAGAAGGGGATCCTTTCCCTTTGTATGAAATGGAAACTGAAGTACTCCTTGCAAATGAAAATCATCCCGGATCAAAGTTTGGGATTCTTGGAATACAAGTTTATCGACCCTCATAAAAACGAGCTCGATACGACAGACATAAAGGAGGACGAAGAAGTCAAGAAAGAAAAAGAAGAAGATTAAAAGGAGCCCCCCAAAAAAAAAGAGCGATTGCCGGATGTAAATCTGACAATCGCTCTTCTCTTATGCGGTGTCTTACTCTGAAAAAAATTGACACTATACGAGGCAAAAAAGAATTTAACCGCAGCTCGCACTGTGTGATAAAAGTGTGTGTGCAATTTTACCGCAACAGTTGCGCAGAGATAAAAATAATTTTTTGATTTATCAATACCGCGTGTCGCGAGACAAAAATATTTTTTTGATTTAACCAAACCGGTTGGAGTGGTTAAAAATCCAGCTGATTTTTATCAAAAACACACAGTAAATGATAAAGTCTAGCCGGACGACCTATGCTTTCCCAATTTGGGTTGATTGGAGCTTGTAGACTGCGAAGCCCCTTGACTCAGTTGCAGAGACAAACAGTACACAGTCAGTTCCCCAAATGATTGGTTAACTGTTTTGATTGAGACGGCAAAGGAGGATTTGAGTGAAAGAGAAGATGCTTGCTTTGGGGCGGGTTTAAACCTCGGCTTTCCCCACCATTATTCAAACAACATTTCAATGGCGTTTCAATGGGAGAGGGAAACGATTTCTATAAGGTTGCCTTCGGGACCGGAGATGCAGCTCTCGTAGCAGCCGTCGCCAGTGATTCTTGGTCCACTTGTAACCTCGTAGCCTCTCGGTCAATGCGTCCACGGCTTCATCGTTTGATACCCCAAAGGCGAGGTGGATATATCCGTAGCGCAAGGATGAGGCTTTGCTCTTGGCAAGACGCGGCCGGGTCATAACCTCCAGCCGCGAGCCATCGCCGAAAGACAGAAAATAGGATTTGAATCCGGTCTGCTTGTTGTGATATAGTTCATTGGGAGTGGCATCGAAATAACGCACAAAGAAATCCTTCGCCCCTTCGAGGTCGAGGACATACATGGCAAAATGTTCTATCTTCATATTGGTTGTAAATAATTACCTTTGCAAAGGTAACGAGCTTTGGATTAGAGGCTGATGCTGATTTATGACCAATTTGATACATGAGAAATGAGTTTGAAAGACGAACTTGGCGATAAGTTTTTGTTGCAGGATTTTACGGACGACGACCATATATCGCAGTATATAGACCGCTATAAGACCATTGCTGCGGGATATGCTCAGACCGAGAACGCCATTGCGGTATTGAGCGATTTGAAGGGACACCGCAGTTATATCTATTATGGCGGCATGGCGCAGACGTTGGAGATGTGTGAGAAAGGTGCATATCGTTGCGTGCGTTCCATTTGGGAGGAAGATGTGTTTGCGCGCATCGTCCCCGAATATATGGACAAGAGGCATTGTGATGAGCTGAAGTTTATCAGTTTCTTGAGGAATAATCCCGGGCACAACGCCGACTATTATCTTAAAAGCTTTATACGCATGGCAGGGACGGACGGAAGCGAATATGGAGTCTGTCATAGGATATTTTATGTTGTCACCAAAAAGCGTAGAAATATAAGGTTGGCTTTGTGCCTCTATAACCTCACCGGGGAGGCTGAATTCGACAGCCTGGTTTGCAATTCTGCCAGCGGAGAGGTCTTCCTTTTGAATCAGCATGAATACAGAGACATTATTTCGGAGAGAGAGAAAGAAGTGCTGCAGCTCATAGATAAAGGAAAACTGAGCAAAGAGATATCGGAGATGCTTTTCATTAGTGTTAACACGGTGAACCGGCATAGACAAAATATCTTGTCAAAATTGCAGGCTTCCAATTCGGTTGACGCTTGTAGGATAGCCAAGCAGTTGAAACTGATATGAGAAGCAAAGCCATCCATTAGACGTATGAAGCGGGGGAGGTTTGGTTATCCAAATCTCCCCCGCTTCATACGTCACCATGATTGTAAGAGAATTATTGAAAGAAAATTATCTTTTTTTGCGGACAGGGATGTAGAAATCATCCTCAGTGAGTCCACACAACGAAGCTATCTGCTTGCAATA
>CAVJTV010000163.1:0-4441 GCA_963652435.1 Desulfovibrionaceae bacterium | reverse complement strand
GTAGACGGAAGCTACCGCCTTGTATCTTCTCTCTACGGACAAACGGCACGTCTGCTGCAGCCGGGTGAGGAAGTGACATTCAGTGCGACTTTTGCCGGGTATAAACAAGGTGAAAGCGAAATAAGCTTCGACATAGACAAGGAATTGCAAGCACGGAAGAGTCTGGTTGCAGAGTTTCGCGACAATCTGGTTCTCGACACGCCCGACCCCGTCATCAACACCATGTTCGCCTTCTCGAAAATCCGCACGGCGGAAAGCATATACGACACGAAAGGAGGTCCGATGCACGGTCCCGGTGGAGAATCCTACTATGCAGCCATTTGGGCAAACGACCAAGCAGAATACGCCAACCCGTTCTTCCCTTACTTGGGATATGAGAAGGGCAACAAATCAGCCATGTGCTCGTTCGAGCATTTCGCCCGTTTCATGAACCCTGAATACAAACCCATCCCAAGCTCAATCATAGCCGAAGGCATTGACATCTGGGCAGGGGCTGGCGACCGTGGCGATGGAGCCATGATTGCCTATGGAGCTGCACGCTATGCCTTGGCAAAGGGAGACAAGGCAGAAGCCGAGAAACTGTGGCCGCTCATCGAATGGTGTCTTGAATATTGCCGTCGCAACCTCAACGAGAGCGGCGTGGTTGCCTCCGATGCCGATGAATTAGAGAGACGTTTCCCCGCAGGATCTGCCAATCTCTGCACATCGTCGCTGTATTATGATGCTCTTGTCTCGGCAACTTACCTTGGAAAGGAGCTTGGCAAGCCGACAGGAGTCTACGCCCGTCAGGCAACAACCCTGCGGAAAAACATCGACCGCTATTTCGGCGGAACAGTCGAGGGATTCAATACGTATCAGTACTATGAAGGTAACGACATCTTGCGCTCATGGATCTGTATTCCTCTTACTGTCGGGATATATGACAGGAGAGATGCTACTGTAAATGCATTGTTCTCCCCGCGTCTGTGGACAAAGAACGGCTTGCTGACGCAGGCAGGAAGCGAAACGTTTTGGGATCGTTCCACTCTCTATGCCCTACGCGGCGTGTTTGCCTCAGGCGAGACCGAGAAAGCTCTCGACTATATGAAGTTCTATTCATCGGAGCGTCTGCTGGGCGAACATGTACCTTATGCAATCGAGGCATGGCCCGAAGGCAACCAACGTCAATTGGCAGCCGAGAGTGCACTGTATTGCCGCATAATCACCGAAGGAATATTCGGAATGCGTCCGACAGGACTACGCTCTTTTGTCTTCACTCCCCGTCTGCCGCAGGAATGGGACAAGATGAACCTACGACGGATATGTGCGTTCGGCAACGTCTTCGACATTGAAGTAAAACGCCTCAGCGGAAAACTGCAGGTTGCCGTCATCAGCGATGGAAAGACCATCTGTAACCGCAAGATAAAAGAAGGAGAAAATATCAGGGTAAAGTTTTAGGGTATTGCTTACGAGAGGTGCTTATATAACGTATGGATAGAAATGTACTATATCGATTTTTTGCAGGGACGGCATCCTACGAAGAGGAAGAGGTCGTTTGCAATTGGGTGGATGCTTCTGAAAAGAATCGAGAAGAGCTGATACGGGAGCGGAAATATTTTGATTTGTTGCTGTTGCATAAAACGACAAACCGTGGTGTGTCGTCACCTATCGCTCGACATTTCAGTCTGTCTCATCTCGTCAGAAAATCACTGGCAGTTGCCGCAGCTATTTCTGTGATAATAATGTCAGCGATATACATACATAACAATATAGGTAAACCGGCATTTGCATTAACAATGAACAAAATAGTTGTTCCTCCTGGTCAACGGGTAAACATCACGTTATCTGACGGAACAAATGTTTGGTTGAATGCTTGCAGCGAATTGACTTATCCTGCCTCTTTTGCGGGGGAATCCCGTAATGTCTCGCTAAAAGGAGAAGCCTATTTTAATGTCTCTAAAAACACGGAACATCCGTTTGTCGTGCAAACGAAGAAATGTGACATAAAGGTTTTGGGTACAGAATTCAATGTACAGGCAGAAGAATCGGATTGCGAATTTTCAGCCGCTCTGATAGAAGGTGTCATCGAGCTGACAGATAAAACGAGCCCCGATTCACCAATTAGGCTTACTCCTATGCAGGAAGCGAAATGGATAAATGGCAAATTAGAGGTTGGTTCCATTGACAATTTGGATAACTATCTTTGGATAGATGGGCTCATTTGTTTTGATAATATGTGTTTTACAGATTTGATGAAACGTTTTGAGAAAACCTATGACATCCAAATTGTAATTCAGAACAAAAATCTCCACAATTATAAATGTAGTGGTAAATGCCGCGTTTCAGACGGAGTGGATTACATTCTCCAGGTTCTGCAGCGTAGCACGCGTTTCTCTTTCTCTCGCAATGAGAGCAATGATGTTATTTATATTAAGTAAGTGTCTAACCCAAAAACAGAAAATGCCTATGAAGTAGAAATCGGAAATACCATGAAAAAAGGTGATGGATGTAGCATGTCCACCACCTTGCAATCAATACAAGTATAACAGTACTAATTTTTAACGTCGCAAAATTATGAATAGAATACCATTGTCGGAGTTTTGTTTCTCAACAAGATCACGACACAAACATTTTTTTAGAATTATAGGAATAACCTATGTGTTATTGTTTTTTGCCATTTTCTGCATACAGGCAGGGAATACAATGGAACAAAAAATCACCCTGCAAGGCGATAATCTTTCGGTGAAGAGTTGTTTGAACGAGATTGAAAAACAAACAGACTGCTTGTTCATATACGACTCAGGAGTGAATGTCGACGCAAAAGTGTCCGTGAATATGGTGGACGAAAGCGTCAAGGATGTTATGGATGGTCTATCTTCTAAATTGGGGTTGAATTATTCGCAAAAAGGGTCTTATATCATTCTGACAAGCTATAAGGCGAAAGAAACAGCAGGTTCGAGTGTTGCCCAGCAGAAGAAGAAGATTACAGGTATCGTTACAGATGCTTTTGGAGACCCTATTATTGGAGCCAACGTAATTGAAAAAGGAACGACAAACGGTATTATCACCGACATCGATGGTAAGTTTGCGTTGGAAGTAGCCCCCGGTGCAGTCGTACAAATTTCATATATTGGCTATAATACGCAGGAAATGAAAGTCGGCAACCAATCATCTTTGAATGTCAAATTGGTTGAAGACACCCAGGCATTGAACGAAGTTGTCGTTGTTGGTTATGGCGTTCAGCGTAAGGTGACGACTACAGGTGCCGTTACAAAGCTGGAGGGAGAAGAAATCGGCAAAATGACTATGGTGAATGTAACAAAGTCTTTGCAGGGTTTGAGTCCGGGTATTACGATTGTTGACCGAGGTGGAACTCCGGGTAACGATGATCCTGAAATCTACTTGCGTGGTGTCGGTACGACCGGTAATGCTAGTCCGTTGGTATTGGTGGACGGAATCGAGATGACATTAAGTCAGGTTCCCTCTTCCGAAATCGAGAATATATCCGTTTTGAAAGATGCCGCATCTGCTTCTATCTACGGTTCGCGTGCCGCTCATGGTGTAATTTTGGTAACCACCAAGCGAGGCAAGGAGGGTAAAATAAAATTGTCGTATGATGGTACTATCGGTTTTCAAGACGTAGCCTGGAAAGCTGAACAGGTTTCCGCTCGTGAATATTTGTCGATGGTTAATGAAGCACTGATTAATGCCGGCGGTTCCGCCAAATATTCGGAAGAAGACATTCTGGCAACAGAGAGAGGTGACGATCCTTATAATCACGCTTATTATTGTTGGCCCAATGAATTGTATAAGCCGAATTATATCACACAGCACACATTGAATTTGACAGGTGGTAACGAAGTAGGACGCTTTTTGGTCTCGTTTGACTATCTGGATCAACCCGGTTTGGTTAAGAATTCGGAATATCAACGTTACAGCTACCGTGTGAATACGGATTTGAACATCGGTAAAATGTTGAAAGTTGGTGGTGATATGACATATCGCCATATGGATAGACTATATCCTGAAGGATTGGGTACAGTGCAGTCGGATATTTGGGCTTTGCAACCTACATCACCAGTGCAATGGGAAGACGGAAGATATCGTTTGGACGATCATAACCGAAATCTTCTTTCTCTTACGGATTGGGAAGTATCCGGAGAAGACCGCTATAATATGGATGTGGTTTATGGACAGGTAAAAGCCGATTTCGAACCGATCAAGGATTTGGTGTTTACGGGTTTGGCTTCTCTGAACGGTTCTTGGGACAGAAGGAAGATCCATTACAAGAATTATAAATATTATAACGAGGCCGGCGATATGATGATTTCGCAGCGTAATAACCCGAATAGTGTAAAAGATACACGAAACAGCAGCTATCAGATGACGCTTCGTTTCCTTGCCAACTACAAGAAACGCTTCGGTAACGACCATGATTTGGCACTGCTCTATGGTATGGAAC
>CAVJTV010000162.1:0-4442 GCA_963652435.1 Desulfovibrionaceae bacterium | reverse complement strand
ATTCTTAAGAGCATTAAATCCATACGGATTCGCAAAGCAACATAAAGATAAAATAGCCTATCCGATAGAGGATTTTGTGAAGAATTACAAGGAGGGGTTGGATTACATACTTGAACTAAACAAGAAAGGCGTCTTTTTCGTTGAGGGATATGCAGCATTGCTTCTTCATAGGATGCTGACACCTTTTGCGACAGGTTTTGTGGACTTACAGTCTCCTGCGGGCGTTGGCATTGCAGGAGCTATCTATGATTACGATGGAAGCGTTTATGTAGCGGATGAAGGACGAATGATGGCTCGATTCAAGAACTACTATTTCAGATTAGGCAACGTGAACGAGGATTCGTATCAAAGTATGTTCAATGGGAAAAAACTACATGACATAATCAATAATGCCTGCAATGAATGTTTGCCAGAATGTGCTGAATGTGTGTTTCAGCCTTATTGCGGTGCAGACCCTGTAAGAAATCTGTCCGAGCAGGGTGATGTGGTAGGTCATCGTCCAACCAACGAGATGTGCAAGAAGAATAAAGCAATCATGCATTACCTATTTGAACTCATCAAGAAGAACGACCCTGAGATTGACAAAATATTTTGGTCTTGGATAAAATAGACGAGTATGAAACAAATAAAATCTACATATAACTCAAATACCCAGGAGATTTTTGGTAAAATCACATTGGGAGGAAAAAGCATATTCAACCGTTCCTCGTACATATTAGTTTCCAATGATGTGACAGCAAAGAAAGGATATAAAGCCGTAATCTCTGCTGCAAAACTAGCTGCTTGCAACCATCATGATTTGCAAAT
This sequence comes from Desulfovibrionaceae bacterium, assembly GCA_963652435.1. Taxonomy (GTDB): domain Bacteria; phylum Bacteroidota; class Bacteroidia; order Bacteroidales; family Tannerellaceae; genus Parabacteroides. The sequence goes on along the minus strand of CAVJTV010000162.1, from coordinate 3,635 downwards.
AGATGTACCGATCTTCTCTGATATAGTAGCAGAACATAATCACATTGTAAGGGCCAAGACATTTTACAAAACCATACAAGGACTTTATAATTTGGCTCTGTTTGGACAACAAATAGGTTTGCGCATTGTCATTCATAAGCAGACATACAAGAGACTTCCACAAATGGCAGATTATATATATCATAATTTCCCATTTGTAACTCAGGTCGCTTTCATACAAATGGAAACAACAGGTTTGGCGCAAACGAATTTGAATGATTTATGGATAGATCCACATGACTACAACGAGGAACTATATAAAGCTGTTATGCTTCTTCATAATAGGGGTATCACAACATACATATACAATGCTCAGTTATGCGTGCTTCCTGCAGAACTTCGCCCATTCGCAAAACAATCTATTAGCGAATGGAAAGATGTATATCTCCCTGTTTGTGAAGGTTGCTCTTTAAAAGGAGAATGCGGAGGATTTTTCTCTACAAACAATGATAACATTAGTAAGTATATCCATAAGGTTGAATGCATAGATTCATGTGCAGAGTGAATTGTTAACAATATTGTCAAACTTTAAAATTAGAGCATCAATGAAGAGACTTATGTTCTTGCTTGTTTCTGCTTTTATTGCAACAACAAGCTATTGTGCCAATGCCTCAGAGAACATTATGAGTGTGCTTGGCAACAATGATGAAACAACTCAAATTGAGAAGCAGAAGAACCAGCCGTTGGTTTTGCAAAAAGCCATCGATATGGTTAAGAGTTCTCTTGCGGGTCATTATTCGCACAGTTCTCATGTTTCTCACGGATCACATGGCTCGCACGGTTCTCACTCATCACATTATTCAAGCCGTTAAAGACGACTTGTAGAGAACCTACAAGCTAGAGAATGATTAGGGAGGGCATAAAGGTCCTCCCTTTTAATTTTGTAAAAGTTACTGCCACAATGCTTCTCCCTGCCAACTTACCGGAAATCCCATGGCAAAGATGTCTACGTTAGGATGTTTCTGGAGCAAACTCTTCAGGTTTGCAGCAAAATGGTTGTCGGGCTTGATTGTAGCATGTATTGTTCTCTACCCTTAAGGAAGTGTACAATGTGCCCGGCAAAAAAAGTATTGCTGCGCCTAAACACGCTTATCCCAATCGCAAGAAGTACGTTTCTACGTTTAGGGAATTGTGCACAGGTGCGAAAGGACGATGCAGACGCGTTATAGCTTCATCAAGTCGTTTTCGCTGATATATTCCAAGTTTTGACGGCGGATAACCTCGCGGGCAGCTTCTCGGTTGTTGGTGCGCAGTATCAAGATCGATTTGCCGCTTAGGGAGAAGCAATACATATATTCGATGCTCAGTCCCGCCTTGGTGAAACAAGTCAGCGTCTCGGCAAAGCTCCCTGCGTCGGAACTGCCGGCAATGGCGAGCACTTCTGTAAGGTTTGCGCTCACGTTGTTGCTCTTTAGCGTCTTGTATGCCTTTTGCGGGTCGCCGGCGATGATACGCAGGATGCCGTATTCCGATGTGTCGGCAACAGTTGCCGCGATGATACGTATGTTTTCTGCGGCAAGCAGAGCAAGTATTTCGCTGAGCTTTCCGTATTTGTTTTCCAAGAAAACGGAGATTTGATTGACTGTCATGGTCGATAATTTTTATTGTGTTATACAATTAAGAGAGCTTGCGCATGTCTTTCACGCGCACAGCCTTGCCGTCTTGAACGGGCAGAGAGCCTTTGGCAACCAATCGCAGGCGAGGGGTGAGTAGCAGCTCGTCTTTCAGCTGACGGGTTATCTCTTTGGTGAGGCGTTGAAGCACGCTGTAATCGTCGGTAAACAGGTCGCTAAGCTCCACCTCAATCAGCATCTCGTCGTTGTTGTTTACCGTCTCGATGGAGATGAGATAATTGCTCCCAAGCTCATTGAACTGCATCAGTATCTTCTCAATCTGGATGGGGAAGAGGTTGACACCCTTCAGGATAATCATGTCGTCGCTGCGCCCCTGAAAACGGGCAAGCCGTTTGTGCGTTCTGCCGCAAGGACATTCGCCGGGGATGATGCGCGTAAGGTCGCGCGTGCGGTAGCGGATGAGGGGCATGGCTTCGCGGTTGATGGTTGTCAATACCAGTTCGCCGACCTCCCCGTCGGGCACAGGCTCAAGGGTGACGGGGTCTACTATCTCTACAATCGTATAGTCTTCCCAAATATGCAGACCGTTCTGCTCCGGGCATTCGAAGGCAACGCCCGGACCGTTCATCTCCGACATACCGAAGCAGTTGTATGCCTTCACGCCCAGTAGCTCTTCGATGCGTCGGCGTTGCTCTTCCGAATGAGGTTCGGCACCGATGCACACCGTGTGCAGCTTGGTGTCTTTGCGTGGGTCGATACCCAGCTCATGCATTACCTCCGCAAGGCGGGTGGCGTAGCTGGGGATGATATGCAGACAGGTCGTGCCGAAGTCGGTGATAAACTTAATCTGACGCTTTGAGTTGCCGGCTGCGGCAGGCACCGTCAGTGCGCCGAGCCTCTCTGCCCCGTACTGAAAGCCCAGTCCGCCGGTAAACATGCCATATCCCGAGGTGTTCTGAAAAACATCGGTGTCGCGCAAACCAACCATATACATGCAGCGTGCCACCTGGTTTGCCCACTGGTCGAGGTCTTTTGCCGAATGCAATACCACGGTGGGGTTACCGGTTGTTCCACTGGAGGAGTGTATCCTCACGCAGTCTTTGATGGGGATGGCAGCCATGCCGAACGGGTAGTTTGCCCGCAGGTCGTCTTTCGTTGTGAACGGGAGCTTCTTCAAATCGTCGAGCGAACGGATGCTCTCTGCCGTTATGCCACCGTCCTTAAACACACGGCTGTAGAAAGGTGAATGTGCGGCTTGCTCTATGGTGCGTTTCAGCCGGTCGAGCTGCAGAGCGTTCAGCTTCTCGCGGCTCATCGTCTCGATGTCTTCCTGCCAATACTTCGTTGTCATTTCCTTGTCATATTAAATGATGTTCTGCCACATACTTCCAAAGCGGAGCAGCGTGTGTGGCTTGTTTTATCCGGTCTGTTTTCAAGAGTTCGAGCACCTCATCGGTTGTGAGGATATGGACCGTTATGTCTTCGGAGGGTTCCAGATGTTGGGTGCTGAGCTGTTCCACGCCTACGGCAAGGAAGCAGTGCGTAAGGTTGTTTTGCGACCCAGGATTGGGGGATATCACCATGTATTCGCTCCACGAGCCGCCGCCAAAGCCGGTCTCTTCCATCAACTCGCGTTGGGCGGAGACAAGCGGGTTGCCGTCCGCTTCCTCGCATACGCCGGCACAAAGCTCGTAGGATGTCACTCCCAAAGCATGACGATACTGACTGATAAAAACAAACCTCCCGTCTTTCGTGAGGGCAATCACGTTTATCCAGTCGGGATATTCAAGCACAAAATACTCGGGTATCTGATTGCCGTTGGGCAATTCAACCCTTTCGCTACGCACCGTAAGCCACGGTTTGCGATGAAGATACGTGCTCTCGAGCACTTTCCATTTTCTGTCTTTCAGATTTTCCATAAACTGCTTGGTAATTGTTGGTCGAGACCCCTTGGAAGGCCACAACCACAAAGGTAGCGTTTTTCTTCGGGCCGTTGTTATATACGGTGTGTTTATTAGGAAC
>CAVJTV010000161.1:0-4471 GCA_963652435.1 Desulfovibrionaceae bacterium | reverse complement strand
ATGGCTTTGCAGTGTTGCAAAATGGTTTCCCGACTTCCGGAAATGGCTTTGCAGTCTTGCAAAATGGTTTCCCGACTTCCGGAAATGGCTTTGCAGTCTTGCAAAACGGTTTCCCGACTTCCGGAAATGGCTTTACAGTCTTGCAAAACGGTTTCCCGACTTCCGGAAATGGCTTTGCAGTGTTGCAAAATGGTTTCCCGACTTCCGGAAATGGCTTTGCAGTGTTGCAAAATGGTTTCCACACTCGTAGAAATGGCTTTACAGCATTGAAAAAGGCTTTCCGGAGTTCCGGAAAGCCTTTTTCAGCGTTCAATCCCGTCTTCCGCCTTTCCGGAAGCCCGATTTCGTCAGTGCGAAAGCATCTCGGGGGTTATGGAGGTGAAGTTCGTGGCATCGGACTTGCGAAGTTTCACACTGCCGTCGTTCCAGTTGGATACCCATCCGCCGATGACGTGCCCGAGAAATACAACCTTCAGCTCGTGAAGCCCTGCCGCAAGCGCAGCAGACGTGTCGTGACGCGTGAAACGCTTCACTTCGCCACCGTTGTCTATCATCAGCTTGCCGTCGATCCATACCTCTTCGTTTTCGGAAGAAACATAATACACACCGTCCTCGGGGATATTGACATAGCCCGTTGCCACGGCTGCATACTGGTTTACGCCTCTCATCGACTCGCTGCTGGGGACAACGGAGGTCAAAGCGCGAAGTTCCTTTATCGTCGAACGCTTCCAATCCTTCACTTGTGCCAACTCGGAGGCTTTGAGGAACAGTCCGTCAGCCACCTGCATCTCCAGTCCGGGCTTCGCATCCTTCACATCCTTTGCCGGCGCGGGTGTCTGCTTCTCTACGGTGATGCTGCGTACCTTGCTCATCTTGCCCGAGAGCAATACGGAACGGATCTTCAGCGTGCCGGACTCGGTAAACTCGATGGGAGAGGAGTAGATGGCAGATTCCTGTGTCGGCTCCGAGCCGTCGGTGGTGTAGACCATCTTGATGGGGCGCGTAGTCTTGAACTCAAGGGTTGCCTTGTCCGTAAACGCCACGAAATTGCAAGACCCGTGAGGCTGCTCCGGCTGCGGGATGTGGTAGTTGATGTCGTGCTGGTCGAGCCGGACAAGGGCGTTTTCCAATCTGCGTTCGAAGTCCTTGTAGTCCTTTCTGTCGAGGGCGGTCCATGCAATTTCCGACAGCGCAAGTATTCGCGGATACATGCGATACTCCATCACGTCGGTGGTATACAGATACTCACCCCAGATATTACACTGGACACCTTTTATATGATGCGCCTTGCCCGTCTTAGCCAACGTGTCGGGGAGGGGGTTGTACTTGTAAACCCTCTCGAGCGGAAAGTAGTCACCGATAGCCACCGGCTCTATCTTGGGGTCGCCCTGATACTTGTCGAGATACATACCCTCGCTTCCAGGGGTCATTATGGCATCGTGCCCGAGGTTTGCCGCAGCAATGCCGCCCTCTTCGCCACGCCACGACATGACCGTGGCAGACGGGGCAAGCCCTCCTTGCAGGATTTCATCCCATCCGATAATCTTCTTGCCGTGTTTCTCAGCTAAGTATTTTTCCATCCTCTGCACGAAGTAGCTCTGCAGACATTCCTCAGCACTATGCTCTTTCGTAGCCTTCAGCCCCTCTTCGCGGATACGTTTCTGGCAGAGCGGGCAGGCTTTCCAGCTTGTCTTGGGGCATTCGTCGCCTCCGACATGGAAATATTCGCTCGGAAATATCGGTGCAATCTCGTCGATCACGTCTTCAAAGAACTTGAAAGTGCTTTCCTTGCCGGCACAAAGCACAATGCTCTCCACGCCCCAAACGGTACGCGGCGAGCCTTGCTCTCCCTTACACGAGAGCTCGGGATAGGCAGCTATCGCAGCCATTTCGTGCCCGGGCATCTCTATCTCCGGTATGACGGTGATGAACCTGTCGGCAGCATATTTCACTACCTCCTTCAGCTCTTCCTGCGTGTAGAAGCCGCTATGCTCAACGCCGTCGCCTTCGACGCGTTTCGAGCCCACTTCGGTCAGTTTCGGATATTTCTTTATCTCCACGCGCCAGCCCTGGTCGTCTGTCAAGTGCCAGTGCATGGTGTTCACCTTAAAGAGCGACAATACGTCGATCTGTTTCTTTACGCTCTCCACCGGAATGAAGTGTCGGCAGGGGTCGAGCATAAACCCACGATAAGAAAAGCGAGGCTCGTCTTTCACCGTGACGCACGGAGCCGTCCAAGCTACCCCCTGCACAAGATCAGGACTTTCTATCTCTGCCGGAAGGAGCTGCATGAATGTCTGCATGCCGTAGAACAGCCCCTGCGGGGTTTTCGCTTTCACAGCGACGCCCTTCGTCGTGACATCCAGCGTATAACCTTCGTCGTTAACCTCAATGTCATTGTCGATGATGAGTTTGATGCCGCCTTTCGCCGCCTTTCCGTCGCCGAGGGCGGTATTGTAGCCCGTCGCACGGTTGATTTTCGACGAGAAATACTCTGCCACGACCTTCGCCTGAGGCGTTGAAGCCTGCAATGTCATGTTCTTGTCGATGGTGAAAACACCTTCGTTTTGCGTCAGTTCTTTCGGCATGGGGATAATGTTGATACCCTTGTTGTAGGGCATCTGCTGTGTCGGCGTTCCGCCGCACGATGCCAGCAGACAGAGCACTGCGCCGGCGCACATGGATATGAGCTGTTTCATGTTCGTGAGTGGATATTTGTGTGATACTTTCGAACGTTTACCAGGCGAAAATGGGATACTCCTTCATGATACTGTTCACTTTCTCGCGCACAGCGGCAATGGTCTTGTCGCATTCCGGTGCGGAAAGGACCGTATCTATCATTTCCACAATCTCACCCATCAGCGGCTCTTTGGCTCCGCGAGTGGTGATTGCCGGCGTACCTACGCGAATGCCCGAAGTCTGGAACGCAGAGCGGCTGTCGAACGGCACCATGTTTTTGTTCACCGTAATGTCGGCTGCTACAAGTGCTTTTTCTGCCACCTTGCCCGTCAGATCGGGGAATTTCTTGCGCAAATCGATAAGCATACTATGGTTATCCGTACCGCCCGAGATAATCTTGTATCCCTTGTCGATGAAAGCCTTCGCCATGGTTGCTGCGTTTGTTTTCACCTGCTTCTGGTAGGTTTTGTATTCCGGCTCGAGAGCTTCGCCGAAGGCTACTGCCTTGGCAGCAATCACATGCTCCAACGGACCGCCCTGAATTCCAGGGAACACGGCAGAGTCGAGCAGTTGTGACATCTTTTTGACTTCTCCCTTAGGTGTCTTCTTGCCCCACGGGTTCTCGAAGTCCTTACCCAGAAGGATGATACCTCCACGCGGACCGCGCAGTGTCTTGTGCGTCGTCGAAGTTACGATGTGTGCATACTCCAGCGGATTGTTCAGCAGTCCGGCAGCAATCAGCCCTGCGGGATGCGCCATGTCGATCATCAGAAGCGCGCCCACCTTGTCTGCAATCGCCCTCATACGCTTGTAATCCCATTCGCGGGAGTAGGCAGACCCACCTCCGATAATCAGTTTCGGTTTCTCGCGAAGGGCAACTTCTTCCATTTGGTCGTAATCCACGCGCCCTGTATCTTCTTTTACGTTATACCCCGTTGCACGGTAAAGAATACCCGAACTGTTCACAGACGAACCGTGGGAGAGGTGACCGCCATGAGCCAAGTTCAATCCGAGGAACGTATCTCCGGGATTGAGAACTGCCAGAAGCACTGCGGCATTTGCCTGAGCCCCTGAGTGGGGTTGCACGTTTGCCCATTCTGCGTTGAAAATCTGTTTCAGCCTTTTGATAGCAACTGTTTCGCCTTCATCCACCACTTCACAACCGCCATAATAGCGTTTGCCCGGATACCCTTCGGCATATTTATTGGTTAAACAGCTTCCCATGGCTTGCATCACTTGGTCACTCACAAAGTTCTCCGAAGCAATCAGCTCAATACCTTTTAGCTGACGCTGATGCTCTTTCTCAATGATGTCGAAAATAATTTTGTCTCTTTTCATACTATTGATAAAATGATTGTTGCCTATACGTTTGCCGCTTCATTCGTTCGAAGTAGCATAAACGTCGCGAAGTTACGATAAAAATTGATACAAGTAAGCGTTTTTGCGCATTTACGGCGCAAACAGTCGCAAATACAAACAAAGTCCGCACAAAATGAAATGTAACCGTAAAATGCAGATAAGAAACACAAACCCTGCAAAGTCCTGAACATCTTAGAAGATGGCATTTCTATCTTCAAGAGACAAATAACGAGAAAACAAACCAGTACAACAAACCTATCTGCGGCTAACCACGACAAAAGTCATTAAACATAATGGTGATTATCAAGAAAGGTTAGTAAGAACAACTCGCTTCAAATTGGACATTGTTTCGTCACTAAGAAGTACAGCAACAAATCCCACCACGCCTCTCAACGATGCGTACCACGGTGGGACTTCGCTTTTACGTAATAAG
>CAVJTV010000160.1:0-4475 GCA_963652435.1 Desulfovibrionaceae bacterium | reverse complement strand
GTAAACTACTCAAAGATAACGCAGTTCTGCGCCACGAACACTGTCATCAATGATGCCGTTGTCGTACACAAGCTGTCCGCCAACGAAGGTTTGCGTGACTTTATGATGAAATGTTACGCCCTCGAACGGCGACCATCCGCACTTATACAGTATGTTGTCGGGTGCGACAGTCCACGTCTGATTGGGGTCGACAATGACAAGGTCGGCATAATAGCCCGGGCGGATATAACCACGGCGGTCGATATGATACAACTCGGCGGGCGCATGTGCCATCTTTTCCACCACTTTCTCATACGTGAAGCATCCCTCTGATGCCATCTCCAGCATACACACCAACGAGTGTTGCACCAGCGGTCCGCCGGAAGCAGCCTTCAGGCAACTGCCCTCTTTCTCTTCGGGCAGGTGCGGAGCATGGTCTGTTGCCACCACATCAATGGTATCATCGCCGACGGCACGGCGAAGGGCTGCACGATCTCTTTCCGTCTTGATGGAAGGATTCCACTTTATGCGGTTACCATACCGAACATAGTCACCGTCGGAAAACCAAAGATGATGCACGCAAACCTCACCTGTAATTTTCTTTTCGCGAAGTGGAATCGCACCGTTCAGCAGCGAAAGTTCCTTTGCCGTGGAGAGATGCAGAATGTGCAGACGCGTGCCAAGACGCACTGCAAGCTCCACCGCTTCGGACGAGCTCGCGTAGCAGGCTTCTTCGCTCCGTATCTTGCTATGGAAGGATACGTCGAGGTCTTCGCCATACTTCTCCGTATAATATGCTCTGTTGCGTCTGATGATTTCTTCTTTCTCCGCATGAATGGCAATCAACATATCCGTTTCGCCAAAGAAACGCTCCAAACTTTCCTTTCTATCGACCAGCATATTCCCCGTCGACGAGCCGAGAAAGAGTTTCAGCCCGGGCACACGGCTGCGGTCGAGCTTCCGGACCTCGTCCATGTTGTCGTTCGTACCCCCGAAGAAAAACGAATAGTTTGCTACGGATGTCTCCGCACCACGTTGCAGCTTCCACATGAGTGCATCGATGGTTGTTGTCTGCGGATTGGTGTTCGGCATATCCATAAAGCTCGTTACGCCACCGGCAACGGCAGCACGGCTCTCGCTGGCAATGTCGCCCTTGTGCGTGAGCCCAGGCTCGCGGAAATGCACTTGATCGTCGATGACCCCAGGGAGCAACATCTTACCTCCGGCATCAATCACCCGAACGGCAGAGACCGTCTCGGGAGAGTTGCCTTCATAAACCCCCGCTATCTTGTCTCCGTCGATGAGCACAGCCCCATCGAACCTACGCCCCTCGTTTATTATGCGGGCATTCTTTATCAGCGTCGTACACATCGCGTCACTGCTTTTTCTGTGGATACTTACGGAATAGGCTCCACCATTTCAACTTGAGCACACCAAACAGTGCTTCGCCAAAGATGGAAGAGTTCATCTTCGACTCTCCCAGCACGCGGTTGACAAAGATGATAGGCACTTCTACCAGGCGGAAGCCGCATTTGTATGCCGTAAACTTCATCTCTATCTGAAAGGCATATCCCTTGAAATGGACGCGGTCGAGGTCGATTGTCTCGAGCACTTCCCTGCGATAGCATTTGAAACCTGCCGTAGTATCCTGTATCTTCATTCCCGTGACGAAACGGACATACACCGAGGCGAAGTACGACATAAGCACGCGTCCGAGCGGCCAGTTCACCACGTTCACCCCGTTGCAATAGCGCGAGCCTATTGCAACGTCGCCTCCACCTTCCGTGCATGCGGCATATAGCTTCGGGAGGTCGCCGGGATTGTGGCTGAAGTCGGCATCCATCTCAAAGACGAAATCGTATTTATGCTCGACTGCCCACTTGAAGCCGCATATATAGGCAGTGCCCAGCCCCTGTTTCCCCTGCCTTTCGACAAGGAAAAGACGCTCGGGAAACTCCCTTTGCAAACGTTTCACAATATCCGCCGTCCCGTCGGGAGAGCCGTCGTCGATAATCAGGATATGAAAATCCTTCTCCAAAGAAAACACCGCACGAATGATATTCTCTGCGTTTTCTTTCTCGTTGTAAGTTGGGATGATAACAATACTATCTGACATAATCTCGTGTTTTTATTACCGGTCGCGAATGTATACATTTTATTTGTTTCTGTCGACAATCGGCTCTTTTGGGCAAAAGAGCCGAACCTCGGTTTTTAAGGGGTCGACCCTTTCAGGCAAAAGGACCGACCCTTTTGGGCAAAACGACCGACCCTTTCGGGCAAAAGGACCGACCCTTTTAGGCAAAAGGACCGACCCTTTCAGGCAAAACGACCGACCCTTTCAGGCAAAAGGACCGATTGTTTCATGGTAAAAAGCCTACCTTTGCGGCGTAATGGATGTAAAGGAATTACTGAGGATATTTGCTGCCCATCCACGGATAACCGCATTAAATACACTTCTAAAAGATGAGAAAGAACGGAACAATATCTTTCTCAAAGGACTCAACGGTTCGGGCGCAGCAATGGTGATAGCTTCTCTTTTTTCGAAAAGGGCGGGAAGCTACGTGTGTGTACTTAACGATTTGGACGAAGCTGGTTACTTCTACCACGACCTAATGCAGCTGACCGGTGGGGAAGGCATCTATTTCTTCCCGTCGGCATACCGACGAGCCATCAAATACGGGCACGTGGATGCAGCAAACGAGATTCTTCGCACAGAGGTGCTGAGTATGCTTCAAAGCGGGGATAATCCGTTTGTAATTGTCACCTACCCCGATGCGTTGGCAGAGAAAGTTGTCTCGCGCAAAGATCTGGAGCAAAACACACTGAAGATCAGTGTCGGCGAGAAGATAGACAGTATGTTCGTGTCCGACGTGCTCGATGAATATGGATTCACGCAAGTCGATTATGTGTACGAACCCGGGCAATATGCCATACGTGGCAGTATCCTCGATGTGTTTTCCTTTTCCTGCGAGTTTCCCTACCGCATCGACTTCTTCGGAAACGATGTGGAGACGATACGCTCGTTCGATGTGGATACGCAGCTATCGAAAGACAAGTTGACGAGCATAAACATTGTTCCGAAGATAAGCCGCGGAGGATTGACAAGCACACAACTGTTGAATCTGCTGCCGGATAATACTTTGATTGCCACGGAAGATCTGTCTTGGGCTGGGGAACGTATCGCGAGCCTGTGGGATGATACGCCAGTGATCGGCGACGAAGAGTCGTTTGCCGACATCGACGATATGCGGAGCAGACTGGTGCCTGGCGAAGAGTTTATGCGCATGGTGATAAACTTTCGCAGGATACATTTCGGAGCACGTCCTACCGGCGTGGCAAATGCAACCATCGAGTTCCACACAGAGACGCAACCCATCTATCACAAGAATTTCGACCTTGTAGGCGAGTCGTTCCACAGATATCTCGACGGCGGCTATACACTGTATATACTGAGCGATGTTGAAAAGCAGGCAACGCGCATTCGAACCATATTCGAAGACCGTGGCGAAAACATTCCTTTCACTCCGGTCAACAAGACGATACACGGAGGGTTTGCCGACGAAACACTGCGCATCTGCCTCTTTACCGACCACCAGATATTCGACCGTTTCCATAAGTTCAATCTGAAAAGCGAGAAGGCACGAAGCGGAAAGATCGCGCTCTCGCTGAAGGAGCTGAATCAATTCAGCATCGGCGACTACATAGTTCATATCGACCACGGCATAGGGCAGTTCGGCGGGCTGGTGCGTACCGAGATGAACGGTAAGATGCAAGAAGCAGTCAAGCTGATATATCAGAACAACGACATCATATTCGTCAGCATACACTCGCTGCACAAGTTGTCGAAATACAAGGGGAAAGACAACGGCGAGCCTCCGAAGCTGAGCAGGCTGGGCTCCGGCGCGTGGGAGAAGATGAAGGAAAAGACCAAGAAGAAGGTCAAGGACATTGCCCGCGACCTTATTCTCCTTTATGCACAACGTAAGAAAGAGATGGGTTATGCCTACTCTCCCGACAGCTTCCTGCAGCACGAGCTGGAGGCGAGTTTCATCTACGAAGACACTCCCGACCAAATGAAGGCGACTAATGATGTAAAGAAAGACATGGAAAGCACACGCCCGATGGACCGCTTGATTTGCGGCGACGTGGGGTTCGGCAAAACCGAAGTGGCAATACGTGCAGCTTTCAAGGCAGTGTCGGACAATAAGCAGGTGGCAGTGCTGGTGCCTACGACGGTGCTTGCCTTCCAACATTTCCAGACTTTCTCCGAGCGGTTGAAAGATTTCCCCTGCCGCATCGACTACATCAGCCGAGCAAAGACGACGGCACAGATAAAAGCAACGCTCAAGGAGATTGCCGACGGAGAGATAAACATCCTTATCGGCACACACCGCATCGTCGGCAAGGATGTCAAGTTCAAAGACCTTGGGCTGCTCATCATCGACGAGGAGCAGAAGTTCGGCGTATCCACAAAAGAGAAGCTCCGCCAGATGAAG
>CAVJTV010000159.1:0-4522 GCA_963652435.1 Desulfovibrionaceae bacterium | reverse complement strand
CGGCAGCCCACAGCATTATTGTAACGGTGGCAAAGACACTGTGGCGTCCCACAGCATGATTGTAACAGACGTAAAGACATAAACCAAGTGGTTTCGACTCTTTGTCACGGATACAATTATACCGCGCCGGCCTTTTATGTCATTCTGCACGCCCAAGATGTCATCCCACACTCAATGCGGGATCTCCCAAACGCAAGCACTGTGTCCCCCGTCGCTGTCATGGCGGACCGTCGTCCCCATCTCATACTAAACGTTGAACATTCTTTTGTTTGCCAGACAAGCACAGTGGCATCGTGGAGGATGAGATTCCACGTCGGGGCGCGGAATGACAGTTATTTTGGGGTGCATATATGTACAATAAGGTACAAGCCGTTTAGAGCAGTGCTTGCAACTGGAATGCAGTGCTAACAACAAGGGGTGGGAATCCAGGTCCGCCATGACAGGGATTTTCGTAATTTTGCACGCAGATACGTATTGTATGAATAGACATATAGAAGAAGCAATCAACCGTTATCTGCTACGGACAAAGCAGAAGGCTATTTCACCGAAGGCTGTACTTTTCGATATGGATGGTGTGTTATATGATTCCATGCGTTTCCATGCGCGGGCTTGGCACGAGACGGCTATGCGCCATCATCTCCAATCGGAAGAGAAAGACTTCTACAGATACGAGGGGTGCACCGGCGACAGCACAATCAATAAGTTATATCAGAAAACCTTTCATCGTGACGCCACCGAGGAGGAAAAGAAAGAGATATACGAGGAGAAATCGATGCTTTTCAGCCGATATAATGACGGCGAGGCAATGGAGGGTGCAGCAGAAGTCTTGGCACAGGCTAAGTCGTTCGGATTACAGACGCTTGTTGTCACCGGTTCTGGGCAACACAGCCTTATAGATAAGCTGGAGCATACATACCCCGGATATTTCACCCGCGAAAAGATGGTGACCGCCTTCGATGTCAAATACGGCAAACCCAACCCCGAGCCTTATCTGATGGGATTAAAAAAAGCAGGCGTTGAAGCCTGCGAAGCCCTTGTCGTGGAAAACGCGCCCATGGGCGTTGAAGCCGGCGTTGCTGCCGGTATCTTCACAATAGCCGTCAACACCGGTCCTCTATCCGATATGGATTTGCTGGAGGCAGGTGCTGACCTGTTATATCCGGACATGGCAAGCCTGGCAAAAGACTGGGCAAATATTATGCGGGGGATTAACCCAAGTACGATTTGAGGAGTTTGCTACGCGCGCCTACTCTCAATCTTCTGATAGCTTTCTCCTTGATTTGGCGAACACGCTCACGAGTAAGTCCGAATTTGTCGCCAATCTCTTCCAACGTCATCTCCTGACAGCCGATACCGAAAAACATCTTGATAATCTCGCATTCTCTTTCGGTAAGTGTGGCAAGCGCGCGGTCGATCTCTTTTGCCAACGACTCGTTCATCAACGAACGGTCTGCAATAGGAGCATCATCGTTCACAAGCACATCCAAAAGGCTGTTGTCCTCACCTTCCACAAACGGAGCATCCACGGAAATATGCTTTCCGGAGACTTTCAATGTATCTGAAATCTTTTCCACAGGTACATCCAACTCCTCTGCCAACTCTTCGGGAGATGGTTTACGCTCGTGCTCTTGCTCGAACTTAGAAAACGCCTTGCTTATTTTGTTTAGCGAACCGACCTGGTTCAACGGGAGACGAACAATTCTCGACTGCTCTGCCAAAGCCTGCAAAATAGACTGACGAATCCACCATACAGCATAAGAAATAAACTTGAACCCACGAGTCTCGTCGAACTTCTCAGCAGCCTTGATAAGCCCAAGGTTTCCTTCGTTGATAAGGTCGGGCAGACTCAGCCCTTGATTCTGATACTGTTTTGCCACCGAAACGACAAAACGCAGGTTTGCTCTCGTCAACTTTTCCAATGCTTTCCGGTCGCCTTTCTTAATTGCCTGCGCCAGTTCCACTTCCTCTTCTACCGTAATAAGGTCTTCACGACCGATTTCTTGAAGATACTTATCCAGCGACGCGCTCTCGCGGTTGGTAATGGACTTTGTAATCTTTAATTGTCTCATCAAATGATCCTTTTGAGAATATCGAGGCGCGAAAGTAATGTTATTTTCTCAAACATAATTGATCGGGCTCGCCCCACGCCCGACCAATTATATATATTTAATAGTTTACCTATGTGTTACTCAGACAAATCGATAGCGTACACTTTTGTTCGACCGTTCGGGTAAAAGCCTTTCACAACGATATAGCGGTCGTCGGTATTTCCCTTCAAGACTTTATCCACGAGCTTCTCCAGCTGTTCGGGCGAAGAGATCTTCTGGTCGTTGACAATCATGATAATGAAACCTTTCTGAATACCGGCATCTCTCAGTTTGCCTTTCAACAGTCCGGTAACCTCAATGCCATAGCTTACGCCAAGCTCACGTTTCTGTTTATCCGTCAGAGCCTTGAAGGCGGCACCAAGAACGTCGGCACTACTCTCGCCCGCACTCTTCACAACAGACGTGCCGCCCTGAGCATTACGAAGCTCCACATTGAATGTCTTGCTGCTGCCACCACGGTCTACCGTAACCTGTACCTTATCACCCGGGCGATACTTGCTGATCTGTTCCTGAAGGGCATTCGCCGTTTTAATCTTCACGCCATTGACTGCCGTAATGACATCGCCTCTCTCTATGCCCGCCTCTTTCGCAGAACTTCTTTCCGAGAAATCTGACACGCACGCACCCTCAGAGACCTTAATCTTCGACTTCAGTTCATTCAGTTCTTTCTTGTATTCATCATTTATGTTCGGGTTGCTCAGGTTGTCGGCAATATCGCCCACACTCATCATCAGCACTCCGAGGACAGCACGCTGCACAGTGCCATACTGCTTCAAATCGCTTGCCACCTTACCGGCAATACTGATAGGCACAGCGAAGGAATATCCCGTGAAGTTGCCCGTCTCGGAGTAGATGGCAGTGTTGATACCCACCAGCTCTCCTTTCGTGTTCACCAATGCCCCCCCACTGTTACCAGGGTTAACGGCAGCATCCGTCTGGATAAATGATTCTATCTTTTTCTCTCCCGACATGGATATGCTACGACCTTTCGCACTCACGATACCGGCGGTCACCGTCGATGTCAGATTGAACGGGTTACCAACTGCCAGCACCCACTCTCCCACTTTCAGCTTCTCAGAGTCGCCGAACGGGATTGTCGGCAGATCCTTGGCTTCCACCTTAATCAGCGCGATGTCCGTAGACGGGTCGGTGCCTATCAGCTTAGCTGGAAACTTACGGTTATCGTTAAGCGTTACCTCCAGCTCGTCTGCACCGTCGATCACGTGGTTGTTCGTGATGATATATCCATCCGTAGATATGATAACGCCCGAACCGGCACCTACACGGGGCTGCTGCTGCGGACGCTGAAAGCCACCACGGTTTCCGAAGCCGAAGAAATACTCAAACGGATCGACATACTGCCCACTGCCATCGCCGGCAGACTGCTTGGCATTTGTCGTCGCCTTGATATGCACCACACCGTGCACCGTGCTTTCCGCTGCTGCGGTAAAATCCGTATTCTCTGCTGCCACGGTATTCACACCTGTCAGCCTGTAAAGCTGGTCGAAGGCGTTTGCCGTTGCCGAGCCCGAGGCATTATGCCCGACATGATTGTTGTTCATAAGATAAGCACTCGTCCCGACCGCAGCACCTGCACTCACAACAGCCACAAAAACAACACTCAGCGCACTTTTCCACATTGTTTTCATATTCATTTCTACTTTATCAAACATTTAAATTTAACACTTTCCTTTCGGTTTTTCTTCCGACAAAGGAAACTCAAAAAGCATGCTGTTATTTTATCTGTCATTCGTTTTTCATCTCTTTTAACTGCGATATATATGGGCTTAACCGCACTTAACCGTACCGTGCAAAGCAAAGTTTCCTTTTAACAGTCGTTCCACTGATACGAGCCGGCCGGCTGCGTCATGGTAGAAGATTGGACTGACAAATGGACGGCTAAAAAAGAAAGGTTCGAACCTCCCGTTGCCACCTGCCGGCACGTATGTTTACATATAAGCGAAGGGCTTTGACGTTGAAGCCTGCGGTGACAGCTCCGATATGAGTTTTTATGAAGGCAAAGAGTGACGGTGAAACAAAAAGAATGTTCAACGCTTAGTATGAGATGGGGACTCAGGGTTCGCCATGACATGGGCTTGGGGCAGTGCTTTCCACAAAGAGCCGCCATGACAGCGGAGGGAAGGCATTGTCGTCTGTTTTCGGGATTTATGCAGTTTTCGTAACGGCAAGATTGCACGTGCAAAACCCTCATGCAATTTGCATGAAAGAAAAAACACCGATCAAAACCCTCATGCAATTTACATGAAGGAAAAAACACCGATCAAAACCCTCATGCAATTTGCATGAAGGAAAAAACACCGATCAAAACCCTCATGCAATTTGCATGAAAGAAAAAACGCCGATCAAAACCCTCATGCAATTTACATGAAGGAAAAAACACCGATCAAAACCCT
>CAVJTV010000158.1:0-4689 GCA_963652435.1 Desulfovibrionaceae bacterium | reverse complement strand
TTTTTTCCCTTCGCTGAAGTCCAGCGGAACAAGAAAAGCTCTTTTTTTCCTTCGCCGCAGGTCCAGCGGAACAAGAAAAGCTCCTTTTTTCCTTCGCCGCAGGTTCAGCGGGATTAGAAAGTCGACTTTCTAAATTATAAAGCAGGAAAAGATTTTGCCCGCAGGAAAAATGTTTACATTTGCGATGGTTTAACGAAAAGTATCATGAGAACACAGGTAAAAGGCTGAAAAAGACTCTTTTCGCGTGTATCC
This sequence comes from Desulfovibrionaceae bacterium, assembly GCA_963652435.1. Taxonomy (GTDB): domain Bacteria; phylum Bacteroidota; class Bacteroidia; order Bacteroidales; family Tannerellaceae; genus Parabacteroides. Next base: position 4,437 of record CAVJTV010000158.1, on the reverse strand, counting down.
CCGATACGGCAAACAAATCGAAGAATATGTATTTATTAGGTTGTGACATTGGTAGCTCTTCAGTGAAAGCATCTGTTGTGGATGCTGTTTCGGGGCTGACGGTTGGTTCCGATTTCTTTCCCAAAGAAGAGGCGCCTATAAAGGCGGTAAAGCCCGGATGGGCAGAGCAAGAACCGGAAGATTGGTGGCGTTATCTGAAAGAAGCCATAAAAGGAGCCGTTGCCGATGCCGGCATTTCCGGAACGGATATTCGCGCCATCGGTATCTCTTATCAGATGCATGGGCTTGTTTTGGTGGACAAAAAGCTGGAGGTGCTGCGTCCATCGATTATATGGTGCGACAGCCGCGCCGTCGCGTATGGCGACCGTGCTTTCAAGAGCATCGGCGAGAAAGAGTGCCTGTCGCATCTTCTTAATTCCCCTGGCAACTTCACTGCGGCAAAGCTCGCATGGGTGAAAGAGTTCGAGCCGGAGGTGTTCGGGTCTGTTTATAAGTTTATGTTGCCCGGCGACTTTATCGCGATGCGTATGACGGGCGAAGCGGCAACCACCGTCTCGGGTCTTTCGGAAGGTATCTTCTGGGACTTCAAGAACGGGGCTGTTTCCGAAGAGTTGATGAAGTATTTCGGGTTCAGTAAGGATATGATACCGGAGATACGTCCGACGTTCGGTATGCAGGGCGAGCTGCTCGGTTCTGTTGCAACGGAGCTGGGTCTGAAGAAGGGAACGCCCGTGACCTACCGCGCAGGCGACCAGCCGAACAATGCCCTTTCGCTGAATGTGCTTAATCCGGGCGAGATTGCTGCCACGGGCGGCACTTCCGGCGTTGTGTATGGTGTCAATGGGAATGTGAACTACGATACGTTGTCGAGGGTGAACACTTTTGCCCACGTGAACCATTCTTCGGAGCAGACCCGCCTCGGTGTGCTGCTTTGTATCAATGGCGTCGGCATTCTTAACTCGTGGGTGAAGAGGAATGTTGCTCCGGAAGGCATCAGCTATCCGCAGCTCAACGATTTGGCAGCAACTGCGCCGATCGGATCCGAGGGACTTTCCATCCTGCCGTTCGGCAACGGGGCAGAGCGTATGTTGCAAAACAAACAGATAGACTGCTCCGTGCACGGGCTTAACTTCAACATCCACGGCAAAGCGCACGTTGCCCGCGCCGCACAGGAAGGGATTGTCTTCGCTTTCAAGTATGGTATGGATATCATGAACGAGATGGGCATCGACATAAGCGTTATCCGTGCAGGGAGTGCGAATATGTTCCTCAGTCCGATATTCCGAGATACGCTATCGGGCGTGACGGGCGCAGTAATCGAACTTTATGATACCAACGGAGCTGTCGGAGCTGCCAAGGGCGCAGGAATAGGTGCCGGCATCTACAGCTCGGCAGAAGAAGCGTTTGCCTCACTGAAGAAAATCGACGTGATCGAACCCGACGGATTGAAGGCAGACAAATACTGCGCAGCATACAGCGTTTGGAAAGAACGTCTGGAAACATTGATGAACGATTGAGAGAGTACACTAAGTATAAATCATTAAACTTTTATTGTATGGACTTTTATAAAGGTGAAAAGGAATTCTTTCCCGGGATAGGAAAGATTCAGTTTGAGGGAAAAGACTCTAAGAACCCTATGGCGTTCCATTATTATGATGAGAACAGAGTGGTTATGGGTAAAACGTTGAAAGACCATCTGCGTTTTGCCATGGCTTATTGGCATACACTGTGTGCCGAAGGCGGCGACCAGTTTGGCGGCGGAACGAAAAAGTTTCCTTGGAACACAGACAGCGACCGCATCAGCCGTGCAAAGCACAAGATGGATGCTGCTTTCGAGTTTATGACCAAGTGTAGCATCCCTTACTATTGTTTCCATGATGTCGACGTGGTTGACGAGGCTCCTACGCTGGCAGAGTTTGAAAAAGACCTGCATACGATGGTTGAACATGCGAAAGGTTTGCAGCAGGCAACAGGAAAGAAGTTGTTGTGGTCTACAGCAAACGTATTCGGACACAAACGTTATATGAACGGTGCGGCAACCAATCCGTACTTCCCGACAGTTGCCTGTGCCGGCGTGCAGATCAAGAATGCAATCGATGCATGTATTGCACTCGGTGGCGAAAACTACGTGTTTTGGGGCGGTCGCGAAGGTTATATGAGCCTTCTTAACACCGACATGAAACGTGAGAAAGATCATCTTGCAATGATGCTGACCATAGCACGCGACTACGGTCGCAAGAACGGTTTCAAGGGTACGTTCCTTATTGAGCCGAAGCCTATGGAACCAACAAAACATCAATACGACGTAGATACGGAAACAGTCATCGGCTTCCTGCGCCACTATGGTTTGGATAAAGACTTCGCTATAAACATCGAAGTGAACCACGCTACTTTGGCAGGTCACACGTTCGAGCACGAACTGCAGGCAGCTGCCGACGCAGGTATGCTTTGCAGCATCGACGCAAACCGTGGAGACTATCAGAACGGTTGGGATACGGACCAGTTCCCAATCGACATCTACGAGCTGACACAGGCTTGGCTGGTTATCCTTCAGGGCGGTGGCTTGACGACCGGCGGAACGAACTTCGACGCAAAGACCCGTCGTAACTCCACAGACCTTGAAGACATCTTCATCGCTCATATCAGCGGTATGGATGCCTTTGCTCGTGGCTTGATAACAGCAGCAGCCATCCTTGAACACTCAGACTATAAGAAGATGCGCGCAGAGCGTTACGCAAGTTTCGACAGCGGCGAAGGAAAAGCTTTCGAAGACGGCAAGCTGACACTCGAAGACCTGCACAAGATTGCTCTCCGCGACGGCGAGCCGAAGCAGATCAGCGGCAAGCAGGAGTTGTATGAAACGATTGTCAATCTATACATTTAATTTTTAGTTTAACAAAGAGCGACTTCCAAACCTCAGGAAGTCGCTCTCTGTTTTTTAGTCTGATAGAAATGAAAAGCAATAGTTTTTATATTTTAGGTGTCACCCTTGTTGCTACCCTCGGAGGGTTGCTGTTCGGATATGATACGGCAGTAATCTCGGGTGCCGAAGGAGGGCTCCAGAAGTTTTTCGAGGCGGCAACCGACTTTGAATACACTAAAGTCCTGCACGGCATAACCTCGTCGAGTGCGCTTATCGGATGTATTATCGGTAGCGCGTTGTCAGGTCTTTTTGCCGACCGTCTCGGACGAAAGAAAGCATTGGTATGTGCCGGCATTATGTTCTTCCTCTCTGCTCTCGGCTCATGGTATCCGGAGTTCCTTTTCTATGAATACGGCAAACCGACAATGTCGTTGCTTGTTGCCTTCAACTTCTACCGTGTGCTTGGCGGTGTGGGCGTGGGACTTGCTTCTGCCATATGCCCAATGTATATCGGCGAGATTGCGCCGAGCCGCATCCGCGGTATGCTCGTGTCGTGGAATCAGTTTGCCATAATCTTCGGGCAGCTCGTGGTGTACTTCGTCAGCTACCTCATCGTGCAATATGCCAAGGAGACTTACCCAGACTTTGCACGCTGGACAATGGAGACGGGGTGGCGCGAAATGTTCGTCAGCGAAGCGTACCCTGCAGGGCTCTTCACAATCCTTATCATGCTTGTGCCGGAGACGCCGCGTTATCTTACAATGATAGGGAAGGAAGATAAAGCTCTGCGTGTGCTCACGCGTATCAATGGCTCGGAAGAAGCAAAAAGCATTCTTGCCGAAATCAAGAGTACGGTGGAAGAGAAGAAAGAGAAGCTCCTCACCTACGGTTTCCTTGTCATCTTCATCGGTATAATGCTTTCGGTCTTCCAGCAGGCAGTGGGCATCAACGCCGTGCTCTATTATGCTCCGCGTATCTTCGAGTCGGTGGGTGCCGGCGACCCTATGCTGCGCACGGTCATCATGGGCGTTGTCAATATCTCGTTTACGCTCGTAGCTGTGTTCACCGTCGATAAGTTCGGTCGCAAACCGTTGCTCATCTTCGGTTCGCTGGGTATGGCGGCAGGAGCCTTGAGCTTCGCCCTCAGCAATGCCTTTGCATGGAGCGGAATGTTTCAGATCGTGTCCATCATGGTTTACGCCGCATGTTTCATGTTCTCATGGGGGCCGATATGTTGGGTTCTCATCGCGGAAATATTTCCTAACACAATACGCGGAGGTGCTGTTGCTATTGCCGTGGCGTTCCAGTGGGTGTTCAATTTTATCGTCAGCTCAACATTCGTCCCGATGTATGAGATGGAGCTGACGCCGGGCGACGGCTTCGGTCATATCTTCGCTTATGCCCTTTATGGCATCATCTGCATAGTGGCTGCCGTCTTCGTATGGAAGCTCGTTCCCGAGACGAAGGGCAAGACTCTTGAAGACATGACGCGTCTGTGGAAAAAGCAATAGCAGTCTGATAAAATATGAAGAGTTTTACTTTTCACGATCTTGGGCGCATCGGTTATGCCGATG
>CAVJTV010000157.1:0-4694 GCA_963652435.1 Desulfovibrionaceae bacterium | reverse complement strand
TTTCTTTAACCAAAATGATGCGTAGCGTTATATCAATTCGGGAATATCTTCTTCCTTCAGATTGATGAACACCCTTGCACCCGGACTATGTAATTCCCGCTACCGGAATTTCCCGTTAGACAATGCTCATGCCGAGCATACAATAAAAAAGGGACACGCCGTTCTTTCGACATGCCCCTCGTTGTTTAATCCGTTGGTTCTATGTTTTAGAAATCAGCGTTGTTTGGAGTTCTTGGGAACGGGATCACGTCGCGGATGTTTGTCATGCCCGTCACGAACAGGAGCAACCGCTCGAAACCCAAACCGAAGCCCGCATGGGGGGCTGTGCCGAAGCGGCGTGTATCGAGATACCACCACATGTCCTTCATCGGGATGTTAAGCTCGGTGATACGCGCCATCAGCTTGTCGTAGTTTTCCTCGCGCACGCTTCCGCCGATAATCTCGCCGATCTGCGGGAACAACACATCCGTTCCCTGAACCGTCTTCCCGTCGGCGTTCTGCTTCATATAGAAAGCCTTGATTTCCTTCGGATAGTCTGTCATGATGACCGGCTTGCGGAAATGCTGCTCCACCAGGTAGCGTTCGTGCTCGCTGGCAAGGTCGCACCCCCAATAGACGGGGAATTCAAACTTCTGCCCTTTGGCAATGGCGTCTTCGAGTATCTTCACGCCCTCGGTGTAGGGCAGACGCACAAAATCGGTTTCCACCACCTGTTGCAGGCGTTCAATCAAGCCTTTGTCGAAGTGGTCGTTGAGGAACTGTATATCATCCATGCAGTTGTCTAATGCCCACTGCACGCAGTATTTGATAAACACTTCTTCCAAGTCCATCAGCTCCTGCAGGTCGGCGAACGCCACCTCCGGCTCAATCATCCAAAACTCTGCCAAATGCCGCGGAGTGTTGGAGTTCTCTGCACGGAACGTCGGTCCGAACGTGTAGATTGCGCCCAGCGACATAGCCGCCAGCTCTCCTTCCAGCTGACCCGACACTGTCAGGCTCGCCTGCTTCCCGAAGAAGTCGTCGTCGTAGATGATGGAGCCGTTCTCGTCTTTCTTCAAGTCGTAGAGGTTCAGGGTTGTCACCTGAAACATCTGCCCCGCGCCTTCGCAGTCCGAAGCTGTGATGATAGGCGTATGGAAGTAGAAGAAACCTCTCTCGTGAAAGAACTTGTGAATGGCTATTGCCATGTTGTGACGTATGCGAAACACTGCGCCGAACGTGTTGGTACGGGGGCGCAGGTGCGCTATCTCGCGAAGGAACTCAAGCGAATGTCCTTTCTTCTGCAGCGGATAGGTGGCAGGGTCGGCAGTGCCGTAGATTTGAATATCCGTAGCCTGAATCTCCACCGTCTGTCCCTGTCCCTGCGACTTCACCAGCGTGCCGTTTACACTGATACATGCACCGGTGGTAATAGGTTTGAGAAACTCTTCGCCCAGCTTTGCCACATTCACAACAATCTGAACATTATTTATTGTAGAGCCATCGTTGAGCGCGATAAAACTGACCGACTTGCTTCCTCGGCGGGTACGAACCCAACCCTTTACGTTGACAGTCGTGCCGTAGGCTTCGCTTTTCAGCAGGTCTACAATCTTTGTTCTCGTAATTGTTTCCATTTCTATATGTTATTCTTAGATAATCGCTGTATTACTCGAAAGCACCCATCCGCAGGGCGTTCACCTCACGTTCGTCCAGATAACGCCACTTGCCGCGTCCGAGGTTCTTCTTGGTAAGTCCGGCAAAGTACACACGATCCAGTTTTACCACGCGGTATCCCAACGTCTCGAAGATACGACGCACGATGCGGTTGCGTCCCGAATGGATTTCGATACCTACCTGCTTCTTGTCGTCTTCGCTGGCATAGCTGATGGCATCTGCATGAATCTCGCCGTCTTCCAGCTCTATTCCTTCGGCAATCTTTTCCATATCCTCAACTGCCACATCCTTATCTAACCAAACGTGATAGATCTTCTTCTTCTTGAACGCAGGGTGGGTCAGCTTCGCAGCCAGGTCACCGTCGTTCGTAAGAAGCAATACACCTGTTGTGTTACGGTCGAGACGACCTACCGGATAGATACGCTCCTGGCAAGCGTTCTTCACCAGTTTCATAACGGTGAGACGTTCCTGCGGGTCGTCGGACGTAGTTACACAGTTCTTCGGCTTGTTCAACACGATATACACCTTGCTCTCTATCTGCACCTGTTTGCCGCCAAACTCAACCTTGTCCTGACGGGTTATCTTCGTACCCAGCTCGGTGACGACAACGTCGTTAACCTTCACTGCTCCGGCTGTTATGTACTCGTCTGCCTCACGGCGCGAGCATACCCCGGCATTAGCCAAGAATTTGTTCAGACGGATAGGTTCGTTAGGGTCTGCCAACACTTCCTTATACTTCAGCTGTTTCTGGAAGTTGTACTTGGCGTTCGGGTTGTAGTTGTTCGTGCGGCGCTGCTGCGGACGGTTGTTATTATTGTTATTACCACCGCCACGGATGTTGCCGTAAGAAGGTCTTCCTGCGCCATAATTGTTACGCTGTTCATACATACTGTTCGCACGTTCGCCTACTCTCTGTCTTCTCTTCCTCATACCGTCGCCCACGACATTTCCGTCGGGAGTAGCTGAATAAGCAGCTCTTGTCGGTCCTTCTCCATAGTCTTGGCGTGAAGGGCGGTTGCCACCATACGCCGGACGGTTGTTGTATCCTCCCTCGTAGTTTCCGTAACCACCGCGACCACCATTGTAGTAAGAAGGTCTACCACTACCATAACCGCCACCATTGTTGTAGCCACCTCCACGGTTGTCGTAACGAGGATGGCTCGGACGGTCGCCATACGCATGACGGTTGTCTCCATAAGAGTTATAACCGCCGCGGTTGTCCCTCATCGGGCGGTTATATGGTCTCCGTTCATAGTTGTTGCCTTCAGGTCTGTTGTAGCCCTGGTTGTAAGGTCTTCTCCCATCTTCTTGATTTGCGTTTCCCTGATTGATACCCTGTATCTCCTTTTCGGAACGCGGTCTGGATTCATCTCTTTCTTCTGTGTTCATTGCCTTAAAGTTGATAAATAATTAACGAATAGGCAGCCTCACGGCTACTTGTTTGTTTTCACACTAAATACCTGTATAATTATGCGGCGTGATAGTCTTCAATTCTTCTTTCACCTTATCGCAGACATCAAGCGTTTCGATAAAGTCGCTTATCGACTTCTTCGTAATACCTTCGTTGGTTCGGGTCAGAGCCTTCAGTGCTTCGTAAGGCTTCGGATAGCCCTCGCGACGCAAAATGGTCTGGATTCCTTCAGCCACGACAGCCCAGCAGTTGTCCAAATCGCGGCGCAAAGCACTCTCGTTCAACAGCAACTTACCCAATCCCTTGGTCATGCTCTTGAAAGCGATTTCGATATGAGCCAGTGGCACACCTACGTTGCGGAGCACCGTAGAGTCGGTCAAGTCTCTCTGCAGACGTGAGATTGGGAGCTTCGCTGCCAGATGCGTAAGGATGGCATTCGCCATACCGAGGTTCCCTTCCGCATTCTCGAAGTCGATAGGGTTCACCTTGTGTGGCATTGCCGACGAGCCGACTTCGCCAGCTTTGATCTTCTGCTTGAAGTATTCCATGGAGATATACTGCCAAAAGTCGCGGTTTAGGTCGATAAGCACAGTATTGACGCGCTTTAAAGCGTCGAAGATAGCTGCAAGATTGTCGTAGTTCGATATTTGTGTGGTCCATTCCTCACGGCTAAGCCCCAGCACCTCGTTCACGAACCTGTTACCGAAAGCCCTCCAGTCGTACTCCGGATAGGCAACATGATGTGCGTTGAAATTACCTGTTGCTCCGCCAAACTTGGCAGACACAGGGATGCTCTTCAGCAGAGCTACCTGTTGCTCCAGTCGATACACAAACACCATAATCTCCTTACCAAGACGGGTGGGGGATGCAGGCTGCCCGTGCGTCTTTGCAAGCATCGGGATGTTCATCCATTCCATGGCGTATTTCTTCAACACGCCGATCACTTCTCCAATCCCCGGATAATACACTTCGTTTAATGCGTCCTTTATTGCCAGGGGGATGGATGTGTTGTTGATATCCTGCGAAGTGAGTCCGAAATGAATAAATTCTTTATAGTTGTGCAACCCAAGTGCGTCGAACTTCTCCTTGATGAAGTATTCCACCGCCTTCACGTCATGATTCGTCACGCTTTCGATGTCTTTTATACGAGCCGCGTCTTCCTCACGGAAGTCTTCGTATATTTTACGCAACGCCCTGCAATTTTCCTCCGTAGACAATGCTTTTAGTTGCGGTAAATACCCTGCGAGAGCAATAAAATACTCCACCTCCACTTTCACTCTGTATTTGATCAATGCGTATTCGGAGAAGTATGCCGCCAGGTTCTCAGCCTTGCTTCTATACCGCCCATCCACGGGTGATATGGCCGTTAATGATGAAAATATCATACCTAATGTTGTATATATACGTGTGTAATATGGGTTCGCAAAGTTACGACAATTCTTCACACCAATGGGGGGTGGCAAATTTTTTTCAACTTTTCCACCCAAAGGTTTGGCGTCAATGAAAAAGCCCGTATATTTGCGGCGCTTTAGAGCGATAAGGCAAGCGTGGATTGATATTTTTTGTATAAAGAAGGGGCGTTTAGCTCAGCTGGTTCAGAGCATCTGCCTTACAAGCAGAGGGTCGGCGG
>CAVJTV010000156.1:0-4734 GCA_963652435.1 Desulfovibrionaceae bacterium | reverse complement strand
TGAAGTACGCATCTATTGTTGAGATAAGAAGGCTCTTACCGAACCTCCGCGGACGACTGAGGAAATAATACTGCCCCGTCGAGGCAAGGCGGTAGACCTGTGCAGTCTTATCCACATACGCAAAACCGCCTTCGCGGATCTTCGAAAAACTCTGTATTCCTATCGGGTATAGCATAAACGGTTCCTCCCTCTTTAGTGTTTGCCGACAAAGGTAGAGTTTTTACCCAAAAACAAAGGGGACGCAAAGTCTTATGCTCTGCATCCCCCTATCGTATCCGCTAAACAATCTAAATCTCACATCACTCGACGACTGCTTTCCGGTCTTGCCGCTGCCCCTGCCCTCGTCGCTGTCATGGCGGGCTAATCAGGGCTCTTTGACGGGACGGACGTGATCCACCCACATGCCATCTCGTCCTTGAAAGTTTAACATTTCATTAGTTGTACCAGTATAGTTCCAGATATAATGGGATTGTGTACCAGTGCTTAAGTCCCTACAATTATGCCACCAAACTGTCACATCATTTTTCAACGTACCATAACTGTAATTCCTATATCCTTGCTGGTAAAACGGGATCTGGTCTCCACTTTTATTTCCTTGCGAATAAAACTCCCAATGATCCTTTACAAATTCCCCGTTAACCGAATTCTCTGAAATCGATGACCTAATACTCACCCACTTACCAAACCAGTAATAAAAAGCTTTAGTCGGAGCCACCGTATACCCAACCGGGCAAGGGTCATAAATCGTTTTACTAATTTCGTTACACTTGGAAGATCCGCTGGCTTCTTTCACATACTCTCGTTTCACACTATCCAACCCGCACCAAGCATTCCATACACCATGATCTTTCACCCCCAACACATCCGGATTTTTTATCCCGAAATATACATACCAATAACCTGACTGAGAACTATGATTACCAGTATAATCATGTATCCCATCTTTTGTGTGTCTTATCGTTCCACCTTCACCAAAACACCCGCATCCCCTTACGAAAGGATCTTTCCTTCCCCATTGATAAAACGGTGATCCATACCCGGGGGCATACTTCCGCACAGGTCTTACCACCCGTACTGTTTTTTCACCATACTGGGTCGTAAACTTCACATGACAAACTTTTTGTTCCCATACATAGGGCTCATCCCCAGCCGACTCACACCACCCAAGGTCCACGGTCAGCATATCAAATCCAGATGTTTCGACCGTTTTCATCTCGTCGTCGGTCACCCAGATATGCCACGACCAAAGAACAGTATTAGCCTTGTTCAGTATTGCAATCTTCGCGTTTCCCTGGCATATATAGTCTTTCGCAACACTGAAAGTTATCTTTCCGCCATTCCCGTCGTCCACATACTTCACATCTCCGATCAGACTGTCACCTTTCTGCCATATCACACTCGCTTTATACGGCACGCAATTCGCATTACTCGCAATATATGGACTAGTTATTCCAGCATTCAAATGGTTCACGAAAGTAGCCATAACGTTAGCCGTATCACTATTGAAAGTCTTTGTGCCCGGTTTGTATGCTTTTTCGTTCGTGACCGAATTTTTAATGGCGTTTCCGTAGACCAACGGGAAGGAATAATACCCGGGTGCATCCACTATGTAGCAGTTTGCCGTGTTTTCAATCGTTGCCGCTCCCGTGCTGTTTGCCAAGTTATAAGGATTAGAGGCTGTCCCTTTCTGTGTTCTGGCAGCCATTGCGTTGTGGTGCGGACCGCCACTCACATATTCCCAATTACACGCTCTTATATTGAATTTCGTAGTTGTAACACTACTCTTCGTATCAAATCCATCTAACCAACTTGGCACCGTGTCTGCCCACGTCTTGCAAGAATCCACAGAAAATTTCGTCGTCCACTCAACACCTTCGTTTGTTCCATTCTTCGACCTGTAACTTTTTACAGACACTTGTTTTTCTCCGCTTTCCAACAACACGAGTGTATCTTTATTCTCCATCGATTCATTCGTCCCATACATCACTTCAAACACAACATCCCAATTTATCGACGTCGTAGACAGTTTGTATGTCACGGTGGTACCTTTTGCCCATGTCTGTCCGCTGATGGAAGCCGTGATGGTGGCGTCATTCGTTCCGTTGTTGAACACCATCTCGATCTCCGCCGTATCGCACAATGTCTGCGGCAGCATCATAAACGTCGTGTCGCCCGCAGCTATCGTGTCGTTCGCCGTCCCGTCTGTCTTTTTGTTTATATCCGCCTTGTAGCTCTTCGCATTGCCAAGATCGCTCCACGAATCATCTTCAAACTTGTACACCCCCGTGGAATACACATTCTTCAGGGTGATGGACTTCACCGTCCCTTCACTTACATCGCTTCCGGTCACGAACCTGATGGCAGTCAAGGCATGGTTGAACTCCATATTCTGCGCATCGTCGGCGTTTCCCCAAACAATGCACACAGGTGTATTACGTATTTTGCTCAGCACCTCATCTTTGTTCGGCATCTTCGACTTCTCCACAAGCTCCGCAAGCCCGTCCCAGTCCTCGCCCTCCGAGCGGTACACAAACACGGAGTCGGAAACAAACAACCGCTCGCATATGACAGCGCGCAGAGCCATGAGACGTTTGTCCGACAAAGCCTTGTTTGTAAATGAATTTCCCTCGGGCGACGCTCCTGAGCGCAAGATTATGCGCCTTAGCTCAGAACGTTCCTGCCGACAGCGGATGTCGTACATGAGTTTCTCCAGACGCGTGCCGTTATTACGATAGTACAGGTTCATACCGGAACTGCCCGCAGGGAAGTAGAAACGGCAACGCAGAGTGTCACCCTCTCCAAAAGCCGGAGACACGCTACCGATGGTGCAAGCCCAAAGCAGAACAATAAAAAGTCTTTTCAATTTCATATCTCGAACATTTAATACCGAACTCTACAACTCTCCTCTCGTCCTCCCCGCGACTTTCCACTCTCTATGACAGAGAGTGGAAAACGTCTGAAGACAATGCGCACAGACCGCTCTACGAGGGGTGTCGCATATGTCGATACACACAATGCAGAAACACAAAGCAGAAACAGGATGGAGATATTGTATTTGAAAGAGCACACTTCCTGCAGTTACTATTCGAAAGATAACCAGGATGGTTTCTCGTATCACAAGTTTTGTGACATGGGAACGGGAATGGATATAGACACAAGTAAGGCTGATTGCATATTGTTCGTGATGAAAGGAAGCGTGGATTTGTCGTGCGACGAGTGTAGGAAAAGGCTTTCAGCAGGAGGGATGATCTGTCTTCATCGGAAATGTCTCTGTAAAGTTCATCCGCAATGGGACGGGAGCATTGTCATCATGCGGTTTGGAAAGGAGATACACAGCTGCGGGAAGTTCTCGCTGTCGCAGCTTTGCGACGGACCATCTCGGTTGAATTTACCCCACCCATGAACACCCGCCGTCTCTTGCTGTCGAACTGAGACGGCGCGACACTGTAGCTCCTGTAGACGCATTTCTTCTTACGTGAATGGATAACCTGCACAACCAACGGATACTATACGTTGGAGTCGCTTCGTCCTTTTACCAAAACAATCTTTATTGATGTCATAACTCTATAGGTGTTTTTCAATGAATAAATGAAGTGTGACAAAGATGGAAAATTTCAGCTTCGGTGCAAAGATTTTTTTGTGCATACGGTTTGTATTATAAAGTTTTTGTATCTTTACTGGCAATTAACGCAGCGTGATGAGCGCGGCACAGTACAAACTTTTAAATCAGAAATCATGAAGGCAATTTCGGAGATTAGAAATCTCACTCGTGCTCGCAATGCCGAGCACTATCGGTTGCAGGAGGCTCTTCTTAAAGCCATCACTGCGGAGTTTGCAACCAAGTACGGCTTCTCTGCCCTACGTGATGCGTATATCGACGCGTTTGCGACGGAGGATTCGCTATATTTGCAGTCACGCGGGTTTATCGACACCAAGTCTCTAAAAGCTAAGGACGCAGAGCGCGACAAACTGTTTCGTCATGTCAAACTGATTATCCAGGGCAAGACGCTCAGTCTTGTGGAGACGGAAACTGCGGCGGCAACGGTGATTGCGCACGCGCTGAAGCCATACGTCTCGGCGGCGAGAAAGCCCGATGCAGAGAATACGGCAATGGTGAGTGATTTTGTGAAGAAGCTGCAGAGCAGCGAGTATAGTTCGTATGTCGAAACGTTGGGGCTGACCGAAGCTGTGGCTGCGCTGAAGACTGCCAACGACGAGTATGACGAACTCTATTCTCATCGCGCAGATGAGAAACGCGTCAGAGCTGTTGCAGAAAATCTTGAAAATACGCGGAAGGTAGTGGATGCAGCCTTTGTTGAACTTGCGAATGCCATAAACGCCGTGTATGCGGTGAGCGTGCTGATTGAAAAAGATGCCACGAAGGAAGCGGAGATAGGCGCGGTGATCGACGCAATGAATGCAGAGATACTGCAGTTTGCCGAGACCCTTTCGCGCCGTGGGGTAGGCAAGAAAACGACCATCGCATCGGACGACACACCTGTGACCGATGGCGATGCGACAGATGGAGATAACACCGATGGTGGTTCTGAAGATGATGTTCCTGAGCTGATGTAATGTTTATCGTTTGTTTGATTGTAGAAAGCCTCGGAGACAAATCTCCGAGGCTTTCTTTTTATTCTCCGCTCCGCGGCGAATAGCTTAAAACACTTGTTTTCGTGCTTCTGCAGACTTGCAGAAACACAAACACACTTGCTTTTGTATCCCTGCGCCGCC
>CAVJTV010000155.1:0-4871 GCA_963652435.1 Desulfovibrionaceae bacterium | reverse complement strand
ATTGCTGCAATCTTCCTTCATGCAATTTGCATGGGCTGCGGATTGCTGCAATCTTGCTTCATGCAACCGGCATGGGCTGCGGATTATTTTCTTCTCGGAGGAAGAATTATTCATACATTTGCCGCCGAATTGACGTGGACAGATTTGTATTGCTTGCAACCACGAGAAAAAATGCTAAAAACAGTCCTTCTTATTCCGCCGGTCGGCGGGCGACACGTTTCCCAAAACGTCAATTCAAGAACAATAAAATCATTAAACAATTAAAACGATGAGTTATTTATTTACCTCTGAATCGGTGTCGGAAGGACACCCCGACAAAGTAGCCGACCAGATATCGGATGCTTTGCTGGATGAGTTTCTTGCCTACGACAGAAACTCGAAAGTTGCCTGCGAAACCCTTGTTACAACCGGTCAGGTTGTCTTGGCAGGAGAAGTGAAGTCGAGCGCGTATGTCGACGTGCAGGAAGTGGCGCGTGGCGTGATCGAGAAAATCGGTTACACCAAGAGCGAGTATCAGTTTGAAGCGAAGTCGTGCGGCGTGTTTTCTGCCATCCACGAGCAGAGCGGCGACATCAACCGTGGCGTGGAGCGCGAAAACCCGTATGACCAGGGAGCGGGCGACCAAGGCATGATGTTCGGCTACGCGACGAACGAGACAGAAAACTACATGCCTCTCGCGCTCGACCTTTCGCACAGTCTGCTCCGCGAGCTTGCGAGGATACGCAAGACGGAGCCGGAGACGATGCCATACCTTCGTCCGGATGCCAAGAGCCAGGTCACGATTGAATATGCCGACGGCGGCGAACCGCTTCGTATAGACACCATCGTGGTCTCGACACAGCACGACGAGTTTATCACCCCGAACGGTATCAGTCAGGAAGAGGCAGACCGCGCCATGCAGAAACGCATAGCAGCAGACGTGAAGAACATCCTCATACCGCGCGTGAAGGCGCAGTACCCGCCGCGTGTGCAGGCATTGTTTACCGACAGCATCATCTATCATGTGAACCCGACGGGCAAGTTCGTCATCGGCGGACCTCACGGAGACACGGGAGTGACGGGGCGTAAGATTATTGTGGATACCTACGGAGGCAAAGGGGCACACGGCGGCGGCGCATTCTCGGGGAAAGACCCGTCGAAGGTGGACCGCTCGGCAGCATACGCAGCCCGTCACATTGCGAAGAACATGGTGGCGGCAGGCATTGCCGACGAGATGCTTGTGCAGGTGTCGTATGCCATCGGTGTTGCCGAGCCGATAAACATCTTCGTCAACACGTTCGGACGCTCGCACGTGAAGATGTCGGACGGCGAGATTGCCGGCAAGGTGCGCGAGCTTTTCGACCTGCGTCCGAAGGTTATCGAGGAGCGGCTGAAGCTGCGCAACCCGATTTATCTTGAGACAGCATCCTACGGGCACATGGGTCGCCGTCCGGAGCGTGTCACCAAGACATTCGTCTCGCGCTACAACGAGAAACCCGTCGTCTGCGACGTGGAGCTTTTCACATGGGAGAAGCTGGACTATGTCGACAAGGTAAGAGATGCATTCAAAGATGCTTTTCTTACGGACGACAATAACAAGTAGTATCGGAAATATCTACTTTTGCCGTCAAAATGACTCATATATGATATGTTTATGTGTAAATCAATGAAGTTTTTATCGCTTGCCGCAATCATTTTGTTGGCAGCAGTGGCATGTAAGGAGACGTCGTCGTTCAAGTACGAGACGGTCGCCGGCGATCCGATGAAGGCGCGTATCTACACGCTCGACAACGGGTTGAAAGTGTATTTGACAGTAAACAAGGAGACGCCGCGCATTCAGACGTATATCGCCGTTCGCGTGGGCGGAAAGAACGACCCGGCAGAGACAACCGGACTGGCGCACTACTTCGAGCATCTTATGTTCAAGGGCACGCAGAAGTTCGGCACTCAGAATTATGAAGCGGAGAAGCCCATGCTCGACGAGATAGAACAGCTCTTCGAGGTTTACCGCAAGACGACAGACGAGGCAGAGCGTAAGGCTATCTACCATCAGATCGACAGCATCTCCTACGAGGCATCGAAGCTGTCTATCCCCAACGAGTACGACAAGCTGATGTCTGCCATCGGCGCGAACGGCACGAACGCCTACACGGGCTTCGACATGACCGTCTACACCGAGGATATCCCGTCGAACCAGATCGACAACTGGGCAAAGATCCAGGCAGACCGCTTCGAGAACAACGTGATCCGCGGCTTCCACACAGAGCTGGAGACCATCTACGAGGAGAAGAACATGTCGCTGACGCGCGACAATCGCAAGGTGTATGAAGCCGTTCTCTCTGCCCTCTTCCCCGATCACCCTTACGGCACGCAGACGGTGCTCGGCACGCAGGATCACCTGAAGAACCCGTCGATCACCAACGTGAAACGCTATCACGACACGTGGTACGTGCCGAACAATATGGCTATCTGTATGTCGGGCGACTTCGATCCGGACGAGACCGTGGAGATCATCAACAAGTATTTCGGACACCTGAAGCCTAACCCCGACCTGCCCAAGCTCCCTGTGACACACGAATCGCCCGTCAAGGCTCCCGTCGTGAAGGAAGTGATGGGGCTGGATGCAGAGAACGTGACGATAGGATGGCGACTGCCGGGTATCGCGTCGCCGGAATCGGACTTGATGAACCTGACGAGCATGATACTCAACAACGGCAAGGCAGGTCTGATGGATGCCGACCTGCTGCAGAAGCAGAAGGTGCTCAGCTGCTACGCCGGACCGTACGACATGGCAGACTACAGTGCTTTCGTGATGAGCGGCCGCCCCAAACAGGGTCAGACGCTCGACGACGTGAAAGACCTTTTCTTGGAAGAGATAGAGAAACTGAAAAAGGGCGACTTCGACGAGAAGCTGCTCGAGGCTTCCATCAACAACTTCAAGCTACAGCAGACATCGAGCCTCGAGAGCAACGAGAGCCGCGCCGATATGTTCGTCTCGGCTTTCATCAACGGTGTGGACTGGAAAGACGAGGTCGGGCAACTCGACCGCATGAGCAAGATCACCAAAGAGCAGATCGTGGAGTTTGCCAACAAGTATTTCGGCAACAACTACGCGCTGATATATAAGAGAGAGGGCAAAGACCCGAACGAGAAGAAGATGGACAAGCCGCAGATCACCCCTATCGTGATGAACCGCGACATCTCGAGCGCGTTCCTCAAGGAGATTCAGGCTTCGGAGGTGACACCGATAGAGCCCGTCTTCCTCGACTACGACAAAGACCTTCAGAAGCTGACAGCCAAAAGCAATATCCCCGTGCTCTACAAGCAGAACACGACAAACGACATCTTCTCGCTGATGTATGTCTTCGAGATGGGAACCAACAACGACAAGGCTCTCAGCGTGGCTTTCGAATACCTGGAATATCTGGGCACTTCGACGAAGACGCTCAAGGAGATCAACGAGGAGTTCTACCGCATGGCTTGCTACTTCAACGTTATCCGTGGCACGGAGCGCACGTATGTCACCCTGCAGGGACTGAGCGAGAATATGCCGAAGGCTATGGCTCTCTTCGAGGAGATACTGAAAGACGCGCAGGTGGACAAGACGGCATACGACAACCTTGTTGTCGACATACTGAAGAGCCGCACGAACGCAAAGCTGAACCAGAGCCAGATCTTCAACCGTTTGGTGCAGTACGCCGTGTGGGGACCGCAGTCGCCCACGACGAACGTCCTCAGCACCGCAGAGCTACAGACGATGAACCCCCAAGAGCTGGTGGACCGCGTCCACAAGATGAACTCCTACGAGCATAAGATTCTGTATTACGGTCCGGAGAAGCCGGAAAACCTGCTGAAGATCGTGAACGAGCGTCACAACGTGCCCGAGAAGCTGACACCGATCGAGGCGGTGAACAAGTTCAACTACGTCGAGACACCGGAAAACAAGGTGCTGCTCGCGCAATACGACGCAAAGCAGATCTATTTCTCTGCCATATCCGACCGTGGAGAGAAGTTCGACGCGTCGGTTCAGCCCGTGCTGAACATGTACAACGAGTATTTCGGCGGCGGCATGAATGCCATCGTGTTCCAGGAGATGCGCGAGGCGCGCGGCTTGGCTTATTCCGCTGCGGCGTTCTTCATGACCCCGACGAAGCTGAAAAATCCGTATATCTACCGTTCGTTCATCGCAACGCAAAACGACAAGATGATAGATGCCATGAAGGCGTTCGACGAGATTATCAACAATATGCCGGAGTCGGAGAAGGCGTTCAAGCTGGCGAAAGATGCCATCATTGCCCGTCTGCGCACCGAGCGTATCACCAAGTCGGACGTGCTTTGGTCGTATCTTAATGCGCAGGACCTCGGCTTGAGTGTCGACAGCCGGAAGACTCTCTACGAGCAGATCCCGACGATGACGCTCTCCGACGTGAAGGCGTTCCAGAAGAAATGGGTGAAGGACCGCAAGTATACGTATTGCGTCCTGGGCGACGAGAAAGACCTCGATCTGAAATCGCTCAGCCAATACGGACCGATAACCCGCCTCAGCAGCGAGGAATTGTTCGGATACTAACCCGCCGAGCGGTTATCCCCGAAAACCAGCGAGGGCTGCGCCGAAAGACGCAGCCCTTTTTGTTTGTTGTCATGGCATGCTCTGTTGCAAATGCACTGCCCCCTAAAAACTGTCCTTTCCGATTGGGGGCTCCCGCCGTCGTGGCGCGGGATGACATCTTGGGGGTGCGGGATGACTTTTGTGCGGCGTGGTTTTATCATTTCGGGTTTGTTTTGATAAAAAATCGCGCTCTTTTTATCACGCATAATCCGAGCGGATAAATTCCCTCGCTCTTTTTATCACGCACAATCCGAGCGGATAAATTCTCGCGCTCTTTTTATCA
>CAVJTV010000154.1:0-4897 GCA_963652435.1 Desulfovibrionaceae bacterium | reverse complement strand
CGACTACATCATGGTGCAGCGGTATAACGGCATGCCGACGGAGGAGAACGACTACTACGTCACGAAGCACTACGAGATGGTGATAACGGCAGCGGGATGTGGCAGCCAAACGGACGGCGAGGCACGCCTCGACTGGGTGGAGTTCAAGAACTTCGTCTCGGCAGACAGCAGAGACGCTGCGGACGTCATCACCAAGGGCGACACGTTCGTGCGCGTGGACAACGCCAGCAACCCCGACAGAAAGGGACTTATGCAAGCCATCACCGTAGGCTCGTCCACGCCTTACTTAGATGTTGTTTACGGTATGAAGACAGACCCCGACGACAGCCTGAAGGTGCGGATAGGCAACCTGCAGGGCATATATCATCACCTGTTCGGCTGGCTGCAGGGCTTCGGCGCGTATCTGGCAAACATCTATGCGGTGGGCGACTTCAGGCTGAGACAGACGGGGGCAAACCTCGATTCGCAGGTGGTAATGACAAAGAACCTCTTTGCCACGCAGTATCAGAACCTGCGTTACGAGATGACGGAAGAGGAGAACTACCTGTATAACGCCACATTCGACGAGACGATGGACGGATGGACGACGGACGACGAGGGGATGATAATAACGTCTAACGACGAGGCGTTGCTGATGAACGGCAACATATACATCTCGGATGGCAAGATTGCCTCGATCGAGCAGCTGGACGGGCGCAACGTGCTGCACCTGAAGGGCAGCTACATCCGTCAGGCAAACGCGCTCATAAAGCAGCCGGGCACACACAAGGAGTATGTGACAAGAGAGGGGGAAGACACGAGCGGAGAGTATGAAGAGGTGAAGGACACGCTATATCTCTCGGTGAGGTTTCTTGCCCAAAGCGGCGGTCTCTTGACGATAGGGATGGAAGGCTCGAAGGCGGACGTAGGGACGCTGCCTGCGCCCACGACGGTGGAAGTGGAATCGTCACTGGAGTGGCAGACCATGCAGTGGAGCGGCACATGGGACGGCGCGGGCGACTTCGTATTGGAGTATGAGGGCGAGATGTATGTGTCTACGCTCTCGCTGACGGGCAAGCCACTGGAGGAATACAAGAAGGAGACGAGCACGAAGATAGAGCAGACGGACGAATATATCAGCCTGTCTGCCGAAAGGATAACAAATACCGAAAACAGTTACGCCCAGCTGAAGATAACGGCAGACAGCATCACCCAAACGGTGGAGAACAACAAGAAGGACGCTGACGGGCAGATCGAGACATGCAGAAGCGAGATAAAGCAGACGGCGGACAGCATCACCCAGAGAGTGGAAAGTGTGGAGAAGACGGCAAACGGCGCGGTAGGAGCATATTCCGAGATCAAGCAGACGGTGGACAAGATATCCACAGAGGTATCGGGGAAGTGCGACCAGGCGACCTACACCGAAGGGAAAAAAGCCCTCGACAAGGCAATAAAAGATGCCCAGGACGCCGCAGACGCAGCCAGCCAGAAGGCAGACGACAACCTCGAGACGGCGAAAACGTATACCAACACGCAGATAGAGCAGACGGACAAGAGGATTACCGCAGTTGCGGGGAAGGTGACGCTCGACGCGAACGGCAACGTCACCAACATCGACACGAGCGGATTCATAACGACCAGCAACTACGCAACCCTCTTCAGCGAGCAAGTGGATGCCCAGGGTCTGGTGAAAAAAGCCGCACTAAGCACCTGCGTGCAGTATGACCCGAGCACGGGGAAGGTCACCAGCAACATCAACCTGACGGCAGACAAGATAAGCCTCGAGGGATACACGACAGTCAACAAGAACTTCACGATAGACGAGAACGGCAACATGACAGCCACCAACGGGACGTTCACGGGCACGGTTAACGCCACCAGCGGCTCGTTCTCGGGCACGGTCACGGCAAAGAAGCTTATCTGCGACAGTGCCAACTATGCCGATTGGGGCGCGCCCGGCATACTCTGTATCGGGCACATCGATGGCTCGGGGATAACGAACGTGTTTTCTGTCGGCGGGGTACGGTTTACAGGAATAGACGGCGGTTCGAGCGGTCAACATAACGTTTGGCATAACCTCGGGCATACAAACTATACCGTTTTGTGGCAAGGCATCACATCTACCACCGACGAGAAGTCTTTTCGCGGCACAATCGGTATAATGAACAAATCGACAGATGGATTTAGAATTCACTGTATAGACACGGACAACAACAACCATAACATAAGAAACGACGGCACACAGACCGACTTAATATTGATAGGCTATTCAAAATAAGAGACAAGATTATGGCAAACGAGATTTATTTATTCAACCAATGGGGGATGTGCGAAGTTCCTGAAGAGGCGTACAAGGAGATTGAGAGACAAGACTTGTTTACAACGGAGTATCCACGCCTTTTCTACGGACGGTATATGCGCCCGACGGAGGAGCAGATTGCTTTCAACCTGGCAAACCCGGGGCTCGACATTTACAGGGCATACAACATGATTGCCGAGACGGCGGAGGAGAAGAACGAGGAGACAAGACAGCGACGGCAAAACCTCTACACGGCGAAGACGGACAAGCTATACATGGCGTATGTGAAGTATAAGGAGTTTGGCGACACAGACAAGGCTGCCGAAGCCCTCGAAACATGGCGTGCGGCGGTGGAGCAGATAAATAGCGACAATCCATATGTATAATCAGAGTAACAAAAAAAAGACAAACAGAAAGATGAAGAAGAAGACACAGAACATGTCGGTCAGGTACGACGCGGAGAAGGTGACGGAAAACGTGGAGATCAGCTTCTCGAAGATTGCAAAGGGCGGTAACACCACCATAGTGGGCAACATCAAGAAGAGCGGCAGCGACGTGGGCAGCGTGAGCTACGACGCGGCGGGGAACTACATGATCTCGCAGCTGAAGCCCTTCGACACGCTGACGGAGGAGGAGGTGGCAGCGGTGCACAACGCCATGCCGCGCTGCATAGCAGAGATACTCAACGACTAAGGCGGAGGGGAAGAGGTCTATGGGACAGATGCAGACATCGCAGCTGGAGCTGGAGGCACTGTGCGCACAGCTTGCGCCGGTGTTCCTCGAATACCTGCGCAGCAAGGGCACGGCGGTGAACCGCATAGAGGAGGCGACGACGCTGGAGGGCATCACGTCGCTTCCGGCGCGCTACTCGCTGGGCGGGGTGGAGAAGAACGTGCTCGCACCGCTGAAGCTGCTGACAAAGGGCGTGGACGAGAAGATTGAGGAATGCGAGACGGCGACAGCCAAAGCCAACACGGCAGCAGACAGCGCGACGGCTGCAGCCACGCGGGCGGAGACCGCAGCGGCGAGCGTTACAGAGGCAAAGACGGCGGCGGAGACGGCAGCAGCAAAAGCCGACATCGCGGCAGACAAAGCAGACTATTCAGGCGACAACGCGCAGGAGGCGGCGGACAGGCTGAACACCCTTTGCGACAATCGCGACAAGGTGGTGGACGGCTACTGGTGGCATTACAACGAGACCACCAAAGAGTACGAGAACACGGGCGAGATTGCCAAGGGAAACGTGATGTATGCCACGTTCGAGATTGACGACGCGGCAGTCCTTTCAATGTATACAGACGAGGAATACAGGGGCGCGACGATTACCTTAGACGAAGAGGCAGGATTATTAACATTATTACTTTAAGAGAGATATGGCACAGGTTAAGACAATACTCGGGAAGGTGGGATTTACACCCAAAGGGGCTTATTCGGCGGAAACAGGGTATCAACGCTTGGACGTGGTATCGCACGAAGGCAGTTCGTATATCGTACTGAAAGACGGCATCAAAGGGATCACCCCTACGGATGATAACGTCAATTACATGTTGGCGGCATCCAAAGGGGAAAAGGGAGACGCGTTCACGTTCGAGGATTTCACGGAGGAACAACTCGAACTATTGAAAGGAGAAAAAGGAGAACCGTTCGAGTATGAGGATTTCACTCCGGAGCAAATAGAAGCGTTGAAGAAACCGGCGGAAGACGCGGCTTTAGAGGCTCAAAACGCGGCACAGGACGCGAAGAATCTTCCTAAAATCCAAGATGGCACTTGGTGGGTGTATGACATCGCACAAAAGAAGTATGTCGATTCAGGTTATCCCGCTACAGGAAAAAGCCCCAAAATACAGAACGGGACATGGTGGACGTACAACGATGAAACAGGCGAATACGTGGATACGGGGCAGTCCACAAGCTCTGACTACCAACTGACCAAAGAAAAGGTAGAAGGAGTTTTGACGGGAGAAATAACATCCCATAGCCACTCATCGCAACTCGCAACGGCTTTGGTAAACTACGTGCAAAAAGTGGCTGGAAAAGACTTGTCCACAAACGACTTTACCGATGAACTGAAACAAAAGCTGGAAGGTCTGTCCAACTATAACGACACGGCGGTTCAAGCGGCTATAGCGGCAATCAATACCCGTATAGACACCCTGTTAGGTACGTCCGCGAGCGAGGCTATAGACACGTTCAACGAGATAGAGGCGTTCCTTGCCGGCATTACGGACACGAAGACGCTTACCGGACTTTTGAACGACCTGAAAACGGAGATTAGTACACTTATACCCGCAAAGTTATCGCAACTCGAAAACGATAACAATACGGTTCAGGATGCCGCTTACGTACATACGGACAACAATTATACAAGCCTGGAGAAAACGAAGTTGGGTAAATTGAATTTCGTGCCCACGCTTGACCATGAGCCGGGCGAGACGGATTTGACATTCACGGATTCCGAAGGTACGCACAATTTCCAAATAGGCGATTTGGTGCGTGTGGCTGATAGCGAGAGCGAGCAAGGGTATGCGTTCTATCAACTGTATGATATTACGACCGACAGCAAAGCACAAAAGAAGTATGTCGATTCAGGTTATCCCGCTACAGGAAAAAGCCCCAAAA
>CAVJTV010000153.1:0-5015 GCA_963652435.1 Desulfovibrionaceae bacterium | reverse complement strand
CGGTAAAAATTAAATGGTTGTTTCCGGTTACGAAACAATCAAGGTTTTTCGGGGGAAATGTCGGTTTTTATCCCTTCCTTATATAAAACGCAGGGCATCGTGGAGTATGAGATTCCGCCGTCGGGGCACGGCAGTGACAGCGGACAGCATACAAAAAGAGGCAACCACCATTTCTTCGGTAATTGCCTCTTTCGTTTTGTAGCGAGACCCGGGATTGAACCGGGGACCTCATGATTATGAATCATGCGCTCTAACCAGCTGAGCTATCTCGCCATCATTTTTTATTGCCATCGATTTCCCTTAATCGACGGCGCGAAGGTAGACGATATTTTTATTCCGTGCAATGTTTCCAAAGAAAAAAACTTCCGCGCGTTGGTCATGTCAACCTTTATGGATACCTTGCGCAAAATAATTTAAAAAGGAAGATGGGAAAAGAGAAGTTTCATATCGAATACGTTTTCGATAAGGTTTCACGACGGAGTTTGTGGAATCACGTTGCCACTCCTCAAGGGCTGTCGACATGGTTTGCCGATGATGTGTCAATAAAAGGCAAGAGTTATGTTTTCAAGTGGAACAAAGAAGAGCAGGAAGCGGAAGTGCTTCAGGTGAAGCAGGAGGTAAGCATCCGCTATCGCTGGAAAGACGAAGACGACAGCAATGCCTATTTCGAGTTCTTGATCCACACCACAGAACTTACGGGAGCCACCACGCTCGAGGTGGTCGACTTTGCCGAGCCGGACGAGAAGAAAGACTCTATCCACCTGTGGAATTCACAGGTAGACGTGCTGAAGCGGACGCTTGGTATTTAGGTTGTTTTAGGCAATAGCCCTGGTGCTACTATCGTTTTTTAGGCTACTTTTGCCACGGTCAATCCGCGGGGATAGGTAAAGGTGAAAATGAAACGGTTATACACATTTATGCTGCAGACTTTCCTGCCGTTGTTCGTTATGACCTTCGGCATTTGTCTGTTTATCGTGCTCATGCAGTTCCTTTGGAGGTACATCGACGATATGGTCGGGAAAGGGCTGAGCATTCCCATCCTCGGAGAGATGTTTTTCTATGCCGGGCTGTCGCTTTTCCCATTGGCTCTTCCGCTGTCCATCCTGCTGTCGTCGCTCATGACTTTCGGAAACCTTGGCGAACGCCTGGAGCTGCTTGCCATGAAGTCGGCAGGCGTATCGCTCGAACACATCATGCGCCCTTTGATTGTCACCGTCGCGATCATCAGCATCGGGGCTTTCTTCTTTCAAAACAATGTGATGCCCGTAGCGCAAGTCAAACTGTATTCACTGCTCTATTCCATTCGTCAGAAATCGCCCGAGCTCGACATTCCCGAAGGCGTTTTCTATGGAGAGATAACAGGATACAACGTGTACGTAAAGGAAAAGGACAAGACCGGTCTGCTTCGCAACATTATGATTTACGACTATTCGAAAGGGTTCAGCCGGACCAGTGTGATTGTTGCCGATTCGGGCAGGCTCAAGATGTCGGCAGACAAGATGTTTCTTGTATTGTCGCTTTCAGGTGGAGAGTCGTTTGAGAATATCGAAGATGCCGGCGGTAATGGAAAGAAGACGTATGTGCCGTATCAGAGAGAGTCGTTCAGCACAAAGGAGTTGTTGATTGAGTTTGATGCCAACTTCTCGCGTACCGACGAGTCGCTTTTGGCAAACCAATATATAGGCAAGCGGTTGAACGACCTCCAGCTGTTTATCGATTCTATGAGTGTGAGGCTCGACAGCATCAAGACTATAAATGCAAGGAGCGTCTACGACATGTCGTACCGCAAGACCTTCTCTCCAGCCAAGAGAGATCAGGAGGCTATTGCAAAAGTGACACCTACGGACGAAGAGGCAGACCTGCCGATTGAAGAGGAGCAAAAGCCGAAAAAGCCGGTGGGTATCATCAACATCGACAGCCTTTACGAGGCAAAGACCGCAGGAGAAAAGGCTGCACTGCTTGTACGTGCGAAGTCGAACATAGAAAGTGTAAAGGCAGACTACTATTTCAAAGCCTCCACGCAGGGCGACGAAGCCTATAAGCTGCGCCGCCATAAGACGGAATGGCACAAGAAGTTCACACTCTCGTTTGCCTGTATGGTGTTCTTCTTCATCGGAGCCCCGCTGGGAGCCATCATACGCAAAGGGGGATTGGGCGTGCCGGTAGTCATATCCGTCATACTGTTTATTTTCTATTACATCGTGGACAATATCGGGTTCAAGATGGCACGCGACGGAATATGGTCGGCATGGGAAGGAATGTGGCTAAGCTCGGCAGTGTTGGCTCCGCTCGGCATATTTCTCACCTACAAGGCTGTTAACGACAGTGTGATATTGAACCCCGATACCTACATAGACGCCGTGAAGCATTTCTTCAGCCACATCGGCAGCAGGAAGAGGAAAAAAACAATCATTTGAAAACTAAATACCGGAAAGCGATATGAGCGAAATCAAACTGAACACCATAGAAGAAGCGATAGAAGATTTTCGTGAAGGGAAGTTCATCATTGTAGTGGACGACGAAGACCGCGAGAACGAGGGCGACTTCATTGTGGCAGCGGAAAAGATAACTCCCGAGAAGGTGAACTTCATGCTGACATACGGGCGAGGCGTGTTGTGCGCCCCGATAACGGAAGAACGCTGTCGGGAGCTGGAGCTCGACATGCAGGTTGCGGTAAACACATCCATGCTCGAGACTCCGTTCACCGTGACTGTCGACAAGTTAGGCGGTGGATGCACCACGGGCGTTTCGATGAGCGACCGCTGCGCGACAATCCGTGCTTTGGCAGACAAAAGCACCAAGCCCTCTGACCTTGGGAGACCGGGACACGTCAATCCGCTGCGTGCTCGTTCGCGGGGAGTGCTTCGCAGGGCCGGACACACGGAAGCGGCAGTCGACTTGGCGCGTCTCGCAGGGCTTTACCCCGCCGGCGCATTGATAGAGATAATAAACGAAGACGGGACGATGGCTCGGCTTCCGCAGCTCATGGAAGTATCGAGGAAGTTCGGCATAAAAATTATCTGCATAAAGGATCTGATAGCCTATCGCCTGAAGACGGAGTCGATTGTCGAAGGTGGCGAGGAGGTGGATATGCCCACGCAATACGGACACTTCCGTCTCATCCCGTTCAGGCAGAAAGCCGGCGGACTGGAGCACATCGCACTGATAAAAGGAGACCTCTCGGGCGACGAGCCTGTGCTTGTTCGCGTACATTCGTCTTGCGCGACGGGCGACATCTTCGGCTCACTGCGCTGCGAGTGCGGCGAGCAGCTCCATCGCGCCATGCAGATGATCGAACAGGAAGGACGCGGCGCGGTTGTCTACCTCAACCAGGAAGGACGCGGCATCGGACTTATGGACAAGATACGGGCATATAAACTGCAGGAAGAAGGACTCGACACGGTAGATGCCAACCTTCACCTCGGGCATCTGGCTGACGAGCGCGACTATGGCGTGGGTGCACAGATACTGAAACATATCGGCATCACGAAAATGCGCCTTCTCACAAACAATCCCATAAAGCGCGTGGGGCTGGAGGCCTACGGACTGACCATCGTCGAAAACGTCCCCATCGAAATCACGCCCAACAAATACAACGAGTTCTACATGAAGACGAAAAAAGAACGTATGGGGCACACTCTGCATAATGTCAAATAAAAACAACATACTGTCATGACACAAGTTTCAGATCGTTTGGCGAGCCTCTCGCCTTCAGCCACGTTGGCGATGTCGCAAAAAAGCGGTGAGTTAAAAGCACAGGGCATTGATGTTATCAACCTCAGTGTCGGAGAGCCGGATTTCAACACTCCGGACCATATTAAGGAAGCTGCCAAGAAGGCTATAGACGATAATTTCTCGCGCTACTCTCCCGTAGCGGGCTATCCTGCCCTCCGCAACGCCATCGTTGCCAAACTGAAAAACGAAAACGGCTTGGACTACGCGGCTACGCAGATTTCGTGTGCGAACGGAGCCAAACAGTCCGTTTGCAACACCATCCTGACGTTGGTAAACCCGGGCGACGAGGTGATTATACCCGCGCCCTATTGGGTGAGCTATCCCGAGATGGTGAAGCTTGCAGAGGGCGTTCCCGTAATCGTTTCGGCTGGTATCGAACAGAATTTCAAGATTACACCCGCCCAACTGAAAGCTGCCATAACCCCGAAAACGAAGGCTTTCATCCTCTGCTCGCCGTCGAACCCGACAGGATCGGTGTACAGTGCCGACGAGCTCTCCGCACTTGCGGATGTACTGGAGAAATATCCCGACATCATCGTCGTTGCCGACGAGATATACGAGCATATCAACTACGTCGGCGGACATAGCAGCATCGCGTCGGTCGAAGGCATGAAAGAGCGCACGGTCGTCGTGAACGGAGTGTCGAAAGCCTACGCCATGACCGGCTGGAGAATAGGTTTCATTGCGGGACCGGAGTGGATCGTCAAGGCGGTGAACAAACTTCAGGGGCAATACACCTCCGGACCTTGCTCCGTGTCGCAGAAAGCTGCGGAAGCTGCCTACACCGGTCCGCAGCAGCCCGTCGAGGATATGCGCAGGGCGTTCGAACGCCGCCGCGATCTCATCGTTGCCCTCGCAAAGGACGTCCCGGGCTTCGAAGTCAACAAACCCGAAGGCGCGTTCTATCTCTTCCCCAAGTGCAGCCATTACTTCGGCAAAACCGACGGACATACCACGGTGAACAACGCCGACGACCTCGCAATGTATCTCCTGGAAACAGCGCACGTTGCCTGCGTGGGCGGAACCTCCTTCGGCGCTCCCGAATGTATCCGTATGAGCTATGCAACGAGCGACGAGAACATCACGGAAGCTATTGCACGCATCAAAAAGGCATTGGCAAAGCTGAAATAACAGCAAAACGCCCCTCTGGAAAGGCTTCCACAGTTGTGGAAGCCTTTTTTGTATGGTGCAAAATGCCTTTTAGAAATCTATAAGCCACTTTGCGAGGTCGCAAACCCCCTTTTAGAAATCTATAAGCCACTTTGCGAGGGTACGAAGCT
>CAVJTV010000152.1:0-5026 GCA_963652435.1 Desulfovibrionaceae bacterium | reverse complement strand
AGGTCGTTCCATGCAAAGCCCTCGCCCCAGAGTTCCACACGACGCTGGAACCAAATCTCGTCTGCCAGCGAACGTGAAGCCGGGATGGTGTACGACGGGTCGCGGTAGGTCTTCACGAAGCTCGAAAGAACCTCGCGGGCCTTGCTCTCGTTGCCGCTCTTGGCATAGCCTTCGGCAGCCACAAGTATCATCTCCTCGGCACGCATCAAGGGCCAGTCGTTGTCGTTCATCGTAGCACCGATTCCTTCCGACATACCGAACTTCACGTTCGTGTATGGGGTGAACGCATATTTCACGTTCTCGATTTCAAGCGTGGATATGTCATCTCCCGTCACACCTGCCCACGAGATGGTGGAAAGAAGATCGGAATGCAGGTCCTCGTCGACCCACCATCCTTTGCGGACATCGGTCGAAGGAATCTTGTCGAACAACAGGTTGTTGATGGCAGCATAACAACCTACTCCCGCAGCGTAGCTGCTTGCCGAGAACGAACCGAGCCATGAAGCCGAAGAAGCGTAGGCATCCATTACCTGCGACTGCGTAAGGTCGATACCCCACATCCAGTTGTGGTCGTTGATGTCGTAGAACGACGGCGTGGATACCTCCGTAATGCTTGCCGGAGTGTAGCCTTCGACAGCCTTCTCGGCATCCGCCGCAGCCTTTGCATATTCACCCATGTTAAGATAAGCACGGGCACGCAAGCCGTAAGCCACCTGCTGGTCTATCTTGGTCTTGTCCGGACGGACATAACCCTCCAGATGCTCCACTGCATAATCCAGGTCGGCAATGATCTGCGCATACACCTCCCCCACCGTAGCACGGGGGTTGTTGGCATAGTCCGTAGTCGCTTCCGTCACCAGCGGGACGCAGGGCTGATCCTTTGCCGTCTGATAACCGAACTGGAAGTAAGGAGCAAGTGACAGATAGTCGAACGCACGCATGGCACGAGCCTGCGCAATCTTGACGATGGCATCAGCATTTTCCGTGTCTGCGGGATACGACTTGATAATATCGTTTGCCACACCGATCTGGTTGTACGGCATGGAGTAGCGAATATAAGGATTGGCATACGAGGGAGTACGCGATGTCATCTCCCCGCATACGCTGAACCAGTTGTAACCGCTGTTAGGATAGCTCAAATCCGGACCTTCGCAATCCTGCGAGATAGCCATCATGATAAACCCGAAGTCGTCGGCACGTTGGCTACTGGAGCCATACACATAATACGGCTCACCCATCATGGTGAACATACCGCTGAAGGTAGCCTCGCCGCGCGACGGAGCCTGTTCCATACTCTCTTCGAGCTGCGACGCCGTGATGTTCGACCCCTCGGGAAACTGCTCGTCGATATCCGAACATCCTGCTGCCCACAGTCCCGTGGCAGCAATCATCATAAGCTTGTATATTTTCATATTGTTCCTTCTATTTTAGTTCTTACTTAAAACGTTAATGTCAGACCTGCCGTAACGGTACGCATGGCAGAATAGTAGTTTGAGCTGGCACCCGAACCGTAGACGTAGCTACCGATACCGAGCGAGAAGCGCGGGTCGAGACCCTTACGCGCCGTTGCCACTGCGAGGTTCTCGCCTGCCACGTACACTCTCAGGCTGCCGATGCCAATCTGCGAGAGCACCGAGCGCGGGAAGGTATACCCCAAGGTGAGGTTGTTCAGGCTGAGATAGTCGGAGCTGGTGAGGAAGCGGTCGATGGCAGACTGCCCGATGGCAACGTCGCCGTCCCAGCGCGGGATGTTGGAGCTTGTGTTCTCCGTTGTCCACGAGTTGAGGATGTCTTTATGCAGAGCCGAGCCGACGCTCTGGCTGCTTGTCCACATCAGCGACTGGTACGTACCGTCGTACATCTTGCCGCCGAGCTGGAAGCTGCACTGTGCCGAGAGGTCGAAGCCGTAGGCACGGAACGTGAAGCCAAGACCTCCGTAGAGATCCGGAAGCGTCGTGCCGCAGTCGAACTGCGTAGCCTCGTCGAAGTTGGTGGTTGTCTCCACCGTCTTGCTGCCGTCGTCGCCGGTGACTTCCTTATAATACATCGCCTTGCCCTCGTCGCTCACTCCTGCATACTTATAAAGGTATGCCTGGTAGAGCGAACCGCCGACTTTGTATATGTAGTAAGAGCGCTTGATACCGTTTTCTGCCACACTCGGGTCGAGACTCGTGATCTTGTTCTTGTAGTGGCTGAGGTTGAGGTTCACGTCGAGCTCCATATCCTTTGTCCGGAAAGCCACACCGTCGAGGGTGATTTCAAAACCTCTGTTCACGATGGAACCGATATTGGTCGGGTAGTAACCCGTAACGATACCCGAAGAAAGCGGGGTGGGCTTGTTGTAGAGCAGGTCCGTTGTCTTACGGTTGAAGTATTCCACCGTACCGTTCAGGCGGCTGCCGAAGAACGAGAAGTCGGCACCGATGTTGAGGGCGTGGGAGGTTTCCCATGTCAGCTCGTCGTTACCTTTCTGCGTCATCGTGACGGAATACTCGCCCGTTGTCTCGTTGTAGGAGGTAGAATATCTGTCGGCATAAGGATAATAGCCGTTGAGGTTGTCGTTACCCTGCACACCGTAGCTGGCTTTGATCTTGAGTTCGTCGATCCACTTCTCGTCTTTCAGGAAGTTCTCCTTGTTGATGAGCCATGCAACGCCGGCACTTCCGAAGTTACCCCAGCGGTGACCTTTCGCAAGGCGCGAAGATGCGTCGCGGCGGTAGGATGCGCTGACGAAGTATTTCTCCAAAAGGTCGTACTGCACGCGTGCAAGGAAACCTTCCGTCATGTAGTTGTTGGTGTATGAGTTTACGCTCTTGTTGCTCGTACCCGTGGCGTTGCCGAGCTCGCCGATAAGCGGGTCGTAGAGGTGGTCGTTCGAGCCGTATATGTACTGATACTTATACTTGTATTGCTCGTAACCTGCCAAGATGTCCACGTTGTGGATGTCGGCGAACGTCTTCTTGTAGTTTGCCAGATACTGCGTGTTCACACCAAACTGACGCACGTTGTATGCCACGGCGATACCGTCGTTGGCACTGTAGCTACCAAACTCGCTATATAGTGAGTTGTTACGCATATTGTCGCTGTTGGCACCGAGGTTGGCAGTCAGCGTAAGCCCTTCTATCGGGGTGAACGTGGCGGTCCACTTGCCGGTGAATGTCTCGCGGAAAGTCTTCGAAGAGTTATACTCGTTGTCGCGCACTGCATTTCCCACCACGCTCGGACGCTTCTGGTTCGTCTGGTTCGAGTCGTACACCGTACGTCCGCTCTCGACCTTGATTGTGCCGTCGGCATTACGTACATAAAGCGGATAGATCGGTCCCATATTGTTTACGATATAGAACAGGTTGCCCGAGCTCATATACGTATCCGTGGAATACGACGGCTGATCCGAGTTGGTGTAGCTGTAGTTCATGTTCGTACCTATCTTGAACCACTTCTTCACCTGATAGTCCACGTTCATACGTCCCGTGTAACGTTTCAGCTCTGAGTTGTTCACGATACCGCCGTCTTGCAGGAAGCCTGCGCCGGCATAGTAGTTCAGACGGTCGTTGGCACCGCTCACACTCACGTTGTATTCCTGACGGAAAGAGTTGTGGAAAGCCTCGTCGTACCAGTCGTCGGGGGTGTAGAAGTATTCGCCGTCGCTGTAGCCGAGCGTTGCGTTAGGGTTCAGCTTGAAGTTCGTACCGATAAGGTTCTCTCCTTCCGGCACTGTATACACAAGGTAACCGAGACCGCCGTTCTGCGCGTCGAGCAACAGACGGTTGGCGTATGCATAGCTGTCTGCCAGTGTCGCTCCGTTGTAGTAGCGCGAGTTGAACAACTTCTTGTACACAGCCTCGTAATACTGCCCCGGCTCCGTTATCACGTCGTACTGCGGGATAAGGCGCGAGTTGGAACCCCACTTGGCGTCAAACTTCACCTCGGCATCTCCCGTCTTGCCTTTCTTCGTCGTGATAAGGACAACACCGTTGGCACCACGCGCACCGTAGATGGCGTTTGCCGCAGCATCCTTGAGCACTGTCATAGACTCCACGTCCTGCGGGTTGATGGCGTTGAGCGGACCGTCGTAAGGCACGCCGTCGACAACATACAGCGGAGAGTTGCTTGCCGACATACTACCGATACCACGGATACGAATCGTCGGGGAATTGCTCGTCGGGTCGCCGTTGCTCGACATATACTGCACACCGGGCGTTGTACCTGCCAATGCGCCGGTCACGTTCGTCGTGATACGTGCCTCAATCTTTTCACTCTTGACCTGTGCGGCTGATCCGGTGAACGACGACTTCTTTGCCGTACCGTATGCCACAACCATCACCTCGTCCAACACCTCGGAGTCGGACTTCAAGACAATTCTCATCTTTCCGCTTTTGATGGCAACTTCCTGTGTCTCCATTCCCACGAACGAGACAACCAAGGTCTTCGCAGAACTCGGAACGCCACTTATCGAAAAGACTCCATCAATATCGGTGGCAGTGCCAAGCGTAGTGCCCTTCACCAATACCGATGCTCCAATAACAGGCTCGCCATCCTCGTCGGATATCACTGTACCCGTGACAGTGGATGTCTGAGCCGATACTAATCCCATGCTCATAAAGAAGAAGCATGCCAACATCATTAGTAACCTTTTTCTCATAAATTCTCTCTTTATAGAATTAATAATCCAAAACAGTGTACATCTCTTAGTAAGAGAAGTACGGACGCACAAAAGTATTCACAGACGAACAAAATACGCAAATAATGTCACGAAAAAATTTTCTTTCTTGACAAAGTGTAAGCAAATCCGCCCGTGCGCTTTCACTCGGATATAGCCCTCGCTTGTCATAATGCTATTGGTTTTTAACATTTCCGCCCCCTCCGTCCCTTTCTTACTAAGAGAAACACCCCCGAAACTTCCGTTTTCAGGAAGAATCAACCATAGAATAGCCTTGCGACTGGCAGAAACCACGGAAACCGCGCGGCGACAAACCCTCGTCCGGCGGGTTTTTATCATTTCCGGTTTGTTTTGATAAAAAATCGC
>CAVJTV010000151.1:0-5087 GCA_963652435.1 Desulfovibrionaceae bacterium | reverse complement strand
CCGCAAGGTGGCGCAACTGACAACGGAAAACAAACACATCTTCGACCAACTGACTGTCGGCAAGGTAGAGCCGCGCTGGACCAAGACGACGGACGGCAAACAGATGCTCTCATGGGTCATCTATCCGCCCCATTTCGACCCGTCCAAGAAATACCCCACCCTGTTGTTCTGCGAAGGCGGACCGCAAAGTCCCGTCAGCCAGTTCTGGTCCTACCGTTGGAACTTCCAGATTATGGCTGCCAACGATTACATCATCATTGCGCCCAACCGCCGAGGCCTTCCCGGCTTCGGCATGGAGTGGCTCGAACAGATTAGCGGCGACTACAGCGGCCAGTGCATCAAGGACTATCTCACGGCCATCGACGACATTGCCAAGGAACCCTACGTGGACAAAGACCACTTGGGCTGTGTCGGTGCCAGCTTCGGGGGCTACTCGGTCTATTACCTTGCCGGACATCACGACAAACGTTTCAAGGCCTTCATCGCCCACGACGGCATGTTCAACATGGAACAACAATACCTCGAGACCGAGGAGGCTTGGTTCACCAACTGGGATCTCGGCGGAGCTTATTGGGAGAAGGACAATGCAGTGGCGCAGCGCACCTACGCCAATTCGCCCCATAAGTTTGTCGACAAGTGGGACACCCCCATCCTCTGCATCCACGGCGAGAAGGACTACCGCATCAATGCCTCGCAAGGCATGTCCGCCTTCAACGCCGCCGTCATGCGTGGCATTCCTGCCGAACTGCTTATCTATCCGGACGAAAACCACTGGGTGTTGAAGCCGCAGAACGGCATTCTTTGGCAGCGTACATTCTTCAGTTGGTTGGACAAATGGCTGAAATGACGCATCGCCTCGTTTGATAAAACAATCCGCCATCGGAGCACTCTCGCTTCAATGGCGGATTTTTTGGTTAGAAATATTTTGTTGGTTCAAATAATAGTTCTACCTTTGCAACCGCAAATTAAGGATGGTTCCGTAGCTCAGCTGGATAGAGCAACGCCCTTCTAAGGCGTGGGTCGAGCGTTCGAATCGCTCCGGAATCACAATCATTTCTTCAGCCACTTATCCAGCCACTCGAAGAAGGTACGTTGCCAAAGCACACCGTTCTGCGGCTTCAACACCCAGTGGTTTTCATCAGGATAAATCAACAGTTCGGCAGGCACGCCACGAAGCACCGCAGCATTGAAGGCTGCCATTCCTTGGCCGGCAAGAATACGGTAGTCCTTTTCGCCGTGGATACAAAGAATCGGCGTATCCCATTTGTCAACGAAACGGTGTGGTGAGTTTTCGAACGTGCGTTGCGCCACAGCGTTGCTCTTTTCCCAGTATGCGCCGCCCATATCCCAGTTGGCAAACCACATTTCTTCCGTCTCCAAGTATTGCATCTCCATGTTGAATATTCCGTCGTGGGCGATGAATGCCTTGAAGCGTTTGTCGTGGTGACCTGCCAGCCAATACACCGAGAAGCCGCCGAAACTTGCGCCAACGCAACCCAACCTGTCACTATCAACATACGTCTCTTTCGCCATCTCGTCGATAGCCGTGAAGTAGTCTTTCATACACTGACCGCCATAATCGCCACTCACCTCTTCGTTCCACTGCATTCCGAAACCAGGGAGACCGCGACGGTTTGGCGCTACTATTATATAATCGTTTGCTGCCATAATCTGAAAGTTCCAGCGATAAGACCAAAACTGGCTGACCGGACTTTGCGGACCGCCTTCGCAGAAAAGTAATGTTGGGTATTTCTTGTTCGGGTCGAAGTGAGGCGGATAGATCACCCACGTAAGCATCTGCTTGCCGTCGGTCGTTGTCATCCAGCGTCCTTCGACCTTTCCCAAATCAATCTGATCGTAGATGTGTTTGTTTTCTGTCGTCAGCTGTGCCACCTTGTTTCCGTCGGCGAGGTCGATGGAATAGATCTCGTCGCCCATACTCATCGAGTGACGCTTTGCAATCAGTTTGCTGCCACCCATCGTGCCGACAGCGTCATAGTCGTACATGCCGTCGGTCAGCCGCGTGAGCTTGCCGCCGTCGCTCAGGTCGATCTTGTACACGTGCGACTCGCCATGCCATACGCCGGTGAAGAACAGCGCGCGGGCATCTGTGCTCCAGCAGAAGCCGTCGACGTTGGAATCGAACGCCTTGCTGACGAAAGTCTTTTCTCCCGTTGCAAGATCCATAATCATCAGACGATTTTGGTCTGCTTCGTAACCTTCGCGCTCCATGCTCTGCCAAGCGATGTACTTGCCGTCGGGCGAATACTGCGGATTAGTGTCGTAGCCCATCATCCCCTCGGTTATGTTAGTGGTCGTGCGGGTATTCAAATCATATACATATATGTCCGAATTGGTGGAAAGGGCATATTCCTTTCCTATTTTCTTGCGGCAAGTGTATGCAACCTTGTCGGACGACACGTTCCAGGCAAGCTGCTCCATTCCGCCAAAGGGTTTCATCGGCGATTCGAACGGTTCGCCCTCAAGCAAATCGACGGCATCACCCGTTTTATCCCCGTCGAAGTCTGCGACGAACGGATGCGGAGCCGTTGTCACCCATTCGTCCCAGTGCTTGTACATCAGATCGGTGACGATAACGCCGGTCGCCTTGTCCAAGTCCGGATATTTGTCTTTTGTGCTCGGCACGGTCTTCACCTCAGAGACGAACAGCACCTTCTTTTCGTCTGGGGAGAAGGCAAACCCTTCGATGTCGCCATCGTAGTTCGACAGCTGCCGGCGCGCGGTGCCGTCGGGGTTCATCTCCCAAATCTGGCTGCTGCC
This sequence comes from Desulfovibrionaceae bacterium, assembly GCA_963652435.1. GTDB lineage: Bacteria > Bacteroidota > Bacteroidia > Bacteroidales > Tannerellaceae > Parabacteroides. Next base: position 2,306 of record CAVJTV010000151.1, on the reverse strand, counting down.
GCTCTCGCTCGAGAGGAAAGCTATCTTCGTGCCACCTTTTATCCACGTCGCCTCGTTTTCGGAGAACGACGAGTGTGTGATCTGCCTGTTCTCCGTGCCATCGGCGTTCATGACAAACACCTCGCGGTTGCTGCGGTTGAGCGGCACGCTGTAGTATGCAACGGTATAAACCACTTTCTTTCCGTCGGGCGAGACGTTCATTCCGCCGATGCGCCCCATTGCCCAGAGAGCTTCGGGGGTCATCCTTTTGCCCGCGATTTCTATCTCCGAACGCCCGATAACTTCCTTTGTGTCTTCTGTGTTCTTTGTCTCCTGACGACAGCCGCATATCAGCGCGGACGTTACCATAACCATTGTCACAATCGATTTGTTCATGAATTTTGTTGCAATATATTCTGTTTTGCGTGCGAAGTTAGTAAATATAATTCATACCTTTGCGCAACTTAATTTAAGAGCTAAACAGTTATGAATAAGATTTTGTTGTTTGGAGCCGCAATATGTATGGTTTTGGCATTCGGCTCATGTAAACCCAAACAGAGTGCTTACAAGGCTGCTTACGAGCAGGCAAAGGTGAAAGAGTCGACTGCTCCGGTTGAAGCGGTTGAAGAGGACGAAGAAGTTGTTGAAGAAGTAGCTCCGGTGTCCAAGCCACGTACTTCGAATGCTACGACTCGTTCGGAGAGAATCAACGCCGCACAGGGTGAAGATGCAAACCGTCTGAAACGTTACAGCGTTGTTATCGGTAGTTTCAAAAACAAAACGAACGCTTATTCGTTGAAGAAACGTATGGAGAACGAAGGTTACCACGCAGTGTTGGGTGAAAACGAACAAGGGATGTTGCGTGTAATTGTTGCCAGCTACAACGACAAAGCTGACGCAGCAGACAGCCGTGACGCAATCAAAGCTAAGTATGCTCCCGACTTTCAGGATGCATGGTTGCTGGAAAGACAATATTGAAATATTATTAGGTATTGCTGGGTTGGGGGACCGGTTGAGAAACCGGTTCCCCTTTTTTACGGAAAAGAATTGTCAGACAATATGAAAATAATAAACGAGGCACTACTCGACGAGACGAGCGCGAGGGCTAAAGAGTCGCCGCGCCTTCGCATGAACCATAATTTCCACGAAGATATGAGCGATCCGGTGAACCGCTTGCTTAACGCGATGGAGCCGGGAAGTTACATCCGTCCGCACCGGCATCTGAACCCCGACAAGGATGAAATGTTTCTGCTGCTGCGTGGTCGGGCGGCGGTGTTTACGTTCGACGACGAGGGGCACGTCGTGGAAAAGCACATTCTCGACCCTTCTGCGGGGGCTTACGGTGCTGAGATAAAGCCTGGCGTCTGGCATTCTCTGCTCGTCTTGATGCCGAATACTGTTGTATACGAGGTGAAAGCCGGACCGTTCGCCGCGCTGACAGGGGATAACGTTGCGCCGTGGAGCCCCGACGCGGGCGACACCGAGGGGGCGAAAGCGTATATGGACTATCTTGCATCTTTGTTATGAGAAGACGTGCTGTTTCGTTTCTCCTTCTCGCGCTCATCTCGGTTGTAGCGGCGGTATGTGCTGCATCGTCTGATGAAAACACCTATCCGACAAGCGAACGCCTCTTCCACATATCGCGAAGCCTAAACAAAAACCTTGTGTGCTACGACGCAAACATCAAAAACGGTAGGCTCGACACCAAATCGCCCATCAACGTATATTGGGTCAACCGCGAGGAGCACCCGGGCGAGCGGGGCAGCCTCAGTTTCATTCAGAAGAAGATGGCATACGGCTATAAGGTCGTTTCCCACGGGGCGGATTACAGTGAGGTGACGCTCACTGCCCACATGGGGAAGACATTGAAAATATGCATGCTCGGTGGCAAATATGTCTGCACAACCATCATCGACGGCAAGGCTGCCATACTCCAATCTCTTTACGTGCAGAGCCATCACAGCAATCCTCTCAGCGTAGACTACGTTGAGTTGCGGGGTATAACAGTCGACACCGGTGCGCCTGTCTCCGAGAAAGTCCGCAAATAGAATCGCAGCGCAAGCTCTTGCGCCACGCCGCTTATCACCTTGTGCAAAATTGCACTAAGACAAAAACAAGTGTATTTATTAAAGTGCGTTATTGCACTCGGACAAAAACAAGTGTGTTTGTTAAAGCGTCCTATTGCACTCGGACAAAAGCAAGTGTGTTTATTAAAGCGTCCTATTGCACTCGGGCAAAAACAAGTGTGTTTGTTAAAGCGTCCTATTGCACTAAGACAAAAACAAGTGTGTTTGTTAAAGCGTCCTAATGCACCGATACAAAAACAA
>CAVJTV010000150.1:0-5235 GCA_963652435.1 Desulfovibrionaceae bacterium | reverse complement strand
CTTACAAGACCTTCCCGCAGTCCGCGTAATGGCAAGATACGGCTTACAAGACCTTCCCGCAGTCCGCGTAATGGCTGGATACGGCTTACAAGACCTTCTTGCAGTCCACGTAATGGCAGGATACGGCTTACAAGACCTTCTTGCAGTCCGCGTAAAGGCAAGATACGTCATACAAGACCTTCATGCAGTCCGCGTAATGGCAAGATACGGCTTACAAGACCCTCTTGCAGCTCAACGTTTACTATGATATTCTGTGTCGGGGTGCGGGATGACAAGCGGTGGGGTGTGCGGAATGAGAACTGATGCGGGGAGGAAGGTACTGTGGTGTGGGCGGAAGGGTAAATATAAAAATAGGAGGCAAATGCCTTTTATTATCTGCATTTACCTCCTACCAGATTGTGTAGTGCGTCCGGGGATCGAACCCGGGTTTCCGCCGTGAGAGGGCGGCGTCCTAGGCCACTAGACGAATGCACCGTCGTCGCGCTGGAGTCCTTAACCCTTTTGACGGCGCAAATGTAAACAATATTTCTTTCCACAAAGCCATCGGCGCAAAAAAATAGCGGATAATTGCTCCCACTGCTTTATTTGTCCTACCTTTGTCCACCGACAAACAAAATGTTGTCGAATAGTTACTAATACCAGTATTAAAACAACCAATATCATGGCAAAATTAAAAGAGAAACTTTTCTCGGACTTCGCCCCGGTGACCACCGAGGAGTGGATGGCGAAGATCACGGCAGACCTCAAAGGGGTTCCGTTTGAGAAAAAGCTTGTTTGGAAAACAGGCGAAGGGTTTAATGTCAATCCTTTTTATCGTGCGGAAGACATCAAGGGACTGAAGACGACGGAGTCTCTCCCTGGTGAGTTCCCCTATGTCCGCGGAACGAAGACGGACAACGATTGGAAGGTGCGTCAGAACATCGAAGTCGCTTGTTTCAAAGAAGCTAACAAGAAAGCTCTCGACATCCTTAACAAAGGAATCACTTCGCTGGGTTTTATCATCAAGGGCGATGATGTGAATGCCGAGAACATCGCGATGTTGCTTAAAGACATCCATCCGGACGCAGTGGAGCTAAACTTTTCCACCTGTATCCGTAAGGCGGAGACGCTTATCGGTATCCTGGCAGACTATCTGAAAGAGAGTGGCGCGGACATTACGAAATGTTTCGGTTCGGTCAACTACGATCCTTTCAAGAAGCCTTTGGTAAAAGGAAAGAATAACGAGAATTGGGTGGAAGTGGCTTCCGCTGTGCTCAAGGCAGGAGAGGCATTGCCCGGATACAAAGTGCTGTCGGTAAACGGATGCTACTTCAACAATGCCGGCGCATATATCACTCAGGAACTCGGTTATTCGCTCTCGTGGGGTAACGAGCTTATGGCAAAGCTGACCGAAGCAGGCTTCAGTGCCGACGAGGTGGCAAGCAAGATAAAGTTCAACTTCGGCATCAGCTCGAACTACTTTATGGAGATTGCCAAGTTCCGTGCTGCCCGTTGGCTGTGGGCTGAGATTGTTGCAGCCTACAATCCGTCATGCAAATGTGCTTGCAAGATGAGTGTACATGCGCAGACCTCCGGATGGAACATGACTGTTTACGATGCTCACGTAAATCTTCTCCGCTCGCAGACGGAAGCAATGTCGGCAGCGTTGGCAGGTGTCGACTCCATCACCGTCCGCCCGTTCGACAAGACATATCAGACGCCCGACGATTTCTCGGAACGTATCGCACGCAACCAACAGCTGCTCTTGAAGGAAGAGTGTCACATGGACAAGGTGGTCGATCCTTCTGCCGGTTCCTATTATGTGGAGGTGCTGACCAACTCGTTGGCAGACGTTGCCTGGAAGCTCTTCCTCGAGGTGGAAGACAAGGGCGGCTTCGGTGCAGAAGTGGCGAACGGCAACATACAGAATGCGGTGAACGCATCCGGAGAAGCGCGCAGGAAAGCTGTTGCCACCCGCCGTGAGATTCTGCTCGGGACGAACCAGTTCCCGAACTTCACGGAAGTGGCAGCCGACAAAATCAAGGAACAGACGCATTGCTGTTGCGGTGGCAGTCATTCCTGCGGCGAACAGACAATCACTCCTCTCGATTTCTCGCGCGGCGCATCCGAGTTTGAGGCATTGCGTCTGGCAACGGAGCGTAGCGGCAAGACTCCGAAGGTGTTTATGCTTACCATTGGTAACCTTGCCATGCGTATTGCCCGCTCGCAGTTCTCGTGCAACTTCTTCGCTTGTGCGGGATATAAGGTGATAGACAATTTAGGTTTTGAAACGGTTGAAGAAGGCGTCGAGGCGGCGGTGAAAGCCGGTGCCCAGGTCGTTGTGCTCTGTTCGAGCGACGACGAATATGCCGATTATGCTCCTGCAGCCTACAGGGCTCTGGCAGGGCGTGCAGAGTTCGTCGTGGCAGGTGCTCCTGCTTGTATGGACGACCTGAAGGCTCAGGGTATCGATCAATTCATCAATGTGAAGAGCAACGTGCTTGAGACATTGAAGGCTTTCAACGCAAAATTAGGAATCGCTTAAGGGAGGAATAAATCATGAGACCAAATTTCAAAAACATAGATATCAAGAATGCCGGTTTTGCAGCCGTCGACGCTGCGGAATGGGCAAAAGCAAACGGCATTGAGCCGAACTGGAAAACACCCGAGCACATCGAGGTGAAACCTGTCTACACGAAAGAAGACCTTGAAGGAATGGAGCATCTTGGCTACGCTGCCGGCTTGCCTCCTTATCTGCGCGGTCCGTATAGCGGCATGTATGCCATGCGTCCCTGGACAATCCGTCAGTATGCAGGGTTCTCCACGGCAGAAGAGTCCAATGCTTTCTATCGCCGCAACCTTGCTTCGGGGCAGAAAGGTCTGTCCGTTGCGTTCGACCTCCCGACACACCGCGGCTACGATGCCGACAACGAGCGTGTTGTCGGCGACGTGGGTAAGGCAGGCGTTTCCATCTGTTCGTTGGAAAACATGAAGGTCCTGTTCGACGGCATTCCGCTGAACAAGATGTCTGTCTCCATGACGATGAACGGAGCCGTGCTTCCGGTGATGGCGTTCTACATCAATGCCGGTCTGGAGCAGGGCGCGAAGCTGGAAGAGATGGCAGGTACGATACAGAACGATATCCTCAAGGAGTTCATGGTGCGCAACACGTATATCTATCCGCCCGAGTTCTCCATGAAGATCATTGCCGACATCTTTGAGTATACTTCGCAGAAGATGCCTAAGTTCAACTCCATCTCCATCTCCGGCTACCACATGCAGGAGGCGGGAGCAACGGCAGACATTGAGATGGCATACACGCTTTGCGACGGTATGGAATATCTCCGCGCCGGAGTGAACGCGGGTATCGACGTGGATGCCTTTGCTCCCCGCTTGTCGTTCTTCTGGGCTATCGGCGTGAACCATTTCATGGAGATTGCAAAGATGCGTGCCGCACGTATGCTGTGGGCGAAGATTGTGAAGAGCTTCGGCGCGAAGAATCCCAAGTCGTTGGCTCTGCGTACCCACTGCCAGACCTCGGGGTGGTCGCTCACGGAGCAAGATCCGTTCAACAACGTGGGGCGTACCTGCATCGAGGCTATGGCTGCCGCCCTCGGACATACGCAGTCGCTGCACACCAATGCGCTCGACGAGGCTATCGCACTGCCGACGGACTTCTCCGCGCGTATTGCCCGCAACACGCAGATATATATTCAGGAAGAGACGAAGATCTGTAAGGAGATCGACCCGTGGGCAGGTTCCTATTATGTTGAGTCGCTCACCAACGAGCTTGTGCACAAAGGTTGGGAGCTGATCCAGGAGATCGAAAGCATGGGCGGCATGGCTAAAGCCATCGAGACGGGTCTCCCGAAGATGCGTATCGAGGAAGCTGCCGCACGTACGCAGGCGCGCATCGACTCGGGTGTGCAGACCATCGTGGGCGTAAACAAATATCGCCTGCCGAAGGAAGACCCTATCGACATTCTCGAAATCGACAACACGGCAGTGCGCAACGAGCAGATTGCAAACCTCAAGACCTTGCGCGAGAACCGTGATGAGGCAGCCGTACAGAAGGCTTTGGCAGACATTACCGAATGTGTGAGAACGAAGAAAGGCAACCTGCTGGAGCTTGCCGTCAAAGCCGCAGGGCTGAGAGCATCGCTGGGAGAAATCTCGGATGCCTGCGAGGTCGTTGTCGGACGTTATAAAGCAATTATCAGAACTATTTCAGGCGTGTATTCATCAGAAACAAAGAAAGACGCAGACTTCAAGAAGGCTTGTGAGCTGACGGAGAAGTTTGCCAAGAAAGAAGGTCGCCAGCCGCGTATCATGATTGCCAAGATGGGTCAGGACGGGCACGACCGTGGTGCGAAGGTCGTTGCGACGGGTTATGCGGACTGTGGCTTCGACGTGGATATGGGTCCGCTGTTCCAGACTCCCGCAGAGGCAGCCCGCCAGGCTGTGGAGAACGATGTCCACATTTTGGGCGTCTCTTCCCTTGCTGCGGGGCACAAGACGCTGGTTCCGCAGGTGATCGACGAGCTGAAGAAGCTGGGCAGGGAGGACATCATCGTTATCGCCGGCGGCGTAATCCCTGCGCAGGACTACGACTTCCTCTACAAGGCGGGGGTCGCGGCAATCTTCGGTCCAGGCACCTCCGTGGCAAAGTCTGCCGTCCAGATGTTGGAAATTCTTTTAGGGGAAGAATAACCATAGCGGTATAAAACGCGTAAAGCTCGGCGCAGTCTTGCAGCCGAGCTTTTTTTGTACGTTTCTCGCCTCGTCGCACCGCCGGATAATCGTTGAACTACTTCACCAGCATTGTTGAAATTTTGTGAGACTGTTGAAGTAGTTCAACGGTGTGTCTGAAATTTTGTGAGACTGCTGAAGCTGTTCAACGATATGTCTGAAATTTTGCGAGACTGTTGAAGCTGTTCAACGGTGTGTCTGAAATTTTGCGAAACTGTTGAAGCTGTTCAACGGTGTGTCTGAAATTTTGTGGGACTGTTGAAGTAGTTCAACGGTGTGTCTGAATTTTTGCGAGACTGTTGAAGCAGTTCAACGGTGTGTCTGAATTTTTGCGAGACTGTTGCAACGCTGCTTTTGTCGTTCAAAAGAACGAAAAACGACATTCGTCTTTTGTGTGAATGAAATAAGCCATACCTTTGGTCTCAATTATAAACAATGTAAAAACTAAAAGCATCATGAAAGACAGAAAACTAAGAATGGGTATGGTAGGCGGCGGAAGCGACGCCT
>CAVJTV010000149.1:0-5279 GCA_963652435.1 Desulfovibrionaceae bacterium | reverse complement strand
GAGTTTGCAAGGGTGTAAAACGGTTTCCCGACTTGGGGAAGCCTGCAATCGTGGGTTTTTGCGTAGTTTTGCCGACATTATTACGGGCTAAAAACATTTCATACGATGGAAAAGACAATCATTAGGGAGCGTGTCGCCGCTCTTCGGGAGGCGATGAAAGAGAAAAACATCGATGCATACATCATTCCGAGCTCCGACCCCCACCTGAGCGAGTATCCGGCAGAGAGATGGAAGTCGCGCGAATGGATTTCGGGCTTCGACGGCTCGGCAGGGACCGTGGTGGTTACGGCAGACAAGGCGGGGCTGTGGACGGACTCGCGCTACTTCCTGCAAGCCGAGATGCAGCTGCGCGGGAGCGGCATCGCGCTCTACAGGATGGCTCTGCCGGAGACGCCTTCCATCCCCGACTTCCTGCTCGGGGAATTGCACGACGGGCAGACCGTCGGCGTGGACGGGGAGACGTTCAGCGTGAGTGAGGCGAGAGACTTGGAAAGGGCGTTGGGGAGAAAAGGGGTGAAACTGGAGACATCTTTCGACCTGATTGACATTGTATGGAAAGATCGCCCTTCCGCCCCCGCGAATGCGCTGTTCGAAATGCCGGTGGAGCTTTGCGGAAAGACGGTGCGCGAAAAGATAGACGAAATCAACGACCGTCTGCACAGGGAAGGGGCTGACTGCCTCGTGATGTCGGCTCTCGACGAAGTGGCGTGGACATTCAACATTCGCGGGACGGATGTCGCCTACAACCCCGTGGCAATAAGCTATGCATTCGTCTCCGAAGAAGAGAGCGTGCTCTTTGTCGACCCGAAGAAGGTCACCGTGGAAGTCGCCGGACATCTGAGGAGCGAGGGAGTGACGCTTGCGGACTACGGGATGATACATAAATACCTCGCGAAGCTGCCCGAGGGGAAGACGACGGTGTTCCTCGACCCGTCGAAGACGAACGTCGCGCTCTACAACGCCATTCCCCGCGGTTGCAGGAAGGTTGAGGGGACAACCCCGACAAACTACATGAAGAGCATCAAGAACGAGACGGAGATAAAAGGCTTTCGCAATGCCGTGATAAAAGACGGCATCGCGCTGACGCGCTTTTACATCTGGTTGGAGAAGGCTCTCTCGGCGGGAGAGCGGGTTACGGAGCTTAGTGCCGCCGCACGGCTCACGGCGTTGCGCTCCGAACAGCCGCAATACGTCATGGACAGCTTCGAAACCATCTGTGGATATGCCGATCACGGTGCCATCGTCCACTATTCAGCCACTGCAGAGAGCGACGCCGAGCTTCGGGCAGACGGAAACCTGCTTTTGATGGATTCAGGGGCACAGTATCTCGACGGAACGACCGACATAACGCGTACCGTAGCCCTCGGCACTCCCACGGAGCAGATGCGGAAGGACTTTACCCGCGTCCTGAAAGGCACCATCGGCATTGCCAAGTGTAAGTTCCCCGCCGGAGCCAAGGGAGTGCAGATTGATGTGCTCGCAAGGAAAGCCCTCTGGGACGCAGGCATCAATTACCTGCACGGGACGGGTCACGGCATCGGGCATTGCCTCAACGTACACGAGGGACCGCAGAGCATACGTATGGAATACAACCCCGTGCCGCTTGAACCCGGAATGGTGATAAGCGACGAGCCTGCGATGTATCGCACCGGCGAATACGGCATCCGGACGGAGAACATGGTGCTCGTGCACGAGGACAGCGAGACGGAGTATGGCAAGTTCTACGGCTTCGAGACGCTTACCCTCTGCCCCATCGACACGCGGCTGATCATCGTCGGGATGCTGTCGGTGAGGGAAAGGGCTTGGATAAACAGGTATCACCGCATGGTGTTCGACCGTCTGAGCCCGCACCTCGACGAAGATGAACGGGCATGGCTGAGAGAGAAAACGGAAGAGATCTGACAATATACACAGGAAAGATATGGCAATAATAAAATCAGTACGTGGCTTTACCCCGAAGATAGGGAAAGACACATTCCTTGCAGACAACGCCGCCGTTATCGGCGATGTGGAAATAGGCGAAGGATGCAGCATTTGGTTCGGCACGGTGCTTCGTGGCGATGTTAACTCGATACGCATCGGAAACGGCGTGAACATTCAAGACGGCTCCGTGTTGCATACACTGTATGAAAAATCGACAATCGAGATCGGCGACGATGTCTCGGTGGGACACAACGTGACAATCCACGGCGCAAAGGTGTGCCACGGTGCGCTGATAGGCATGGGGGCAGTGGTGCTCGACAATGCCGTGATCGGCGAGGGGGCTATCGTGGCTGCAGGCTCGGTTGTCCTTAGCCGGACGGTCGTTGAGCCCGGCAGCATCTATGCCGGCGTGCCGGCGAAGTTCGTGAAGAAGGTTGACCCCGAGCAAGCCAAGGAGATAAACCAAAAGATCGCAAAGAACTACCACTTGTACGCAAGCTGGTACACCGAAGACGAAGAACAAACACATTAAAAGATAAAAGAACAGCACATGAAAAAGACAGTTTTCGCCGCACCTGCGGCAGCATTGTTGCTTCTCTCCTGCGCACAGGCAACCGGAGAGGGCGGAAGAGAGATTACCTACACGCCGGCTGCGCCCTACAACCCGCCGACGTATGTATGTTACAAGGCTCCTGCCTCCGTCAAGATAGACGGTAAGATGTCGCCCGAGGAATGGGATGCCGTGCCCTGGACTTCCGACTTTGTCGACATCGAAGGCGACAAACGCCCGAAGCCGCACTTTCAGACGCGTGCAAAGATGATGTACGACGACGGCGGCATGTATTTCGCGGTCTTGATAGAGGAACCCCACGTGTGGGCAACCCTTACGGAACACGACGCGGTGATATACCATGACAATGATTTCGAGATCTTCCTCAACCCGACCGGCGACACGCACAACTATCTCGAATACGAAGTCAACGCCCTCGGAACGGAATGGGATCTGTTCCTTTCCCAACCGTACAGAGACAGCCCCGTGGTGCTCAACAACTGGGAGTTTGCCGGAATGAAGTCTGCCGTCTACGTGGACGGCACACTCAACGATTCGAAAGACACCGACCGCTCGTGGAGCGTCGAAGTGTATATCCCCTGGTCCTCTATCTACCAGATGGCAGAGGGAAAAGCACCTGCCGCAGGCGATTATCTCCGCACGAACTTCTCCCGCGTGGAGTGGACCACGGAAGCTCGCGACGGCAAATACGTAAAAGTCCCCATCAAGGGCGAAGACAAGGTGCGCGAATACAACTGGGTGTGGGCTCCGACCGGTGCTATCAATATCCACATGCCGGAATACTGGGGTTTTGTGCAATTCTCCGACAAGGTTGCGGGAAAGGGCGAGACAGAGTTCGTGAAGGATCCGAACGACGAGGCAAAATGGCTTCTTCGCAACCTCTACTATCGCCAGCGGGAATATGCAGATGCGTTTGGCGAATACGCAACCGCGATAACCGCTCTCAAACCAGAGGAGCTGTGCTCCGCAGAGCAGGCGCAGAAGCTCAGCCTCTCGAACACGCAGTCCATGTACGAGATAACACTCTCTGCTGCCGACGGAGTCATTTGGCATATCCGTCAGGACGGCTTGGTATGGCAGACGAAGGAATAAGCACTCCCCATACACACAAAGAAGGACTAAAGAGAAATGAACGAAAAGAATTCATTCGCTTCACAAGCGTCTCCCAAGCCATGGGTGACGCTTGTTGCTTGTTTGTTCGCCGCCGTGGTGTCTCTGCTCTCCATCGTGCTCACCATCACCCGTCACGACGGCTCTTCGGCGGCTAAGGTCAACCCCGAATGGAAAGGTTGGGAGCAGGAAAGATACCGGTTCGGCATGGACAAGAACGTAACGCCTCAGCCCGCAGAGATTGGTTCGCCCCTCATCAGCGCGGGAACGATGATGGTGTCCGGAGATACGGATATGTTGCGTTGGGGCTTCCATGTGTTCGAAGGATATGCCAAAGACGGCAAGAGCCGCATCACCATGCTTGTCAATAAGCACGAAGAAGAAGGCAAACCGCTTGCCGAGCTGTATTATTACGGCACTGCATACAGCCATCACGAAGAAGCATACAACTGGTTCAAGATTGGCAGCGACGTTCGCGAACATAGCTTCATGTTTGGTCGCGACAAAGCCATCTCGTTCGGCTCGCACGACTTCCGCAGCGTGATTGAGCTTGCAGCCATCTCTCCCAGCAAAGACATCGACAGCCGCTACGAGACAGTGGCAGAGGTCGACTCCGTCTTCGAGCCGGACAGAAAAGCACATGAGAACGCACGCTGCCTTCTCTATCTTGCATTGAAGGATGCACGCGACGGTGCGATGTGGTACAATAAAGACACACACCGCATCGTGTGCAAGGTAAACGGAAAGTGGCAGAACGTGGCAACCGAAGATGCCCACCTCGACTTTCTCAATAAGTAGCTGTCCTTAGTGGCACATGCCAATCAAGTAGCGGCAAAGCACGTCGCCACCGAACACAGCCACACAGTATAATATGCCCAAGGGGTATCCTTTCAGATTGCAGGAAACCTTGAGGGCTTTATACATCCACGCCAACGCCCACACGAGGAATATCAAGCTAATGAGCGAAAGCCAAACGCCTACGAGGAAACCGGGCTGTGCAATCAGCTCCGTAGGCGACAGCGTCATATCCATCTCCACCAGACGCTGCACCGGCGGCAACGCATCGACCACGTTCATGAATATGAGGGGAGACTGCGCAAAAGCGACCGTCCCGAACACGTCGACCGGTCTTATCCGTGAACGCGACAAAATCAATCCCCCGACATAGAACAACGCGGCAGGAACTATCCATACCACGAGATGCTCAGCGGCAAAACACCACCACGCCGAGTTCTGCGCCGGACCGAAATGCAATAACCCGTGATAATGCCATCCTGAAAAGTAGCAAATCACCATAGACACAACCATAGCCAATAGCCCCCAGCCCAAAGCCTGGAAGCCGGCAATCCGTTCGAACGGATTAACTAAAAATCTAAACCACTGTTTCTTCATTTCTGTTCCATTTTACGTAGTTTGTCAATCAAATCATCGAGCCTGTTCCTTACTGTCGGATAACTCACTCCCATACTCTTCGCCATATCCTTAAGGCTGCCGCTTGCCTTTATGAAATCGATGGCAAACTGTTGTTCCTTCTCGGTCAGCCTTACAAAAACGGGAAGCTCGAAGCTCCCGCAAACATCCGTGCCGCACTCTTCGCAAAACATCCTCCCCACTTTCATCGGCGAACTGCACGAAGGGCATTGCAACGGCAAATGTCTCTTTACTTCTTCCATAA
>CAVJTV010000148.1:0-5331 GCA_963652435.1 Desulfovibrionaceae bacterium | reverse complement strand
ATACTCGATGGTACTTTTAAGACTCATCCATCTGAAGATAATATGCTCCTGCATCTGGCTGTGAGCCATATCGGTCAGGGAGATGTAATCCTCGTTTTTTACATTTACGACAGATATTTCTGTGTTTTCAACCTTTATCTTTGCCATGATTGTTTCTATCGTGTTAGTGTTGTCCCCACAAAAGTAGGGGTTTTCAGTCAAACCGTCACTGCGTCCGTCACCTCAAGAGCCCATCTCATACTAAACACAGGGCATTGTGGAGGATGAGACCCTGCCGCCGGCACGGGATGACAGGGGAGTGGGAACAAATCTTTGCCTTTACCGCCGAAGAAACAGGAAATCGGGCTTTCTTCTCTTACCGATTTTGAGGGGTACAGGAAAGTCAACTTTCTTGTTAACTATTTTTAAAGGTAGCTCAAGAAAGTCCACTTTCTTCTCTTATCATTATATATAATGCAACTAAGTTTTCTGTCGATACCTCAGAGCACCTTCTTGAAACGGGCGAGGAACTCGCGCGCCTCGTCCATGGTGAGACAGAGCGGCGGGAGCAGACGTATCGTGTTGGTGCCGGCAACGCCGGTGAACACCTTTTCCTCGAAAAGCAGGCGGCTCCGCATCTCCTTGATAGACCCTTCGAACTCGATGCCTATCATCAGACCCCTTCCGCGCACTTCCCTGATGCCATTCAGGCGGCGCAGCTCGTCGATGAGAAATGCCCCCACGCGGGCGGCGTTGTCCACCAGATTCTCGCTCTCCATGATGTCGAGCACGGCGATTGCCGCAGCGCAGGCAAGGTGATTGCCCCCGAACGTTGTACCGAGCATCCCGTAGACAGGCTTGAACATGGGGCTGATGAGCAGTCCGCTCATCGGGAAGCCGTTGCCGATGCCTTTTGCCACCGTAATCAAGTCCGGACGTATACCGGCATATTGATGGGCGAAGAACTTTCCGCTCCGTCCGTAGCCGGACTGTATCTCGTCGAGGATGAGGCAAACCCCGTAGCGCGTGCAAAGCTCGCGCAGCTTCCTCATAAAGTCGTCAGAGGGAAGCTGTATGCCGCCGACGCCCTGTATGCCCTCGATGATGAGGGACGAAACGTCGCCTTTCTGCAGCTCCGCCTCCACTGCCGAGGCATCGTTGAGGGGCAGGTAGGTGACAGCCAAGTCTTCGTTCACCGGAGCGATGATCTTGGGGTTGTCCGTGACGCGCACTGCCGCAGAAGTACGCCCGTGGAAGGCGTGCTTGAAGGCAACCACCCGCTTCTTGCCGTTATGAAACGATGCCAGCTTCAGCGCGTTCTCGTTTGCCTCCGCGCCGGAGTTGACAAGGAAGAGCGAATAGTCGTCGTAGCCCGACGCCTTGCCGAGGCGGTCTGCCAACTTCTGTTGCAGACTGTTCACGACGGAGTTGGAATAGAACCCCAGCTTGTTTACCTGATCGGTGATGGCAGCCACGTATTTCGGGTGGCTGTGGCCGACGGAGATGACGGCATGCCCGCCGTAGAGGTCGAGATATTCCGTGCCCTCCGTGTCCCACACGTGGCATCCCTTGCCTTTCACAATCTCTATGTTGAACAGAGGATATACGTCGAATAGTTTCATGATGTTACGTTTTTGTATGTGTCGGTTTGATTAGAATGCCGAAGGCTTGAGATGCAGACCGACGGTCTCTTCCAAACCGAACAGCAGGTTCATGTTGTGCACTGCCTGTCCGCTCGCACCCTTCAGCAGGTTGTCTATCATGGATACGATGAGCAGTTTGTTCTCGTGCTTCTGAAGAAACAGGATGCACTTGTTGGTGTTGACCACCTGCTTCAGGCTCGGGTTCGTGTCCGTAATGAAGGTGAACGAATGATCGTCGTAATACTCCTCGTATATGCGGCGGATTTCGCTCAGCTCTATCTTGCAGTCGATATACGTCGTTGCAAAGATGCCGCGCGAGAAGTTGCCCCGCATGGGAATGAAGCTGATGTTGCCCTCGAAGCTGTTTTGCAGCTGGTGCAGGCTCTGCCGTATCTCCTGAAGATGCTGGTGGGTGAACGGCTTGTAGATGGATATGTTGTCGTTGCGCCAGCTGAAGTGCGACGTTGGCGAAGGCTTCACGCCCGCCCCCGTGGAGCCGGTAATCGCATTAACGTGCAGCTCCGAGTTGAGCATAAGATGTTTTGCCAGCGGCAAGACGGCAAGCTGGATACAGGTGGCAAAGCATCCGGGATTGGCAACGTGGCGCGAGTTGCAGATACGCCGGCGGTTCAATTCGGGCAGCCCGTACACGAAGTCGTGCTCGTCGCTCGCGATGCGGTAGTCCATGCTGAGGTCGATAATCTTCAAGATCTCAGGAATGGTGTGGCTCTCCATGAACTTGCGCGTGTCGCCGTGGGCGGTGCAGAAGAACAGGAGGTCGATGCTCTCCAGCGGCAGCTGGTCGGTGAAGCGCAGGTCGGTCTCGCCAAACAGGTCGCAGTGCACATCCGTGATGCGGTTGCCGGCATTGCTCGTGCTGTTCACGAACACGATTTCGGCATCAGGGTGATTGAGCAGTAGGCGTATCAGTTCGCCTGCCGTATATCCCGCGCCACCTATAATTCCAATCTTAATCATATCTTTTCGTCCTTATGGTTACTGTAATAAACGCGCAGCGGCGTGGAGGTTACTTTGATGAAGCCTTTGGCATCTTCTGCCGTCCAGCCTTTCTGCATCTCTCCGTATTCGCCGAACTTGGTCTTCACGAGGTCGTCTTTCGAGTCGACGCCGACGGTCGAGAATGAAAGCGGGCGCAGCTCGAGTATAGCCGTGCCGTTCACGTTGCGCTGCGACTCCTGAAGCATGGCTTCGATGTCGCGCATCACCGGCTCGAGGTACTGGCTCTCGTGGAGAAACATGCCGTACCAGTTGGCAACCTGGTCTTTCCAATACTGCTGCCATTTGCTCAGCGTGTATTTCTCAAGGAAGCGGTGCGCACCGATAATCAGCATGGGCGCGGCAGCCTCGAAGCCCACGCGTCCCTTGATGCCGATGATGGTGTCGCCCACGTGCATGTCGCGACCGATGCCGTATGCAGAGCCAATCTTCTCCACCTTCTGTATCGCTGCAATCTTGTCGTCGAACACTTCGCCGTTCACTGCATGGATTTCTCCCTTTTCGAACTCTATGCGCAGCTCCTCGCTGCCGGTCTTCTCCACCTGCTTGAGATACGCGCTTTCGGGCAGTCCCTTCGCAGAGTCGAGTATCTCGCCGCCGCAGATGGATGTGCCCCACAGACCGACGTTGTAGGAATACTTCAGCTTGGTGAAGTCTGCCTCGAAGCCGTGCTCCTTCAGGTAGTTTATCTCGTAGTCACGGCTGAGAGCCATGTCGCGGGTCAGCGTGATAATCTCTACGCCGGGAGCCAGCACGAGGAATGTCATGTCGAAACGTACCTGGTCGTTGCCCGCGCCCGTCGATCCGTGGGCAATGGCATCGGCACCTATCTCGTTTGCATAGCGGGCAATCGCGAGTGCCTGGAAGATACGCTCGGAGCTGACGGAGATAGGGTAGGTGCCGCCGCGCAGCACATTACCGAATATCATATACTTCAAGCTCTTTTCGTAATACTCACGCGTCACGTCGAGTGTCACGTATTTCTTTGCGCCGAGCTTGTAGGCGTTCTCTTCGTTTTGCTTCAGCTGCTTTTCGCTGAACCCGCCCGTGTTGGCACAGGCGGCATATACTTCATAGCCCTTCTCCTTGGCAAGGTACATCACTGTGAAGGAGGTGTCCAAACCTCCGCTGAATGCCACTACTACTTTCTTCTTCATTGTGTATCTCTATCTATTGTCGTTTTGTTTGTCGTTCCTGTTTCTCTCTTCTGCTTCGCGGGCGGCACGGTGCGGGTCTGCGGGGTCGAACATCATTGCCGTGCAGATGCAATACCTGCGGTTCGTGCGCTCGAGTATGTCGTGGTTCACGCAGCCGTTGCAGCCTCGCCAGAATGCCTCGTCGTCGGTAAGGTCGGCAAAGGTGACGGGCACATAACCCAGCTCGGTGTTCATCTTCATCACTGCGGCGCCGGAGGTCAGAGAGAATATCTTTGCCTTGGGCCAGCGCATACGTGCCAACTGAAACGTCATGTCCTTGATTCGTCGGGCAACGCCCAAACCGCGAAAATCGGGGTGGACAATCAACCCGGAGGTTGTTACATACTGTTTGTTGCCCCACGACTCGATGTAGCTGAAACCTGCAAAACGGTCACCGGCAAGTGCGATAACGGCTTTCCCTTCTATCATTTTCTGTGCCACATACTCATGCGTACGCTTGGCAATACCCGTCCCGCGCACCTTGGCAGCCTCCTCAATGGTTGTCAATATCTTGTCTACAAACACCTCGTGAGAGGCATCGGCAATCATTACATCGATTTCTGTTTCTTGTTTCATGTCTTCGACCGTTCTTTTTCTTTATGTAATCGTATCTATATAAAATGTGATAAAGCTTCCACTATTTCATTCCGGCTTATCCCTTCGCGGGGGATAATCAATATGGTGTCGTCGCCGGCTATCGTTGCCAATATCTCATGCGGAGCGTTGAGGTCGATGTCGGAGGCTATGCCCATTGCATACCCGGGGCGTGTCCTTACTACGGCCAGGTTGCCCGAGAACTCAACGAGCGAATGATGCTGCGTTTGCGCCATGTTGGGCTGCATCAACACCGAGTGATTGGACCGGCAGTAGACGTAGTTGCCGTTCGCATTACGTACCTTGGCCACCTTCAGCTGCTTGATGTCGCGCGACAGGGTTGCCTGCGTCACTTGGAACCCGTCGGCCTCCAAAGCCTTCTGCAACTCTTCCTGGCTGCATATCGACTTGGTCTGTATGATGCGGCAAATAGCTTCCAATCGTTCATTTTTTGTGCCCATATCTGTATTTTTATGCAAAGCGGACGCAAATGTAAAGCGAATGATTGAATAAATATGCAATACCCGCAGTGTTTTTTGTATAAATATTTACCGAAGGGAGGGATAATGTCTAAAAAAAGGATTCGCTCTTGTTAAAGAAACGGTAACTTTGCGACCGGTAAGATCAAAACAGCTATGAAAAAGAGTATTGGAATATTGATGGTTGCGCTTCTGTTGCTGACTTCGTGCGGAAGCGTCCCCTTGACGGGAAGAAAACAAGTGTTGCTGGTATCCGACCAAGAGGTGCTGACCTCCAGCCTTACGCAGTATAACGATTATATGAAGACCGCTTCGAAATCCTCGGACAAGGACATGAGCGCGATGGTGACCCGTGTGGGCAAGAAGATCGCCACTGCCACGGAGACTTATCTCAAGGAGAACGGCATGGAGAGCGAAATCAAG
>CAVJTV010000147.1:0-5372 GCA_963652435.1 Desulfovibrionaceae bacterium | reverse complement strand
AAACGCCGGAAAGTCCGCTTTCTTCCATTTTTGAAATAAAAAAACGCTGGAAAGTCCACTTTCTTCCATTTCCGGAAGCCAGGAAACGCTGGAAAGCCCACTTTCTTCCATTTCCGAACGCGACGCGCGGGGGGGGGGTTACTCGATATTCTTGCGGATCTTGCTTAGATACGCCTTCATGGCGTCGGTGTCCTTGTCTTTGATAATCTCCTGCAAGGTATTCAGCTCCTCCTGTATGCGCTCGATCTGTCGGGGTGTGCGCGGGTTGAAGAGTATCTCCGTCAGGAGGTAGTCGTCTTCGGAGAGAAGTCCGCGGGCAATCTTCATGTGACGCTTGAAGGTGGTACCCGGCGCATCCTGATGCTTCATGATGGCAGCGAACACCATGGTGGAGGCGAACGGTATGCCCAGCGAATAGGCAACCACCTCGTCGTGCTCCTCGAACGTGTATTCGCGGATGTTGAGGTGAAGGCTTGAATAGATGTCCTTGAAGAATATCTTCCCCAGGTGGTCGCCTTCGGAGATGATGATGGCGTTCTCTTTCTCAAGGTTCCCGAAGTTGGCAAACGTGGGGCCGAACATCGGGTGCGTGGAGACGTAGGGGAAGCCGCAACCCTCGTAGAACTCCTTCAGGTGCGTCTTTACGGAGGCAATGTCGGAGATGATGCAATAGGGCTGCAAGAAGGGTATGACCGTCTTGAACGCGTCGATGGTATGGCTCAGCGTGACGCAGTTTATCACCAGCTCGGGGGCAAACGCCGCCACCTCTTCGGGCGTTTGCATGCGGACGGCATTGTAGATGAAACGCATCTTTTTCGGCTCGTTCTCCAACACAGCCACCTCGTGGTCGAAACTAAGCAGGTCGGTGAAGAACGAACCCATCTTGCCTGCTCCCAGTATCAATATCTTCATCGTGTGTACTTATTGTTTTTCGTTCATGACAATCATCTGCTGGCGGACAGACTCCTCGTGTATCTCTTTCAGTATCTCGCGGACAAACTCCGTGCTCAGCCCCATCGTCTCGCCCATGTCCGAACGCTTCTCCAGTATCTCGCTGTAGCGCGGCGACTGCAGGATGGGCATGTTGTGCTCTTTCTTGTACACACCTATCTCGCGGGAGATACGCATGCGCTTGGTGAGGAGCTCGAGCAGCTGCTCGTCGATGCCGTCGATCTGCCGGCGTAGCTCGGCAAGGTTCTCCGTCGTTTGTGTCTCGTTGCGGATGACAAGGAGGTTGACCACGTAATCCAGCACGTCGGGTGTTATCTGTTGCGAGGCATCGCTCCATGCACTGTCGGGGTTGGGGTGCGACTCGATCATCAGTCCGTCGAAGCTCAGGTCCATTGCCTGTTGCGATAGCGGGGCAATCAGCTCGCGCTTGCCGCCGATATGGCTCGGGTCGCAGAAGATGGGCAGCTCGGGCATGCGTCGGCGCAGCTCGATGGGGATATGCCACAGCGGGAGGTTGCGGTATATCTTCTTGTCGTAGGCACTGAAGCCGCGGTGAATAGCTCCGAGGCGGCGCAGCCCTGCTCCGTAGAGACGTTCGAAGGCTCCTATCCACAGCTCCAGGTCGGGGTTGACGGGGTTCTTCACCAGGACGGGTATGTCCACGCCCTTCAGCGCGTCGGCAATCTCCTGCACGGCAAACGGGTTTACGCTGGTGCGTGCGCCTATCCACAGTATGTCGACACCGGCTTTCAGTGCCTCGAACACGTGGTCTTTGGTTGCCACCTCGGTGGTGACATACATTCCCGTCTCTTTCTTCACCCTCTTGAGCCATTGCAGACCCTTGGCTCCTATTCCTTCGAAGCCTCCCGGCTTGGTGCGCGGCTTCCATATCCCTGCGCGGAATATCTTCACGCCTTTCGCGGCAAGCTGCGTGGCTGCATCCATAACCTGTTCTTCTGTCTCGGCACTGCACGGTCCCGCAATGAGGATGGGACGCTGGGTATCCACGCCGGGTAATACGATCGATTCCAATTTCATTTCCATGATGATATGCTTTTTATTTGATTGTTTCCATTCTTTCGATTCTCTCGAGAGCCTCGCGCAGCGTCTCGTTCTTGCAGCAAAGGGAGATACGTATGTAACGCTCGCCGCAGCTGCCGAAGATGAACCCGGGCGTGATGAATACGTTGGCTTCGTGGAGCACCCGCTCCGCAAGGGCTTCGCTGCTCTTCACGCCGGCAGGTATCTTTCCCCAAAGGAACATCCCCACCTGACGCTCGTCGAAGCTGCAACCCAGGGCGTGCATGATCTGCCCCGCAAGGTCGCGACGGCTGCGGTATGTGGCGTTCATCCCGTCGTACCACTCCTTCGGGGCGTGCAGGGCTTCCACGGCAGCGTGCTGCATGGGTTTGAACTGACCGGAGTCGATATTGCTCTTCACCTTTAGTATCCACGCCACGAACTGCGCGTTCGATGCCAGCATTGCCATACGCCATCCCGGCATATTGTGCGCCTTGCTCATCGAGTTCATCTCTATGCAGATGTCTTTTGCCCCGGGCACGCTGAGGATGCTCAGCGGACGGTCGTTGAGGATGAAGCTGTATGGATTGTCGTTGCAGACGACAATGCCGTGCCTCCGCCCGAAGTCGACTATCTTCTCCAATAGCTCCATGCTCGCGTTTGCTCCCGTCGGCATATTGGGATAGTTTACCCACATCAGCTTCACGCCCGAGAGATCCGTCTTCTCCAACGCGTCGAAATCGGGCTGCCACCCTAACTCTTCCTTCAGCTCGTAGGGCACAAGCCGCGCCTCAACAAGTTTGCTGACCGAGCTGTACGTCGGGTATCCGGGGTTGGGCACCAACACTCCGTCGCCAGGGTTGAGGAAAGCCAGCGAGACGTGCAGTATGCCTTCCTTCGAGCCGATGAGCGGCTGTATCTCCGTCTTCGGATCCAAGTCGACGCCGAACCATGTCCTGTACCAGTCCGCAAACCCCTCTCGCAGCTCGGGGATACCTACGTACGGCTGATAGCCGTGCTCGTCTGCTTTGCGGGCGTGATGGCACAGTGTTTCTATTGTCTGCTCCGACGGTGGCAGGTCGGGACTGCCCACGCCGAGGTTTATCACCCTCCGCCCTGCGGCATTCATCTCTGCCACTTCCTTCAGCTTCTTCGAGAAGTAGTATTCTTCCACACTGCCGACGCGCGCGGCAGGCACCACCTTATACACTTTGTTTTCCTTCTGCATATTCGCCTAATATCTTTAAGTCTTTTGTCAACGGGATGATGGCATCCAGTGCCTGCCGGTAACGGGTATAGTCCGTAAACGTGAGATTGATGTAGAACAGATACTCCCACTCGCGACCGATGATCGGGAGCGACTGTATCTTCGAGAGGTTCATGTCGTAGAACGAAAGGATGGAGAGCACCTTCGAGAGGCTGCCGGCGGTATGCGTGAGGGCGAACACCAGCGAAGCCTTGTTGATGTCTTCCTTCCGCAGCATATCCTCAGCCACCCAGCGGTCCGCGAGGGCAAGGAAGCGCGTGAAGTTACGCTTGTTTGTCTCTATCCCCTCGGCAAGTATCTCCATGCCGTATATCTCGGCTGCCAGCTTGCCGCAGATGGCGGCGTGCCCTTTCAGACGGTTCTCCGCAATCCAGCGTGCACTCATTGCCGTGTCTTCCTTTTCCACCATCTTCACGCCCTTGAGGGTGTCGAGAAAGTCCATGCACTGCATAAGGGCAATGGGGTGGGAGTTGACTTCCGTGATGTCGCCCAGCTTCGAGCCCGGCAGGGCAACCAGCGAATGCGATATGCGCAGCTTGTATTCGCCCGTCACCCACAGCCCGCTCTCGCGTATCAGCTCATGGTTTTGTAGCAGACTTCCCGCTATTGTATTTTCTATTGCCATTAGCCCGAGCACCGACGGGTCTTTCTTCATCGTCACGATCACATCGCGGAACGTGCTGCACGCGACAATCTCCACCTCGTCGCCTTCGTAGAAGTTACGCGCGGCAATGTCGTGATACGATCCGGCTATTCCCTGTATTGCTACTCTTCTTTTCATTTTTCCTTACTCCATGTCATAAAAAAAGTCCCACCGAAGTGCCGGCAGGACTTTATATCTATCATTGAAACCCAATTTCCTTTTATCAACGCTTCACATACAAACTCCTGCCTTCACCTTGCCAAAGTAAAAGTAGTAAAAGTAATATGTAAAGCTAAATCGTTTCATTTTGTTCTTTTTGTCTCTCAAATGCGCGGCAAATGTAACGCTTTTCCAGTAACCGCAAGAAAAAAGTGATATTTTTTACATCCGCCTTTCGGGCTGACAGGTTGTCGTCACACGACCTTAAGCCCCGGCTGCAGCGTCAGCATGTTTTTCGGCACGGCTTCCCGTATGCTCTCCGTCAGCTTGTCCGCAATGGTATGGCGGACGAAGTCCTTGCGGGTGACCCACACAATCTCCCGCGCGGGGCGCGGAATGGCAAAGGGGCGTACAAGCTCTTTCTGCTCCTCGCCAAGCTGCAGCGTTGCCAGCTCGGGAATGAACGTGATGCCGTTGCCGCTCTCCACCATACGCATGAATGTCTCGAGGCTGCCGAGATGGTAGGCTGCCTGGCGCAGCTTTACCTTTTCCATCCGGCAGAAGCGTATCAGCTGGTCGCGGAAGCAATGCCCCTCGTCGAGCAGCCAGAGGCGTTCGTCGCTTATGTCGGCAGTGCGGATGAGCTCTTTCCCGAACACGGGGTCATTCTTCGCGACATAGCCGAAGAACTGCTCGTAATAGAGCGTCTCGCCCCTTAGGTGGCTTTCCGTCGGTTGCGAGGCAATGATGGCGGCATCTATCTCCCCGCAGAGAAGTGCGGAAAGTGTCGGAGCTGTCTTCATCTCCATGATACGTATGTCGAGGTCGGGGTGTTTCTCCGAAAGCTGCTGGAAGAAGCGGGGAAGAAGGTAAGGGGCGATGGTGGGGAGCACAGCCAGGCGGAACGTGCCCTTCAACGACTGCCTCTCTTCCTCCACTATGTCCTTTATACGTGTAACCTGGCGGACCACTTCGCGTGCCTGGTCGATAACCTTGCGTCCGGCTGCGGTGGGCGTCACGGGCTGCATGCTGCGGTCGAAGAGCTTCACGTCAAGTTCGTCCTCCAGCTTCTGTATCATCATGCTCAGTGTCGGTTGCGTCACGCGGCAGTGCTTTGCCGCCTTGGCGAAATGGCGGTAGGCATCCACCGCCAGAATGTATTCCAACTGTTGTATGTTCATTGTCTTTCCAGTTTTCAAACGCCGCAAATGTAAATGTTTTTTCCCCTTCCCGCAGGGACTGCAAAATCAGAAAGCGGACTTTCCAGCCCCGCTGGACCTCAGGCGAAGGAAGAAAAGAGCTTTTCTTGTCCCGCTGGACCTGCGGCGAAGG
>CAVJTV010000146.1:0-5400 GCA_963652435.1 Desulfovibrionaceae bacterium | reverse complement strand
ACCGGCGAGGAGATGTTTTTCGACTCCGAGATACCGGACGACATGACGCAGCTGATAAACAAATGGCGGGCATACGCAACGACAAAGGAGATATAAAGAGAGATGAAAAAGAACATTGCAATCGTGGCAGGCGGAGACTCTTCGGAGATGAGGGTCTCGCTGAAAAGTGCGGAGGGGCTCAAATCTTTCATTGACAAAGACAGATACAACCTGTATATCGCCATCGTGAAGAAGGGTGAGTGGGCAGTGGTGCTCCCCGGCGGTGAACATACGCCGATAGACAAAAACGACTTCAGCTTCTGTGAAGGCGGCGTGGTGCGGCATTTCGACTTTGCCTATATCACTATCCACGGGACACCGGGCGAAGACGGACGGTTGCAAGGCTATTTCGATATGATAGGTATGCCCTACTCTTCGTGCGGACAGCTGGTGAGCGCACTTACGTTCAATAAGTTTGTCTGCAACAACTATCTGCGCAGCTTCGGTATCCGCGTGTCCGACTCCATCCGTTTGTTTAAGGGGCAGACCGTAACAGACGAAGAGGCAATCAGCCGTTTGGGGCTGCCTATCTTTGTGAAGCCCGACGATGGTGGGAGTAGCTTCGGCGTGACAAAGGTGAAAGATACTTCTGAACTGCAACCGGCAATTGAGCGGGCATTTGCCGAAGGGCGGGAGGTTATGCTTGAGTGTTTCATCGCGGGCACGGAAGTGACATGCGGCTGCTACAAAGTGGGCGGCGGCACAGAGCCGCGGAAAGAGGTGATATTCCCGCTTACCGAGGTGGTCACGAAGAACGAGTTTTTCGATTTCGATGCAAAATACAAAGGCGAGTCCGACGAGATTACGCCGGCACGCCTCTCGCCAGAGCTGACGGAAAAGGTGCAGCGTGAAGCATCGAGAATATATGACATATTAGGAGCCAAGGGACTTATTAGGATCGATTTCATTATAGAAGCCGACGGCGAGCCTGTGATGCTTGAAGTGAACACCACACCGGGCATGACGGCAACCAGCTTTATCCCGCAGCAGGTTCGGGCTGCAGGACTGGATATCAAAGATGTCATGACAGACATTATTGAAAACGAACTAAGAAACAATTGACAAAAAGAGGGAGGGGTGATGGATACAGAAGTGGTATACGATTTTGACGACATTCGTCCGCTAAACAACGACGAGGTAAAGGATGCTATCGAAGCACTTATTGCCAGTGAAGACTTTGAGCGTGCGCTCCGCTACATCAAGCCGGACGTGGACTGGACGGAGTTCTCCGAGGCGATGCGTTCGTTCAAGACAAAGGAGGATTTCAAGTCGAAGCTGGCATACGCGGCAGTGATGGACGTGGCAAAGAAGACAACATTCTCGCTGACTATATCCGGACGCAGCCGTCTGCCAAAAGACAAACAGCCATGTACGTTTATCTCCAACCACCGCGACATTGTGTTGGATGCTTCTTTCCTCAATGTCATGCTCTACGATGTTGGCTACGGCATGACGCAGGTGGCAATAGGTGACAACCTGCTGATACGTCCATGGATTGAGACGCTGGTGCGGCTCAACAACAGCTTCATTGTCAAGCGCGGCGTGTCTGTTCGTCAGATGCTTGACGTGAGCCGCACGTTGTCTGCCTATATCCGCCACACCATCACCGAGACAAAAGAGTCTGTCTGGATTGCACAACGTGAAGGACGTGCGAAGGATTCGAACGACCGCACGCAGGGCAGTGTGTTGAAGATGCTAAACATGAGTGGCGACAAAGACTTCGTTTCAAACCTCACGGACTTGAACATCTTCCCCGTTGCCATCTCCTACGAATACGACCCGTGCGATTTCCTTAAGGCTAAAGAGTTTCAGCTGAAACGCGATAATCCGGAGTATGTGAAGACGCAGCGCGACGACCTTCTGAGCATGGAGACAGGTATACTGAGCTATAAAGGTCGCGTCCACATCACGCTGACACGCCCCATCAACGATCTGCTCGCGGCGTTGGACAAGGATATGGAGAAAAACAGCCTTGTATCAGCGGTATGCTTCATCATCGACAAGGAGATATACAAACACTACCGTTTCTATCCGTGCAACTACGTGGCGTATGATATGCTGACAGGCACAAAACGTTTCAGCAGCCACTACGGACTGAAAGACCGAAAAGGGTTCGAGGAATATCTCGGGGGGCAGTTAGATAAGATCGTGTTGCCGGATAAAGACGAGCTTTTCCTGCGCACGAAGATATTGGAGATGTATGCCAACCCGCTGAAGAACCATCTGGCTAATCAAGAACAAACGGATTGTAGCTGAAAGCGACGACACGGTTTTCCTTCAACGACTTCTTCACGTCGATGAGCCGCTGGTTGCTGCTGCCGCGGAAGAGCAGGCTTTCGTCGCGCAAAGACTGCTTGAACCTGCCGTCGACAAGCACATCTATATATTGAAGCAAAGCTGCCTGTTGCGGGTTTTGAATCAGTTTCTCGTACAAGTAGCCCGTGTAGCACCAGATGTTCTTCCCGCTCCTTTCCTTTATGGCACGAGCCAGCTCGGTAAACCCTTCGGGCTGAAACATCGGGTCGCCACCGCTGAACGTGACGTCGGCAAACTCGTCTGCCATGACCTTACGAAGTATATCTTCCGTCGATACAGGCTTGCCGCTTTTTATGTCCCACGACTCGGGATTGTGGCAACCCGGGCATTTGTTCGGGCATCCGGCAGCATAGATGGCAGTCCGGAAACCCGGACCGTCCACCGTCGTATCTTCCACTATATCTATAATCGAAAGCATGTGTTGTTATGATCAGTTATGGGTGACACGGTCGTTCAGCTCGGCGAGCTTTGCCTTGTTCCAACGGTCGGTTGTGCCCACCAGATAGCCTGTGATACGCTGGAGCTTGTCGATATGCTTGCTGCCGCACTTAGGACATTCTTCAAGGTTGGCATCCGCATTCTCGTAGCCGCAATCGAGACAGCGGTTACGGTTGTGGTTCACCGAGCCATAGCCCATGTTGTATTTGTCCATCATATCGACAACCTTCATGATAACTGCGGGATTGTGCGTGGCGTCGCCGTCCATCTCGACATAGAAGATATGTCCGCCGCGGGTAAGCTCGTGATACGGAGCCTCCACCTCAGCCTTGTGGCGGGCACTGCACTTATAATACACCGGGACATGGTTCGAGTTGGTGTAGTATTCGCGGTCTGTGATGCCCGGCAGCGAACCGAAATCCCTGCGGTCGCGCACTGTGAACTTTCCCGAGAGCCCTTCGGCAGGTGTCGCAAGGATGCTGTAGTTGTGGCTGTATTGTTCGGAGAACCGATTTGCACAGTCGCGCATATAAGTGACGATCTTCAAGCCCAGCTCCTGCGACGCTGCATCCTCGCCATGATGTTTGCCGGTGAGGGCAACCAGGCACTCTGCCAATCCGATGAATCCTATACCAAGCGTTCCCTGGTTTATCACCGAAGCAATGGTGTCGGTAGGCTTCAGCTTCTCGCAGCCTATCCAGAGCGCACTCATAAGGAGGGGGAACTGCTTTGCGTATGCTGTCTTCTGGAACTCCATACGTTCGTGCAACTGGCGGGCAGTAATCTCGAGCATCCTGTCGAGCTTGGCAAAGAAACGGGCAATACGCATATCGTGGTCTTCGATGTCCATACATTCGATTGCCAGACGCACGATGTTGATTGTCGAGAAAGAGACGTTGCCACGTCCTATGGATGTCTTCGGACCAAAGCGGTTCTCAAACACGCGCGTTCGGCATCCCATCGTTGCCACCTCATACATATACCGGTTCGGGTCGTCTGCCTTCCAGTCCTCGTGATAGTTGTACGTAGCGTCGAGGTTTAGGAAGTTGGGGAAGAAACGGCGGGCTGTCACCTTGCAAGCCAGCTCATAGAGGTCATAGTTGCGGTCTTCGGGGAGATAGCTTACGCCACGTTTCTTTTTCCATATCTGGATGGGGAAGATAGCCGTCTCGCCGTTGCCCACACCGCGGTACGTACTTTTCAGTATCTCGCGGATGACGCAACGCCCTTCCGCCGAGGTGTCGGTACCGTAGTTGATGGAGCTAAACACAACCTGATTGCCGCCGCGCGAATGGATGGTGTTCATGTTGTGTATGAAAGCCTCCATCGACTGATGCACGCGCTCCACTGTCTTGTTCACGGCATGCTGCACAATTCTCTCGTCGCCACTCAGACCCTCGAGCGATTGTTTCAAGAAGTCGTCTATCTCAATATTATACAGATGAGAATAGTCTGCCCCGTTAAGATCTTCGAGTGTCTTTATCTCTTCGATAAAACTGTTGCGCACATATGGGGCAAGATAGAAATCGAACGCCGGAATGGCTTGCCCGCCGTGCATCTCGTTTTGCGCCGTCTCGAGCGATATACATCCGAGTATGCTGGCTGTCTCGATACGTTTGGCAGGGCGCGACTCGCCATGCCCCGCAGAGAAACCATATTTCAAGATACGATCCAACGGATGCTGCACACAGGTAAGGCTCTTCGTCGGGTAATAATCCTTATCATGAATATGGAGATAGTTGTGCGCAACAGCCTCTTTCACGTCCTCGCTCAGCAGATAGTCGTCGACAAACGGCTTTGTCGTCTCGCTGGCAAACTTCATCATCATCCCTGCCGGCGTGTCGGCATTCATATTCGCATTCTCGCGCGTGATGTCGTTCGACTTGATATTGATAATCTCCAGAAAGATGTCGCGGGTCTTTGCTTTGCGGGCAATGCTGCGCTGGTTGCGGTAGGCAATGTATTTCTGGGCAACATCCTTGCGGCTACTGTTCATCAGCTCCAGCTCGACGGCATCCTGAATAGCCTCGACCGTCATCTGCGGGTCGCCCTTAAACGAAACATGGTCCGTTATCTGTCTGATAAGCTGCAAATCCTCGCCGATTTCGGTATGTAGCATCGCCTTTCGTATCGCGGTGGCTATCTTCTCTTCGTTGAACCCAACGATACGTCCGTCACGTTTTACAACTGTCTGTATCATGATAAAAAAGTGTTTGATGTTTATGTCGTTTTTACGGCGAACAAAGGTATCTCATTTACCGTCCGGTTTTCTTTCGGGAAAACTTTTTACAGGTTAAAATAAGTCAAGTCACTGATAGTTAGACGCAACTTCGAGCAAAGTGGAAAACTTTTCGAGTTTTCGTCTCGCAGAAGTTTTCCCGAAAGGTTTGTTCCTCGCATCAATCCCGCAGTGCATCGCGGTATAATTGTACGGGTATGACAGCGACGAGGACAGTGTGTTTGCAATCGGTGCGCGCCATGACAACGATAAGGTGCTGCACGTATACCTTATTATATATGTACTCACTCAATACTAACTGTCATGGCGCACTCGACGAGGGTGCTTACGATTGAAGCGTGGCCGGCGCGGGTTACGCCATCTGCCAG
>CAVJTV010000145.1:0-5603 GCA_963652435.1 Desulfovibrionaceae bacterium | reverse complement strand
TTGCTGCAATCTTGCTTCTTACATCACGTGTATGGGCGCGGATTGCTGCAATCTTGCTTGTTACATCACATGTATGGACCAGGATTGCTGCAATCTTGCCGTTACTTCACGTGCATGGACCAGGATTGCCGCAATCTTGCCGTTACATCACGTGCATGGACCAGGATTGCTGCAATCTTGCTTCTTACATCACGTGTATGGGCGCGGATTGCTGCAATCTTGCTTGTTACATCACATGTATGGACCAGGATTGCTGCAATCTTGCCGTTACTTCACGTGCATGGACCAGGATTGCCGCAATCTTGCCGTTACATCACGTGCATGGACCAGGATTGCTGCAATCTTGCTTCTTACATCACGTGTATGGGCGCGGATTGCTGCAATCTTCCCTCCCGCAAATATGCGGCCAAGGCTTTACACCCGCAATCTTAAGCCATGTAAGCTGTATGGATGCTGTAATGCATAAAAAACGGAAGGAGAGTGTCTCACGACAGTCCCCTCCCTCTTACAAAACTTAACTATGAAAAAAATCAGATTTAGATGCCAACTACTTCAATTCCTTGATACGGATATTGCGGAATTTGAGTGGCGAGCCGTGACCCAGGAAGCCGATATAGCCTTTCTTGTTGAACAGACCCGGATGCTCCCTTCCGTCGGGCGTACCGTTCTTCACGGCATCGCGGATGTTTCCTTCCGTGATGACCACGCCGTTAACCGTCACCTTAATATAGTCGCCGTTGGCAATAATTTCTTCCTCGTTCCATTCACCCACGGGCTTGAAAGCGTCGTGATGGTCTGCCTTCGCAGGGATAATGCCGTAGACAGAACCGTGGTGCTGGTACTTGGTGATATTCTTGTAGATCGGATGCTCGCAGTCGAGAATCTGTATCTCCATACCTACGTAAGCCGCGTCGCCCTCCAGCGGGGTACGGATACCCACACCGTTGTTTGCGCCCGGCGTCAACTGGAACTCGAAGCGATAAACGAAGTTGGCGTATTCCTTCTTCGTATAGAGGTTTCCGCCGAAGCTGCGGCTCGGCACCATGGAGATGCAGCCGTCTTCGAGGATATAGTCGCCCGTGTTGCCTTGCCATTCATACATGTTCGTGCCGTCGAACAATATCTGGAAGCCTTCCTTCTTCTCCTGCTCGGAGAGCTGATACGGCTCCTGACGCTCCAGCTCCTTCACGTATATGTTACGGAAATAGCATTTGCTTCCGTGAGCCTGAAGCTCTATCTGCTCGATAGGCAGAATGGGCTTGCTGCGGTCCCAGTAGTTCTCCATGATGACATTGTCCACCACGCGCTCGCCGTTGAGGTCAACCGTCACGCGGTCGCCGACCATCTTGATGTGGAACGTGTTCCATTCGCCCAGTTTGTTGTCTGCCACCTTCGAAGGTTTGCTCTCGTTGGTCTGGTTGTTGTAGAGTCCGCCGGAGCCTACCTGTGCACCAACGTTGACGCGCGAAGTGTCCCAAATCTGCACCTGAGGAGTTGCACGCAGATAAATGCCTGCATCCGGCTCCTTGCCGTTCGGGTCGAGCATCCAGTCTACAATCATCTCGAAGTCGCCGTATTGTTTCTCGGAGCAGAGGTTGTCGAAGCCCGAGCCTACGTAAACGAGGCATCCGTCTTCCACCTTCCAGTCGTTGCGCATCCTCTCGTCTGCCTTCTTCTGCTCGCTTGCCAGCTTGGAAGCCTTCAAGGCATAACGCTTGTAAGGATTACCGCCTTCCACCATGCCTTTCCATCCGGTGAGGTCTTTGCCATTGAACATGGAAACAAAGCCTGTCTCGTCGGGCATCTCAACGAGGTGTTTCTTCAGTGCATCCGTGTCGTAGCGGGCATCTTCGCCGTCGAACATCGGGAGTATGCGGTTCAAGATAGCCTTCACATTGTCACCCCTGTATTCCGGATGGTTGCGTGCTATGTTCCAAACGGCATAAACGGCAGCCGAACGAACCTTAGCATCCTTTGCATCCAAGAACTCTGCTGCATACATCAGCGAGAGGAACGTGTCTGCCTTTTGGATCTGACGCAGGATAAGGGCTTTCTGCTCGGCAGTCTTAGCCACTTCCATAATCTTGCGCAAGCTCAAGAGGCGGTTCTCTGCCGTGAACGTCGGGTTGGAAACCAACTCAACGTAGCGTTTCAATGCGGCGTCGAACTGCTTCTCTCCGGCACCCGACTTGCAAACGGCGAACAGCTCGTCGACAGCTTCCATGCCTTTCCACGCGAGGAGTGCTTCGAACGCAGCGTTTTTAGTCTCGGCAGAACCTTCGTTCATACCCTTCACGATGGTAGCAAGAGCGTCCTTGTCGCCGGTCGTTGCCAGTACGATATAATATAAATGCTTCTTGCTCTCGCCAGCCTGCAACATACGACGGCTGATAGTATCCTTTTGTTTTGCCGGCGACATGGATGAGATGGCAGAGATAACAGCCTTCTGCAGCGGAGCGACAGCCGTAGCATCGGCAGTCTCCAACATCCCGCAGAGATTTACAAAGTCTTTCTCCGAAACAACATCCTTCAAAGCCGTGTAGGCAGCCTTCTTCACCTCCGGCGAACCGCTCTTTATCTGCTCGAGCACCGTCGTCAGCCGTGCCGTTGCCTTACGCATGGCAAGAAGCTCCACTCCGGCAATCTTGCCTGCGTCCGTAGCCGAAGGAATGACACGTGCCACATCCGCGTCGATACTTCCGTTGAACGCAGCAAGTGCATCCTGAGCGAGGAGTATCACATCCTTATTACTGTCTGTCAGCAAATCTGCCAACGCAGGGATAGCCTGCTTGTCGCCTATCTTCACCAATGCCCATGCAGCAGCTTGCTTGACATCGAAATTCGCGTCTTTCAGCTGTGCGAGCAGCACCTGCATCGCCGTAAGGTCGAAACGCAGCTCAAGGTTCTTTATCACGTCATGCTTCGCAGGACATTTTGCTTCTCTGCCAATCCAGTTGATAACGTCGACTTTCACCTCCGGCTTTGCCTTCTGCATAGCCTTCATCACTTCGATGTAGACTTCCTTGCCGGCAAAATCGGACGCGTAGTTCAGAGCCGCGTTGCGGTATTCCTTATCGCCGTCTTTCAGAGCGGTGAGCAACTGCTTGGTGCTTTTCTCCTTGTTTACCGACAGCAGTATCTGCAGGGCTGCATCGCGTGTTCCTGTCTGCCCTGCCTTGGTTGCCTTCTTCAGCAAGTCGGCAGCAGCCTTCTCCACGTCCTTAACATCTCCCTGCGCAGCCACACGTTTCAGCAACGCGATATAGGCTTCGTTGGCACCGTTGTTTGTCATCGTATATCCCGAAGCCTCGGCTGCCGCTGCCAAATCTTTTATGGATGCCTTGCTTCCAACACGGCTCAACGCGTGGAGCACCACCTTCTGCATCTCCTCATCGCCCGTTCCTGTCAAAGCCTTCAGAAGATCTTCCGCGCCTTCCACCTCAGCTTCGCCAATCGCAACGATGACATCTTTCTTTATCTTGTCGCCACTCACGTTCAAGGCAGCCTTCAAAGCCTCTCCCGCAGCCTTGCTGCCGTTCGCAGCCAATGCACGGGCGGCAGGTCCGCTCAGGCTCTCGTCTTTCAGGCAAGCCGACAGAGCATCGACACATTCCTCTTTCCCAATTGTTTGAAGCTGACGGATGATGAATGCCTTCGTCTCGCGTTCCTTCACCTGACTGAGGGCTTTCACGTAAGCCTTTGCAACCGTCGAGCGGGAACTCTCCTCGCCCTTTGCCATCACATAATGCGTCAAGCCGCTCAGAGCGTAGTCCACCTGCGCATTGCTTCCCTTACCGGGAGCGTTCATCATATTGACCAACATCAGGACACCGTCCTCGCCGGTACCATTCAGTTCGCCTATCAGTTTGTTGTATTCCGCTTGTTTCTGGGCAGGCATCTGTGCCAACACGTCTGCCGCAGTTGTCTTCGCCGTTCGGTTTGCCGGAGACTGAGCCATCAGTGCGCTACCGAACAATAGCAAGCCGACAATCGATATATATGCTTTTCTCATTTTCGTTCCTTTATCTTTTAATTAAGTATACTTCTCTATCAGTCGCTATCAAATGTTCCAAGGCGCACGCATCGGCTGGTCGAGCAGACGGTTTGCTGCCTCATCGTTAACAAACTCAAGTTTCACGGGGTCGAACTCCAACGTTCGGTTCAGGCGCAGAGCCACAGCACCCATGTTCACAATCGTAGCCGAACGGAATCCGTTACGCTCGTTCAGTGAGAAAGGCTGACGCGTCTTCACGCACTCGATAAAGTCCGTTACCTGTGGTTCCGGATCGGGATACTCTGCCAGCTTCTTTTCCCAGTCGGGAATGTCGCAAACAAAGTTCTTGTACACGTTACCCTTCGGACCGGCGATATACGGAGTGTCAGGATTGCCGAAGTCGCCACCCCAAAGCACAATCTGACAGCCGTCTTCGTAGGTGTATGTAATCGAACGCCATGTCCCGACAGCATCCGGATGCTGCTGCGGAGCGTCTACCTCAACCTTCACCGGACTGGTGTGGTCTTTTCCGAGGATATACTGCACGGGGTCGATATAGTGCTGCCCCATGTCGCCCAGTCCGCCGCCGTCGTAGTCCCAATATCCGCGGAATGTCTGATGAACACGGTGCGCGTTGTAAGGTTTGTAAGGAGCCGGACCTAACCACATATCATAATCCAGCTCAGCAGGAACAGCCTGCGGCTCGAGATATTCCTTTCCTACCCAATAGAACTTCCAGTCGAAGCCGGTGTGTTTGCTGATTGTCACCTTCAACGGCCAGCCAAGCATACCACTCTGAACCATCTTCTTCAACGGCTTCACCGGAGTGCCCAGTCCGTAGAACTGATCCTTGAAGCGGAACCAGGTGTTCAGGCGGAACATACGTCCGTATTGCTTCACCGCTTCCATCACACGCTTTCCTTCGCCGATGGTTCTCGTCATCGGCTTCTCGCACCAGATATCCTTACCTGCCTTGGCTGCTTCCACCGACATGATGCCATGCCAGTGCGGCGGCGTCGCAATATGCACGATGTCCACATTCGGATCGAGTATCAAATCGCGGAAGTCGTGATAAGCGGCAATCTTTTCCTTTACCAACTGTTTACCCAGCTCAAGATGGTTCTTGTCGACGTCACAAACAGCAACCAAACGCGTACCGCCATAGTTCACATGACCGCGTCCCATACCGCCTGTACCAATAATACCTTTCGTCAACTGATCGCTCGGAGCGATAAATCCCTTTCCGAGTACGTGGC
Source organism: Desulfovibrionaceae bacterium (assembly GCA_963652435.1). Classification (GTDB taxonomy): domain Bacteria; phylum Bacteroidota; class Bacteroidia; order Bacteroidales; family Tannerellaceae; genus Parabacteroides. The sequence continues at coordinate 353 of CAVJTV010000145.1, read as the reverse complement.
GCGGCACAATAGTAAATGCCGCAATCCCACCAAGAGTCTTAAGGAAATCCCTTCTGTTTGTCCTCATAGTACAAATGTTATATGTTAGTATTTTTTTCTTTCTCTGTTATTTGTCCAGCAAGCCTTGTAGATACTCGCATGTTTTCACAACATAATCACGCTGTGCGCCATTCTGCTCGCACTCGATGGTGACAGCTTCTTGAAATCCCAGTTTCTTCAATTCGGCAATGACCGCAGTGATGTAGAGATTCCTTTTTTGTCCACACAAAATTAGGACGGAATATTTACCCCAAAACATACTGCCCCGCATTTTTATATTTTTTTCTATTACAATCCGGCGAATCGGTTAGCCA
>CAVJTV010000144.1:0-5730 GCA_963652435.1 Desulfovibrionaceae bacterium | reverse complement strand
CCGGGGACACAAGGATTTTCAGTCCTTTGCTCTACCAACTGAGCTATGGCACCCTCGCAACGTTTGACTAACGCGGCGCAAAAGTACGGACATTTTTCAAATGCGCAAGAGAACGCACAGAAAAAATCGAAAAAATCTCCTCCCGACATTTCACACCCCAGTATTGGGGTATACTCATCGGACTTCTGAAGGGTGTCATGAATTGAGGCGTTCCACTGCCTTGACACCTTTGACAGCCTTGATTTTCTTGACCAACATATTGAGCGATGTGGTATCTCTTACGAGCACAACAAAGGAGCCTTGAAAGAAGCCGTCGACGGAATCGATATTCAGCGAGCGGAGCGTCGTGCCGTTCTCCTTACTTATGACGGAGGTGATATTGGTGACAATGGAGATATCGTCGCGCCCGATGACCCGCAGAGTGACAACATAGCCGTCGTCGCCCTTTCCGCTCCAGCGTGCATGGATGATGCGGTAGCCGAAGCGGCTGAACATTTCCTGCGCATTGGGGCAGTCGAGGCGGTGTATCTTGATACCCTGTGTGGAGACAAAGCCGAACACCTCGTCGCCGTAGATGGGGTTGCAACATTTTGCCAGTTTGTATTCGATGCCGGTGAGGTTCTTGTCGATGACGAGCACATCCTTGCTTGCCGAGATTTCTTCCACCTCGGTTGTCGTGACATACTCTTCCGCACTTCGAACCTCGGAATGTTCGGTAATATCGGTCTCTTTCCTGACATATTCCTGGTATTCGTCGATGACATCATTGGCTTCAAGACGTTCTTCTGCCAGCTCGACATAGAAGTCCGTGACAGTTTTGAAACCTTTCTTCTTGATGAAGCGCATGAGATATGCTTCGTCCACCTCTATCTTGCGGTTCTTGAAACGCCTGCGGAGCATCTCCTTGGCAAAGTCGACAGCCTTGGCTGTTTCCTCGCGCAGTGCCTGCTTAATCTTGACTCGGGCTTTGGAGGTGACGACGATGTTGAGCCAATCGTGCTTGGGACTCTGCGAAGGGGAGGTTATGACAGAGACGGTATCCCCGTTGTGAAGCTCGTATTTGATGGGGACGTTCTTTTCGTTCACCTTGGCAGAGACACATTTGCATCCCAGCTTCGAATGTATGGCAAAGGCAAAGTCAAGCACGGTAGCCCCTTTTGCCAGCTTGATAAGTTCGCCCGTCGGCGTGAAGACATATATCTCATCTTTGTAGAGATCCATTTTGAAGTCCTGCATCAAGTCGAGCGGACTGTTTTCTTTTTCTTCGAGAGCTGTCCGGACGTTGTTCAGAAACTCATCCAATCCGCTTTCCGCCTTCACGCCCTTATATTTCCAGTGTGCGGCAAGCCCGCGTTCTGCAATCTCATCCATCCGTCTGGTACGTATCTGCACCTCCACCCAACGGTTCTGCGGACCCATGACCGTGATGTGCAGGCTCTCGTATCCGTTGGATTTGGGTATGGATATCCAGTCCTTCATGCGGTTGGGGTTAGGCTGATACATGTCGGTGATGATAGAATAGACCTGCCAACATTCCGAGCGTTCCTTCTCCAGCGGCGTATCCAACACGATGCGGATGGCAAAGAGGTCGTAGATGCCCTCGAACTCGATCTTCTGCTTCTTGAGCTTGTTGTTGATGGAGTGGATGGACTTGGTGCGTCCCTTGATGTCGAAGTGCAGACCTGCCTCGCGGAGCTTCTTTTCGATGGGGGCGATGAATTCGGCGATATACTTGTCGCGCGAACGTTTCGTCTCGTTCAGCTTTCGCTTGATGAAGTCGTATTGCTTGCTATCGGTATATTTCAGCGAGAGGTCTTCCAGCTCGCTTTTCACCTTGTAGAGCCCGAGCCGGTGAGCAAGCGGGGCATAGAGATAGGAAGCCTCCGTTGCGAGCCGTAGGCGGTCGTCTTCCTTCAACTGCTTGCCGAGGCGCATCATGCAAAGACGGTCGGCAATGGTAATGAGAATGACGCGCACGTCTTCGGCGAACTGAAAGAGCAGGTGATGGAAGTTCTCGGAGTTGACCGCCGTGCCCCTGGTATACAACTCGGAGGTACGGAGTAGCCGCCCGATGATAAGCGTCACGTCGGAGCCGAAGGTCTCTTCCACTTCGTCCAGTGTTATGGCTTTTTTTTGCACCGGACGATAGAGAAGGAGAGCAATGACGGATGTGCGTTTCAGTCCGATCTCCGTGACAGCAATAAGGGCTGTGTTGATGTTGCGGACAAGTCCATTGATGCCATTAATGTCTCTCCCATAGCAGTCGAGAGCATCCACGCGCTGCATCAGTCCCCTCATCTTCCGTATGTCTTCCTTCTGCAAAAAGGAGTATAGGCTGCGTAGCAGTTGTCTGTATTTCGAGAAGAAATCTTTCCGTTCTTCTTCCGTAAAGAAAGGTTGTATATCCATATGTGTGCTATGTCTTCTTTCGTGAAACCCATTGTAAAAGTATCTTTTTCCCAAACACGAATGCTGTTTGTAGGCATTTTTATACATTTGCGAGTGTCACGCGAAAAAGAATACTAACTAAAAAACGACATATATTATGTTAGGCACAAACGATCTAAAGCAACTCTCCGGCAAGGGTATCAGCCGGCAGCAGATTGAAGAACAGCTCTCCTGTTTCGCCTCCGGTTTCCCTTATTTGGAGATAGAGGCTTCCGCATCCGTAGAAAAAGGCATACGGGTGATACCGAAAGAAGAGCAAGCCGCCTATATGGAGGCATGGAACGAATACCTCGGGAAAGGCAAACGCGCCTTGAAGTTTGTCCCCGCCTCGGGAGCCGCCAGCAGGATGTTCAAGAACCTTTACGAGTTCCTTGCGGCGAGCTACGACAATCCGACGAACGATTTCGAGAAAAAGTTTTTCAGCGGGATAACCCGCTTCGCCTTCTACGACGCGCTGAACGCTGCGTGTCTTAGGAACGAACGCAAAGACATCACGGCGTTGATGGCGGAAGGCAGTTACAAGGCGATTGTCAGCAACCTGCTTGAGGAGAAAGGTCTCGACTACGGGCATCTGCCGAAAGGTCTGCTGCTGTTCCACCATGCCGACGGCGGCAGTGTGCGCACGGCGATGGAAGAGCATCTGGCGGAAGGCGCACTGTATGCCAAGAACCATGCCGGCGAAGTCAATATCCATTTCACCGTCTCGCCCGAGCATCAGGCATTGTTCGAAAAGCTTGTGACGGAAAAGAAGGCGGAGTACGAAGAAAAGTTCTCCGTGGGCTACGACATTTCTTTCAGCACGCAGAAGCCGAGCACCGACACCATTGCCGTCAATATGGACAACACGCCTTTCCGCGACAAAGACGGCGCGCTGGTGTTCCGCCCGGGCGGGCACGGTGCATTGATTGAGAACCTCAACGACGTGGATGCAGACGTGGTGTTCATAAAGAACATCGACAATGTCGTGCCGGACGGTTTCAAGTGTGCCACGGTCATCTTCAAGAAGGTGTTAGCCGGTGTGCTTGTCAACCTCCAAGCGCGCATATTCGGCTACCTGAGCCTTATCGAGACGGGCAAATACACGCACGACCAGGTGGAGGAGATGATCCACTTCCTGCAAGACGACCTGTGTACGCGCAACCCCGAGACCAAGCTGCTCGAAGATGCCGAGCTTATCCTTTATATAAAGAAGAAGCTGCTGCGGCCGCTTCGTGTGTGCGGCATGGTGAAGAACGTGGGCGAGCCGGGCGGAGGTCCGTTCCTTGCACGCAATGCCGACGGGACAACGTCGCCTCAGATTCTCGAAAGCACGCAGATAGACCTCAGTGACCCGGCAAAGAAGGCTATGTTCGAACAGGGGACGCACTTCAACCCCGTCGACCTCGTCTGCGCCCTCAAGAACCATAAGGGCGAGAAATATAACCTGCCCGACTACGTGGACAAGGACACGGGCTTCATCTCCCGCAAGAGCAAGGACGGACGCGAGCTGAAGGCATTGGAGCTTCCGGGGTTGTGGAACGGCGCGATGAGCGACTGGAACACGGTGTTCGTCGAGGTCCCAATCGAGACGTTCAACCCCGTCAAGACGGTCAACGACCTCCTGCGTCCGGAGCACCAATAAGGCGTGGCACAAGAGCATACAACACATATGTGAAACTTAAATTATAAACAATCTCATGAAAGAAAACAAGAAGAAAGGGATCTCGAGAAGAGAGTTCCTCGGTTTGTCCGCCTTCGGATTAGCCGGACTGACCATTCTCCCAAGCTGGTCGATCGGTGGTGTACGCATTGCACCGAGCGACCGCGTAGTGCTCGGCTTCATCGGGCTTGGCAAGCAAGGTTTGTCCGACTTTACAAGCTTTGCCACATGCCCGGGAGTGCAGGTGGTTGCCTGTTGTGATGTCGATTCATTGAAGCGCGAACGTTTCGCCCGCAGAGTAAGAGCCTGGCAGAAGAGCCTTGGCGTAGCACAGCGTTGCGACAGCTACGAATTCTACGAAGAGCTTCTCGAGCGCAAGGATATAGACGCCATCGAGGTGGCAACGCCGGATCATTGGCATGCGTTGACAACGATACACGCCTGCCAGTCGGGTAAGGATGTGTATTGCCAGAAGCCGCTTGCGTATACCATTGCGGAAGGCTTGGCTATGGTGAAGGCTGTGCGCGAAAACAAACGTGTATTGCAGGTGGGAAGCCAGCAACGCTCGAGCGAAGAGTTTCAGAAGGCAATAGCACTGGTGCGCAGCGGCGCGATAGGTCATATCGAGAAGATTTATGCCCGCGTCGGCGAGCCGCCCAAACCCTTTGACCTTCCGGAGATGCCCGTCCCCGAAAATCTGAACTTCAACCAATGGATGGGGCCGCTCAACGACCCGAAGATCCACTATCACCCCGACATCTGTCCTCCCATTTCGCTCGATCCGGAGAAGGAAGAGCCCGGGTGGGGTGCCTGGCGGTGGTATCAGGAGACCGGCAACGGCTTCACATCCGACTGGGGGGCACATATGTTCGACATTGCCCAGGCGGCTATCGGCATGGACGGCTCCGGACCGGTCGAGTTTGCTCCGGCAGGATACAACGGACAGAAGTACGCTTCGATGAAGTATGCCAACGGCATTGTCATGACCGAGCAGCCCTATCGCGAGGACAACGAAAGCGCGCAGGGGATAAAGTTCATCGGCGACAAGGGATGGCTGAAGGTGGCACGCGGATATATCGAATGTTCCGACCCGTCGCTCTTGAAGACCGAGAAGAAAGAGGTCAAGAAGGGCGAGTATGAGGTTAGCTCTCCTCACATGCAGAACTTCGTCGACTGCGTCCGCTCGCGCGAAAACCCGATTGCGCCCGTTGAGGTGGGGTGCAGCACGAACACCTTGTGTTGCCTCTCGAATATCGCCCGCGAGCTTGGGCGTCCCGTGAAGTGGAATCCGGCAACATTGAGCTTCGAAGGCGACAAGGAAGCCGCAGCGCACCGTCTGTACTGGTATCAATATCGTAACCCGTACACACTACCGTATTTCGACAAGTAATATCACCAATTTTCATCCGCCGCCATCACTCTGCCTCGGCAATCTGTGGTGGCGGCTTCTTTTATGACCTTTTCTGAGCACTGAGAAACCATCGCGGAAGGCTCCGTATCGATTATTCAGCACTGAGAAACCATCGCGGAGTACTCCGTAACGATTATTCAGCACTGAGAAACCATCGCGGAGGGCTCCGTAATGAAAATTCAGCACTGAGAAACCATCGCGGAGGGCTCCGTAACGATTATTCAGCACTGAG
>CAVJTV010000143.1:0-5734 GCA_963652435.1 Desulfovibrionaceae bacterium | reverse complement strand
CAGGACTGCACATACGGTTTTGGGCAATATTGTCAAGGCGTATAACAATCTGCTCTATTTGTTCCCGCGACATTTGGGAAAATGTGGCATCATTGTTTACGCCAAACACAAGAATTCCTCCGCCGACGACATTGGAAAAGGCACAAATATGCTGGGCAAGACGTTCTTTATCGTCAGACAAGCCACCTTTCCAATCTAACTCATTCAATTCTTGCGGAACCGGTTTAAGACTTTGTTCCAACAGACACATCGCTTTTTCTTTCCAATTCATATTGTCTTCCAAGTGTTAAAGTTAGCATTACCCTACGGCAAAAGTAGGGATTTTCCGTCATTTCCATCTTCGTCGTCATTGCCGTACTACATGTCCGAAGGGAAAGTCCACTTTCTTCCTTCATCCGCGCGACGATGGACCTGGAAAAGCACTTTTCTACCTTCATCCGCACGACGGTGAGACCGGAAAAGCACTTTTCTACCTTCATCCGCGCGACGATGAGACCGGAAAAGCACTTTTCTACTTTCGCAGCAGGTCCAGCGGGGATAGAAAGTCCGCTTTCTGATTTTTCGAGGGGGAAGCTCTGCCGTTGTATGGGTGTGTGCTAATAACTCACGGTGAAGAGGTGATGCCCTGAGTCGAATTTGTATTCCAAACGCCAGTGATGGAAGACGCAGATGGCTTTGACTATGGCAAGCCCCAGTCCGTTGCCCTTCCGACTTGTGCTGCCCTGGCTGAAACGGCGAAACAGTGTGTCGGCAGCGAGAGGTTTCCCGTCGCGGGACTTGTTTGACACGGTAAAGCGGCTGTCGTCTATGCGGATTTGTATCACGTCATCCTCGCCGGAGTGCCGGATGGCGTTTACGACGAGGTTTTTCATCAGACATTCCAGCAGGACGGGGTTGGCGCGGAGGTTTTTGCCCGGCACGGCGCGGCACTCGTGCACGCGCAGCGTCTTCCCGCCGCCCAACAGCTCGTAGAGCGGCAACGTGTCGGAGAGCAAAGAGCCGATGTCCACATCTTCCATGTCGGCGTACTGCGCATTCTCTATTTTCGCAAGGAGGAGAAGGTTGCGGTTGAGATGGCTCATGCGCGTGGTAAGTTCGTAGAGGTCGGAGACGAGCCGCATTTGTTTTTCCGTCATGTCTTCCAGCATCAGCAGGTCGAGCTTGCTGCGGACAACGGCGAGCGGCGTCTGGAGCTCGTGCGAGGCATTCTCCGTAAACTCTTTCTGTATGCGGTAGGTGGCTTTGTCTTTCTCCATAAGACCACGGAGCGAACGGTTGAGGCGTGTGAACTCACGGATGTCGGTCTCGGGGAAAACGGGGATGTCGCTTTGCGCAAGGTTGAACTGCTCTGCCTTCCGCAGTGTGTCGTCGAAAGGCTTCCACAGTTTCTTCGTCGCAAACCTCACGGTGACGAACATCGCGACGGTGATGACGAGGAATATGAGAAGGAACTGCAGCATCATGCCGGCGACAATGTCCGTCTCGAGGTCGAGGGGAGGAATGTCGCGCCCCTGCTCCACCGCGCGGATAATGTCTATCATATCTTCGGCATAGAAATATTTTGTCAGCAGGTAGAACAGCGGCGCAGTAAGCAAGAAGCATACCGCAGTGCAGCAGGCAAACATCCGCAGAGTCTTCGCCGGAAGGCTTGTCGTGCCCGCCGCGCGGTTATCATTCTTCTTCATCTTCCGAAATCCATTTATAACCGATGCCATAGTATGTCTTTATGCAATTTGTCGCCCCTGCGCCGTGCAGCTTGGCTTTTAGGTTCTTGATGTGAGCATACACGAAGTTGAAGTCGTCGAGCATATCTGCCATGTCGCCGCTCAGATGTTCTGCCATCGCACTCTTGGAAACCACGCGTCGGCGGTTCTCGATGAGAAACAGCAGCAGCTCGTATTCCGACTTTGTCAGGTCAACGGCGTTCCCTCCGACCGTGGCTTTCTTCTCGGGGAGGTTTATGACGACACTTCCGGCGCGCAGCGTGTTTGTTGCGCTGAAGTTCTTTCTCCGCAGCAGGGCGAAGATGCGCATGCTCAGCTCCGGAAGATGGAAAGGCTTGGCGATGTAGTCGTCTGCGCCTATCTTCAGCCCCTCCACCTTGTCGTCGAGAGAGTCTTTTGCCGAAACGATTATCACACCCGTCTGCGGTCTGCACTGTTTTATGCGTCGGAGAACGTCCAGCCCGCTTCCGCCGGGCAGCATAAGGTCGAGAAGGATGCAGTCGTATTCATATTCCTCCACCTTCATCAAGGCTTCGCCGAAGGTGAACGCCTGTTCGCAGAGATAGTCTTCGCGGGCAAGATAGCGCGCGATGCTGTCCGAGAGCTGCCGCTCGTCTTCTATGACCAGTAGTTTCATTGCTTGGGATTCATTGCTTGCGGGCGCAAAGGTATGGCGTAAATACTGTAGATATTCTGAAGAGAAGCCGTTGGATGCCTTCCTCAAAATATCTACAAAATCGCCCTCTACGTTTGCCGCCGGATTTTAATTCGATTGACACGGAAAAATGAAAAGGATTGTTTTGTTTCTGGCAATAATGCGGCTCGGCATGATGCAGGTTGCCGCACAGAGCGCAGGCACGGTCAGCGGCTTTGTGAAAGAGAAGGCATCGGACCTGCCTATGGAGTTTGCCACCGTCGTCTTGCATAAGGCGGGGACGGAAAGTATGGAGAACGGCTGCATGACCGACAGCACGGGGTTGTTCCTCCTTGAAAACGTCTCGGAAGGAACCTACTACGTTGAGGGGAGCTATGTAGGATGCACGCCGGTGCGCTCGGAGATGTTCACGTTGAAGAAAGGGCAGAGCCTGGACATCGGCACACTGTTTATAACGGAAGGCGAGCAGCTCTCCGAAGTCGTGGTGGAAGGGCGGCGGCAAACCCTCGTAGCAAAGCCCGACCGCAAGGTGTTCAATGTCGCTCAAGACCTGATGAGCACGTCGGGCTCTGCCGGCGACCTGATGCAACACATTCCCTCCGTGGATGTGGACTTGGACGGTAACGTCAGCTTGCGCGGCAACAGCAATGTCACCATACTGATAAACGGAAAGCCGTCGGCAATGATGGGGACAAAGACGCGCGGAGACGCTCTCGCGCAGCTTCCGGCAAGCAGTATAGAGAGCATTGAAGTCATCACCGCCCCCTCTGCCGAATACAAGCCCGACGGCATGAGCGGCATCATAAACATTGTATTGAAGAAAGACGCGAAGCCCGGCATGAACGGGACTCTCAACGCCAATGTCGGAAGCTACAGCCGACAAAACACGGGAATAGACCTGAACTACGGCAGTGGGAAATACAACGTATTCGGCGGCTACACTTTCCGGCGCGACCGCTACGACCGCAGCATCATCGACCACCGCACCTCTTCTTCGTCGGACATCATCGACCAGACAACCTGCGGGGTTGGTCGCCCCGTGTCGCACACCATGCGGCTCGGCATGAATGCTTCCCTGACAAAAAAGGATATGCTCGAAGTGGCAGGGAGCTACAACCGTCGACGCTTCCGCCGCAGCGAACAAGTAGTGTCGACAACGGAAAATACCGGCGGGGAACTTCTCGACTCCTATCACCGCGACCGCAGTGCCTTGGCAAAGGAAAACATGTGGGAAGCCACGATGAAATATGCCCACCGCTACGGGAAAGACAACGAGTGGGGCGCGGACTATTCCTACTCATCCGAGTCGGAAGACGAGATGAACCACTATTCCACGCTGAGGATGGAGGAGAGGGAAAAGAACAACGAGGCAGTGTGGGACGCACGCCGCCTGCACACGGCGGGGCTTTACTTGCGGCACAACATCTCCGACGGGGTCAAGCTCGCGGCAGGCTACGGGGTGGAGCACCTGAGGGCGGAGCAAAACTATCACGTGACAGACTGGGACGGCACCGAGTTCGTCCTCAACACCGGACGAAGCAGCGACTTCACACATCTTATGACGCTCCATTCGCTTTACGCCACAGCGGAGATGACTGCGGGGCGATGGAACGCGTCCGCAGGGCTGCGAGCCGAGTATGCCGACATTGCAAACAGACTTATATCGCAGGGGAAAGACCTCACGCAAGACTACTTCAACCTCTATCCTTCGCTGCATCTTTCGCGGGATATGGGTGGCGGCAGTGAGCTGATGATGAATTACAGTCTCCGCGTCAACCGCCCCGAAGGAAGCGACATGAACCCTTTTGCCGAGCAGATCAACCCCCTCAGCCTCGAAGCAGGGAACCCCGACCTGAAGCCCGAGAAGACACATTCGCTCGAGGTCGGCGGGCTGTGGCGCACAGGCGGCGGTTCTTTGATGAGCACCATATATTACAGGTACATCACCAACCAAATAACCCTTGTCTCGCGCTATATAGATGCCGGAGTGCTGCTCACCACGAAAGAGAACCTCCAATCGGGGCAGAACGCCGGCGTGGAACTCGTATGGAGCCTTCCGGTGGCGAGATGGTTCGATTTCAACCTGAATGCAAACGGATACTACGACCGGATAGACGCTTCCCTCCCTGGTTTCGGGAAGAAGAAAGACACTTTCTCGTACAGCGCATTGCTGAACGCCGATTTCCGCCCCGTCAACCGTTACATGATACAGCTCAATGCCCGCTACCGCTCGGCTACGCTTGTCCCGCAGGGCCGCCGCGATGCCGACCTCCGCATCAACCTCGGAATGAAGTACGACATTCCCGCGCTCAACCTCTCTGTCGTTGCTTCGGTGACGGACCTTTTGGATACCTACCGCAAGTCGTACACCCTCGACACGCCGCAGCTGAAACAGAAGGTGGAGAAACGCCGCAACCCGCGTATCTTCTACGTAGGCATCTCGTGGCAGTTCGGAAGCGGCAAAGCGAAGAAACACCATGCAAATCCCGAATATGATGAAGGTCTGTAGAAACCGCAGGGCAGTGCTAAGAAGACTCCTGACTGCCTATTTCGTCCTCTTTGAAGCCGTCGCAAGTATGGCGCAGGAGAACCCGTACCGCTTCAAGCCTCTCGGGCTGATTGTCCCGGGCACACTCATCGGCATCGGCATTGTCGGACTGGAAAGCGACTGGCTCAAGAGGCGCAACAGGGAAATACGCGAGGAGTTGCAGGAGAACGCCCCTCGCAAAATAACGGTCGACGACTTTGCCCAATACTCGGGGGCGGTTGCCACATACGGGTTGAACCTCTACGGCATAAAGGGAAAACACGGCTATGGCGACCTCACAATCATCTCGGGAACGGCATTCGCACTTATGAGCCTGACGGTGCACGCCACGAAACGCGCCACGCGGGTGATGCGCCCCGACGGGAGTGCAAGGAACTCGTTCCCCTCGGGACATACAGCCACAGCCTTCATGGGGGCGGAGCTGCTGCGCAGGGAATACCGCGATGTGTCTCCGTGGATTGGCGTGGCAGGGTATACCGTCGCCGCAGGGGTGGGCTTCTCGCGTATGTACAACAACCGGCACTGGATGACGGACGTGATTGCCGGTGCAGGGATCGGTATACTCAGCGTACAGGCGGCTTACCGGCTTTACCCCGTCGTGTCGAGAGCTTTCTTCCGCAGGCAGTATCTCAAGAACGCATATATCTCGCCTTACGTGTCGGAATACAGCCGAGGCGTGAGTTGCTGCATCGTTTTCTGACTTCCCCACCCCGCCGAAGAAATCGGAAAAGCTCTTTTTTTCTCTCGCTGAGGTCCAGCGGAACAAGAAAAGCTCTTTTTTTCCTTCGCTGAAGTCCAGCGGGGCAA
>CAVJTV010000142.1:0-5817 GCA_963652435.1 Desulfovibrionaceae bacterium | reverse complement strand
ACCGTGGCGCATTCATCACCGGCTCCGACTTCCTGATGGACGGCGGTGCCACGGCAGCCTATTTCTACGGTGCACTAAGATCGAAAGTATAATTCAGAGGAATCGGTGGTGTACTTCTCGCGGACGGGCGAGAACTACGAGTTTTTGTCGAGGAGCTTGTTGAGGAAAGAGTCTGAGGCATCGGGGAGAATCTCTCTGAGGTGGGCCAAGAGCCTTTGGCGCGACTCTTCTGGCGTGCGGTCGGGATGGCAGGCGGCTCTGCCGAACAGGCTTTCGGGGATGGTCAGCAGCGACCATCCCCAGCCGTACGGCTTGCCGTGTTTGTCTTGCGGATAAACGAAATCTTCGGTCACGATGCGGCAGCTCATCTGTAGCTTGCTGACAAAGCCGTCGAACTTGCCCCTCATCCCCGGCGCGGTGAACCCGCACGAGTGCCGCAGCTCGCGGGTCGTCATGCTGCCGTTCATCTTCAGCGTCTCGATGATGGCTTCCTCGATGCTGCCTGCAGCGGGGGCGGGGCGGATGCTCCGGCGATAGTTGCACAGGTCCGGCCACCACTCGCAGCTGACGAAAGCCGCCTTGCCGAGGAAGAACTTTCCGTAGGCATATTCGCCGTCGCGGATGATGTCGCCCTTCCATTCCCACAGCTTCCATTCCCAGCCGCCGTCGGGGAAGGCTACGTAACGGCAATCCTCGTCCACCGCCTCGTCTGCCGACCATCCGGGCTGCGGTGCAATCCTCAGCAGCGGCAACATCCCTACCTTATCAATATATTCCGTCAGCTCTGCGGCTGAATGTAGCATCTCTTGCATGGCATCCTTGTTATCTTACCGGAAATTCCGTAATCCTAAGTGTCGTGCATCCGTAGGGGATAAGCTCGATGGTGTCTTCTCCATCGAAATCACCACCTATCTGAGTGTAGTAGGGGACGGGACCTGCCGAGCCTCTCACTTCTGTCCAGTCGTCCACCCTCACGGCTTTCGTCTTTATGCGTATGGGGGCGTTCTCCACGTTCCATGGGTAGGAAGCCACGGTGTCGGACTTCTCGACGGTGAAAGCCTCCTTGATATTCTCTTTCGTGAACGAACGCCAGAGCAGGGCATAGTTCCAGGGGCTGTCCGACGTCACTTCGTAGTACCATTTGCCGTAGACTTCCGCCTTGTCGCTCTCGAACATCTTCTTTTCCCACCTTTCGTTCATCTTCAGCGCGTAGACCAGCGGTCCGCGTTCAACGACGGCGCTGCTTTCGTACCAGCGGCTGACGGTCACATCCATCGGAAGCTCGAGGCTGAGCACGTCGCCGCTTTTCCACTCTCGGTTGATGCGGGCAACGGTGCCCGGGTAGGCATCCACCGCCAGAGGTTCGCCGTTGAGCCTCACGACGGGCTGCTTGCACCACGAGGGTATGCGGAGGTGGAACGGGAAGAACGCCTTCTTTATTTTCTTATCTGTAAACGTTACGCGGAAGCTGACTGTTTCATCAAACGGGTAGGCTGTCCCCTCCTTGATGTTCGTTTCAATGCCGTTTGCCACGCGTGCCGTCACGTTGGAAGGAGCATAGACAAGTGCGGCGATGCCGCCATCTGCCGTGGCATACCAAAGGTTCTGCACAAACTTGGGCCAGCCTTGATGGAGGTTCGACGTGCAGCAGGGATAGCCGTTTAGCTCTCCGAAGACAAGGTCTGTGTCCTCGTGAGGTGTTGAGAACTCGCGCCGGTGGCGTGTGACGGAGATCTGGTTGACCTGCTGGTAATATTGTCGGGCGGAGCAGTCGTCGGTCACCTGCGTCGGCAGCGCATTATACGCCACGCGCTCCAGATAGTCTGCCCACTGCATGTCGCCCGTAACCTCCAGCAGAGTCTCGGTGGTAAACATCATCTCTATTGCCGTGCACAGCTCCGAGCCGGTGGTCGGCTTCCCGAAGCGCAGCATCTCGTCGCCGCCCCACAGCCCTGTCGGAAGTCCGATGGTGGTGCGTATGTCGTGGAGGGCTTTCTGCGTAGCCTGGAGCTGCTTGGCATCCTTGCTTTGCTGATAGTATACAATCGGCTCCTTGAATCCTTGAGCGAGATTTACGCAGTGCAGACTGAGCGGGCGGGTGAGGTGGTCTTGATTCATGAACACGTCCGTCCAGTTGAACGTCTGTTTGTGGATAAGCTCGCCGAGGTCGAGCAGAAACTTCTCGCCGGTGATGTTATACAGCCAATAGACGCTCATAAGATTGTCGCCCCCGCGAAATTCAGCCCACGAGGTCCAGTTCCCCAGCGGGTATTCCGGCAGCTTCGCCAGCTGATAGCGGAAATAGCGTGTCATGAAGTCGATGACGCGGCTGTCGTGCGTTGCCGTATAATACTGCTGCATGATTTTAAGCATCACCATCCGTGGCCACCAGTCGTGCGAGTTGTCGCGCTGAAGTCCCGGCTCGTATTCGAGGTCTGTGTCCGGACCGAAATAGCCGTCGGGCTTCTGCGAAGCCAGTGCCCATTCAATCCAGGGGCGCGTCTTCTCTATTAGTGTTTGGTCGTTCAAGAGGTAGGCAAGCGGCAGCAGTCCGTCGATCCAATACGGTCCGCGCTCCCACATATCGCCGTCGCCGCCGAGCCAGCCGTTGCGCGGACCGACAACCTTGGCATATATCTCGTCCAAGTGTCCGGTCATCCCGTCTCTCATGCGGACGAGCTGTTCCTCAATCCATCCTTCCGCGCGGATACTTCCGAGAGGCAGCTGGATATAGTCTTTTTGCAGTAGCGGATGACGGTTGTTCTGATAATTGCCTGTCATGGGGGCATCGTTGTCCGTGGCGGCAGTTGCCGTCATGGCGGTGACGGTTGCCATGAGTAAGATTGTCTTTAGTCTGTTCATGATATTGTCTTTGATATGTTTCCCAGGGGGCAAAAGTATACAAAAAGGGAAAGCTGACTTTCTCTAATCCCGCGTCGCAAACCGGAGACAAGCCTTCGTACACTGTTTCTTGGTTCATGCAGTCCGTGTAAAGACAAGCGAGGGCGGGGGGCGATGGAAACAGTGAAGGGTTTCGACAGTTTTTTTCGATAGCAGCTATCGGAACAACCGTATGCAAAGGCTTCGTGCGGTCATAGGGGGGCAATACTTTCGCGCCGTGAATTAAAAAACGAATGCTTTATGTTTGACATGTTTCAAGATCAGGTCTCAAATCCCAATGGATTGTGGATCATTTTAGGTTGCACGCTCTTCGTGCTCGGTGTAAGGTTCGGCGGCACGCTCTGCCACAAGTTCAGTGCCTTCAACAAGAGGTATCATCTGGTAGGGATCGATCATTATTCGGTTTTGGACGATGACGACGACGACGATCTCTGAGAGGGAGCATGCCGACAGGCTGGGGGATTTCCTTTGCGACTACGCAAACTCCCTGCTTGAGAGCGGTGCCACGACGGTGAGGATAGAGAAGAACGTCGGGCGCATGGCTGAGGCTTACGGATGCCGTGCCGACGTGAACATCTATCCGCGCCACGTGGAGGTGGTCCGTACGGACGTTCTGGCAAACGAGACGCATATCCGCACCAAGACCATTCACGACAGCGGGATAAACTATTCCACCGTGAGCGCGCTGAGCAAGCTGAGCTGGAACTGCTACGACCAGCGTTTGCCCCTCGACGTTGCCGTCAGGCAATACCGGCACATCATCTCGGCAGGGAGGATTCCTCCTTCGGTGGTGCTGCTGCTCACGTCGATGGCCAACGCCTCGTTCTGCCGCCTTTTCGAGGGCGACCTTACGTCGATGGCAATAGTGTTCGTTGCCACTGCCTGCGGCTTTTATCTGAAGGGGGCCTTGTGCCGCAAGTGGGGGATAGACATCAGGCTTTCCATCATCGTTGCCGGATGCGTCTCCGCCGTCATGTCCTGCTCGGGGCATGTGTTCGGATGGGGGCATACGCCGGACGTGGCACTTGCCACGAGCGTGCTTTATCTTGTGCCGGGCATTCCCTACCTGAATGCCGTGAGCGACCTTATCAACGGGCATTACATCTGTGCCATCAGCCGGTTCATCCATGCGGCGGTCATAACCGCCTGCCTTGCGGTGGGGCTGTATGTGGGAGTGCTGATGATGGGGATTACCATATAGAAAACGAAAGGAGAAATACGTATAATGTTACCAATACTTGAAGACTGTGCTTTCGCTGCGGTGGCAGCCATCGGTTTCGGCAGTATCAGCAATGTGCCTGTGAAGGCGTTTTCCGGCTGTGCCCTTCTTGCTGCGGCGGGGCACGGCGTGCGCTCGTGGCTGATGGCGCAGGGGATGTCCATCATCTGGGCGAGCTTCGTCGGCAGCCTTGTCATCGGCTTTTTGTCCGTGCCCGTTTCCTCGCGCTGGAAGTCGCCGGCTGAAAGCATGTCGTTTCCTGCGCTGCTGCCCATGATCCCGGGGATGTATGCCTACCGTGCGGTGCAGGCGTTCATTGCCACGGTGCAGCTGGCGGACGAGGGCGAGTTTCTGCACTATCTCTACCTGTTGAACTACAATGGGAGTGTATGTGTGCTCATCGTCCTGCTTATGTTCATAGGCGTGACGGTGCCGGTGTTTTGTCTGAAGAAGTATTCTTTTTCGGCAACAAGGTGAATATTCGTCTTATGGAAACGGACTACTTTTGCGGCTCGGAAAGAAAACAGAGAACATCGATACACATGGAGTTACGATACCTGAAATCGTTCATAGCGGCGGCACGGCTGCTCAACTTCTCGGAGGCGGCACGCGAGATGTGTGTCACGCAGAGCACCTTTTCGCAAACCATCAAACAGCTGGAAGACGAGCTGGGCTGTTCGCTGTTCTACCGCAATTCGCACCGGATGTCGCTCACCGAGGCAGGCACGGAGCTGTTGCCTTTTGCCGAACGGGCGGTGCAGGCTGCCGACGATTGCACTCACCGCATGGAAGACCTGAAGGAGCTGCGCTGCGGTACGCTCAGTATCGGTGTCACCCATTCGTTCAACATGGTGATGCACGAAACGCTGAGGGAGTTTATGAAGCTCTATCCGAGCATCCGCCTCAACGTTATCTACAAGCCTATGACGGAGCTGCTGGAGCGGCTCCTTCGGCACGAGCTGGACTTCGTCCTCTCGTTTCGCCCCCAAGGAAACTATCCGGAGATAGAGTCGCACATACTCTTCGACGACTGCCTGTCCGTCATAGTCAGGACCGACCATCCGCTGGCAAAGAAAGGGAGTGCAACGCTTGCCGACCTCGCGAAGTATCCCGTGGCATTGCCGGCTCAAGGCTTACAGGCGCGGAATGTGTTGGAGAAGATTCTCTCCGGCAGCGGCGCGGAGCTGAATGTGCGCATCGAGATGGACGAGGTCACGCCGCTGCTCCGCCTTGTGCGTAACACCGGCATCTGCACCGTGCTCTCTTCTTCGGCAACGGAAGATGCCTCCGACCTTTGTGCTGTCCCCTTCCTTCACGACCGCTGCCACATGGAAGGCTGCGTGCAGACGCTCAAGGGTTGTTACATAAAGGCGGCATCCCGCGAGTTCATACGCATTCTCTGCGAGACTTCGCTGGTGAAGAAACGTATCAGCGGATGGCTCAACGCAGCGTCCGTCAACAACAGGTAGAATATGAAATATCCTGAAAGAATGGAGACGAGACGAACGGGCGGGAAGCTGTTGTGCGGGAGATTTTGCCCCATACATCACATGTATGGGCTCGGATTGCTGCAATCTTGCCATTACATCACGTGCATGGACCAGGATTGCTGCAATCTTGCTTGTTACATCTCATGTATGGGTGCGGATTGCTGCAATCTTCCTTCGTGCAATTTGCATGGGCGCGGATTGCTGCAA
>CAVJTV010000141.1:0-6047 GCA_963652435.1 Desulfovibrionaceae bacterium | reverse complement strand
GCAGAGATGTACGGCGTTCCGGTCAACCGTCATGGCATGGCAGTCTGCCCGTTTCACAACGACAAGAATCCGAGCATGAAGCTGGATATGCGTTTCCATTGTTTCGCTTGCCAAGCGGACGGGGACGCAGTTGATTTTGTTTCCCGCCTGTTCGGACTGCCCGGCAAGGAAGCCGCTATGAAGCTGGCGGACGATTTCTCAATTCCCTATGACGCACGGAAAAAGCCGTCCGTCAGACCCAAGATAAGAGCGCCTACACCGGAACAAAAGTATCAGCAGGAAGAAAACAGGTGCTTCAAGGTGCTGTCCGATTACTTCCATCACCTGAAAACATGGAAGCAGCAATACGCACCGCAGCAGCCGGAGGACGAATGGCATCCGCTGTTCGTGGAAGCCCTGCAACGAGAAAGCCACATCGAATATCTGCTTGATGTTCTTCTGTACGGCACAGCCGAAGAAAAGAAGGCTCTGGTTGCCGAGCAAAGAAAAGAGGTGATGAGACTTGAACAGCGATTCGCAGAACACACAGCCGACCATGACCGTGGAAGAAGTCAGGGGAAGTCTGGACTTGACCGATAACGGAGCTATCCGAAACAGCATACGGAACTGCCTGACAGTATTTCAGAACGACCCGAATTTGCAAGGTGCTATCCGCTACAACATTCTGACGGAGCGCATTGATATTGTAAAGCCCCTCTGGTGGGAGAAGCCCACAGCGACCCTGAACGACACGGATTTCAATTATCTCATGCTCTATCTGGAGGACAAGTACGGACTGACCAGCGAAAAGAAGATTGAAAAAGCCATTTCCATTGTCGCGGACTGCAACAAGTACCACCCCATCCGCGATTACCTGAACAGCCTGAAATGGGACGGCACAGAGCGCATCCGCTATGCCCTCACCCGGTATCTCGGCGCAGAGGACAGCGAGTACACCTATGAATGTCTGCGCCTGTTCATGCTGGGCGCAATTCTCAGAGTGTTCAAGCCGGGCTGCAAGTTTGAGGTGATGCTCTGTCTGGTGGGCGGTCAGGGCGCGGGCAAGTCCACCTTCTTCCGGCTGCTGGCAGTCAGGGACGAATGGTTCTCCGATGACCTGAAACGAATTGACGATGACAATGTTTACCGCAAGATGCAGGGGCATTGGATTATCGAAATGTCCGAGATGATTGCCACCGCCAACGCCAAGAGCATTGAGGATATTAAGTCCTTTATCAGCAGGGCAAAGGAAACCTACAAAGTGCCGTATGAAACCCATCCGGCAGACCGACTGCGGCAATGCGTGTTTGGCGGCAGCTCCAATACGCTGGACTTCCTTCCCCTCGACCGAAGCGGCAACCGAAGGTTCCTGCCCATCATGGTACACGCAGAGAACGCCAAGGTTCACATTCTGGAAGATGAAGCCGCATCGAGGGCGTATATCGATCTGATGTGGGCAGAAGCCATGTTCTTCTATCACAACTTCCCCGTAAGACTGACCTTATCCAAGGAAATGAACAAGGAGCTGAAGGTTCTGCAAAAGCAGTTCATGCCGGAGGACACCAAGGCGGGGCTGATACAGTCCTTCCTTGACAATTACAGCGGCGCACAGGTCTGCTCCAAGCTGATCTATGCGGAAGCTCTGAACCATTCCTTTGACGAGCCGAAGCAATGGGAAATCCGGGAAATCAACGAGATAATGAACAACAGCATCGAGGGCTGGACGGCGTTTTCCAATCCCCGAATCTTTGCCAAGTACGGCAGACAGCGGGGCTGGGAACGAGCCGCTTCCGGCAACGAGCCATCGGCAACAGGCTCAATTTTGCCGGGCGGCTTTCGTGAGCTGACCGAGGAAGAAACCCGCCAGATGGAGCTTCCGTTCTGAAAGGCAGACCGCGTTGCCGACCCGGTTGCTGTCCCGTTGCCGACCCCGTTGCCGGGCTAACCCCTTGAAAACCCTTTATCTATAAGGCTTTTTTCTTCTCTGACAACGAAAGCAACAGAGAAATCAAAGAAAAGAATAAAAATAGTATAAGAGCAGGACAGGACGATGTTGCAGGTTTTTTGAAGCCCGTTGCCGGACTTCGTTGCCGACACACACCCTGTCCGGCTTTTTCACACAGGAGGTATCGAATGGCAGAAAACACTACACCCACAAAAGCGCCCAAGGAAATCCCGGCAGGCTCGTTCAATATGCGGGTGGGCAACACCACCTATATTGTCGGCGTTCATTTCAGCAAGGAGAGCAAGGACACATTGGAGGACAAGGTGAAACGGCTGATGCGTGAAGATGTAAAAGCCGCCAATTTCTAAAGTGAAAATTATCTGTAATATCTCCGTTTTCTATCTTGACAAAACTGTTCCGAAAGGTACTCTCCTGCTTGAGTGCGGCAAGCTCTTGGAACGCGGCAGTCCGAAGCTGGGCGAGGACGGAAAGCCCGTTAGAAAAAACGGAAAGCTCGTCTATGAGCCGTACCGTATTAAGGTGCTGAATACCATTAACTTCAAAAAGAGCATGAAATACAACCCTTTCGCCTATCTCCGCGACGAAAAGGATATTTTGAAGCTGGTAAACACGCTGATTGCCAATACCAAGGGCAGCGGCGAAAAGTCCGGCGAGGATTTTTGGGTGAAAGCCGAGCGGCTGCTGTACTGTGCGTTAATCGGCTACATTCACTATGAAGCCCCGGACACAGAGCGAAACTTTACGACGCTGCTTGAAATGATCAACGCAAGCGAAGCCCGCGAAGATGACAGCGAGTTTCAAAGCCCCGTTGACCTCATGTTTGAACGCTTGGAGGAAAAAGACCCGGAGCATTTTGCGGTCAAGCAGTACAAAAAGTTTCTGCTGTCTGCGGGCAAGACCCGTTCCTCGATCCTCATATCCTGCGGTGCGAGGCTTGCACCCTTTGACATCAAGGAGCTGCGGGAGCTGATGGAGAGCGACGAATTGGAGCTTGACACCTTGGGCGACAGAAAGACCGCGCTCTTTATCATCACCAGCGACACCGACCCCACCTTTGACTTTGTAACGGCGATGATCGTATCGCAGCTTTTCAATCTGCTCTGCACCAAAGCCGACGACGAATACGGCGGGCGGCTGCCCGTTCATGTGCGCTGTCTGCTGGACGAGGTAGCCAACATCACGATCCCCAATTTGGAACGTCTAATCAGCGTCCTGCGAAGCCGGGAAATCTCCGCTTGCCTTGTGGTGCAGGCGCAGAGCCAGCTAAAAGCCATCTACAAGGAACACGCCGACACCATCATCGGGAATTGCGACACAACCCTTTTCCTCGGCGGCAAGGAGAAAACGACGCTGAAAGAAATCTCCGAGGTTTTGGGTAAAGAAACGATTGACAGCTTCAACACTTCCGAAAACCGGGGGCGGGACGTTTCTCATGGGCTAAACTATCAAAAGCTCGGAAAGGAGCTTATGAGCCAGGACGAAATTGCCGTGATGGACGGCGGGAAATGTATCTTGCAGCTACGGGGCGTTCGCCCGTTCTTCTCCGACAAGTACGACATCACGAGGCACCCGAAATACAAATACCTTTCGGACTATGACAAGAAAAACACCTTTGACATCGAGAAGTTTTTGAAGCGGCAGCGACGCCCGGTAATCATCAAGCCGGATACCGTCTTTGATTATTACGAAATTGACGCAGCGGATTTACAGGAGGTTACGGAATGAACAGACGCATCCGAAAGAAACGGGAAAAACAGCAGCTTGCGCGGGCGATCCGGGAGTTTGTCGCCCTTGCGGAGAAGCGGCAGCAAAAGCGGCAGGAAGCCATCGACCGCTTTCTGACCGCATACAGCGCCTACCTTGCCAAGCAGGGCGGCGTGGAAAGGAGGACGCCGTGACGAACGCCTGCAAAACACCGGAAGAAGTCATGCAGACGCTTATCACCGCTCTTGCCGCAGGGCTTGCGGCATGGGGTGCCGTGCAGCTTTTGGATAGCTTTCAAAGCGGCGGCGAACGCCAGCGGGCGCAAGCTCTCGATCTCATTAAAGCGGGCGGCGAACTTGTCCGCACCGCCACTTGGGAGGTGATGCCGCCATCAAGACCGTAAGCATCGGCTACATGGTACGCGCTCCTACCTCTGCACTTCCTATTCCCTTGCGGGCATTGCCCGCGCAGCCGCCTTTTTTGATGAGGGCGGCTTTTTTCATGCACAAAAATACGAACACAAAAATTCAAGAGCCGCAAAGCGGCAGAAAGTGAGGTCAATCTATGACATTTTTCAATTCGGCAGTAGACGTATTGCAGACCCTTGTGATTGCATTGGGCGCAGGGCTTGGCATCTGGGGCGTTATCAACCTCTTGGAGGGCTATGGTAATGACAATCCGGGGGCAAAATCGCAGGGCATGAAGCAGCTCATGGCGGGCGGCGGCGTTGCCTTGATTGGCGGCGTTCTCGTTCCCCTGCTCAAAGGGCTGTTCGGTTAAGCGGCGGTAATGTCCTATGCAGAGCATACTTGACGCGATTAACGAATGGATCAAGGAAATCCTGATCGGAGCGATCAACGGAAATCTGTCAACTATGTTCGGGGACGTAAACGAAAAGGTCGGTACGATTGCCGCCGAGGTAGGCAAGACCCCGCAGGGGTGGAACGCAAGCATATTTTCCATGATACAGACGCTATCGGAAAATGTGATCGTCCCCATTGCGGGGCTTGTTATTACCTACGTTCTATGCGTGGAGCTTATCAGCATGGTAACGGAAAAGAACAATATGCACGACATCGACACGTTCATGTTCTTTAAGTGGTTTTTCAAAGCGTTCGTTGCGGTGTTTATCGTCACGCATACCTTTGACATCACTATGGCGGTATTCGACATGGCACAGCACATTGTTTCCGGCGCGGCGGGCGTGATCGGCGGCAGCACCAGCATTGATGTTGCCGCCGCACTCTCGTCCATGCAAGCCGGACTTGACGCAATGGAAATCCCCGAACT
This sequence comes from Desulfovibrionaceae bacterium, assembly GCA_963652435.1. Lineage (GTDB taxonomy): Bacteria > Bacteroidota > Bacteroidia > Bacteroidales > Tannerellaceae > Parabacteroides. The sequence continues at coordinate 1,108 of CAVJTV010000141.1, read as the reverse complement.
GCTCTTGCTTATGCTCGAAACAAGCCTTGTCAGCCTTTGCATGAAAATCATGTCGGTGCTGATAACGGTTGTTTTGTACGGGCGTATGATTGAGATTTACCTATACTGCTCCGTATCGCCTATCCCATTCGCCACCATGACAAACCGGGAATGGGGGCAAATCGGAAACAACTACTTAAAAGGCCTGTTTGCCCTCGGCTTTCAAGGCTTCCTCATTATGATATGCGTCGGCATTTACGCGGTTTTGGTAAACAACATGGTCATAGCGGACAATCTGCACACCGCGATATTCTCCATCGCAGCCTATACGGTGCTGCTTTGCTTTAACCTTTTGAAATCCGGCGCACTGGCAAAATCACTATTCCATGCACATTAAAAGGAGGTTTTCCATCACTAAGAAATACAGCGTTATTTACGCAGATCCCCCGTGGAGGTATGAGCGGAGCAAGGTGCAGGGGGCAGCGGAGAAGCATTATCCCACCATGAGCATTGACGAGCTGTGCGCCCTGCCCGTGCCGGAGCTGGCAGCGAAGGACTGCGCCCTGTTTTTGTGGGCGACCTTTCCGCAGCTTCCCGAAGCTCTGCGGCTGATCCGCGCATGGGGCTTTCGGTATCGGACGGTGGCGTTCGTCTGGCTCAAACGTAACCGCAAAAGCCCGTCCTGGTTTTACGGTATGGGCTACTGGACGCGCAGCAACGCGGAAATCTGTCTGCTGGCGACCAAGGGCAAACCCAAGCGGCAGTCGGCGGGCGTACATCAGTTTCTTATCAGCCCCATAGAGCAGCACAGCAAAAAGCCGGATGCAGCGCGGGAAAAAATCGTTGCCCTTATGGGGGATTTGCCCCGGATTGAGCTGTTTGCCCGACAGAAAACGCCGGGGTGGGATATATGGGGCAACGAACTCCCAAACAGTATTGAAATGTAACGAAAGGAGATTTTTCTATGGCGTATGTACCCGTTCCCAAAGACCTGTCCCGCATAAAGACAAAGGTTGCCTTTAACCTTACCAAAAGGCAGCTTATCTTCTTTGCGGCGGCACTCCTTATAGGACTTGTACTTGTCAAGTAAAAGTAGACACTAAAAAGAGCATATCTACAGGAAGCCCAG
>CAVJTV010000140.1:0-6066 GCA_963652435.1 Desulfovibrionaceae bacterium | reverse complement strand
GTCCTTCTCTTACGGAGAGAGGGACAGTTTGTCCTAAGTATTAATTCTAAAAGAGAGAATTTATGAGAAAAAGGTTACTAATGATGTTGGCATGCTTTTTCATAAGCATGGGATTAGTATCGGCTCAGACATCCACAGTCTCGGGTATTGTGTTATCCGAAGAGGACGGCGAGCCTGTTATTGGTGCATCGGTATTGGTGAAAGGCACTACGCTCGGTACTGCCACCGATATTGATGGAGTCTTTTCGATTGGGAACATCCCGAGTTCCGCCAAGACCCTCGTGGTCTCGTATGTGGGAATGCAGACGCAGGAGGTTACCATCAAAAGCGGTATGATCAGAGTGGTTTTGAAATCGGACTCTGAGGTGTTGGACGAGGTGATGGTTGTGGCTTTCGGTACGCAGAAGAAGAGTTCGTTCACAGGGTCTGCCTCTGTCATGAACACGGAAGAGCTGTCGAAGCACATCGCTACGAACGTGACCAGCGCGTTGGTGGGATCTACTCCCGGTCTTCAGCTTCGTGGCGGCTCGGGTGCTCCTGGTGCAGGTCAGGCAAGCATAAAGATCCGTGGTATCGCTTCCATGTATGCCGACACCGACCCGCTGATTATTGTCGACGGTGCGCCCTACAGTGCTTCGCTTAGCAATATCCCGCAGGAAGACATCGAATCGGTTACCGTCTTGAAGGATGCAGCCTCTGCTGCACTATATGGTGCACGTGGTGCTGCCGGCGTTATCCTTGTCACGACAAAAACGGGAAAGAACAAGAAGGCACAGGTCAACGTGGATGCCCGCTGGGGTGGCAACAGCCGTGCCGTGCAGGAATACAAGACCATCAACGATCCGGCTAAGTACTACGAGACAGTATACGGACAGTACTACAATTACTATTACTACGGTGCCGGTCGCAGCGCGGAGCAGGCAAATGCCAGTGCAAACACCACCATGCTGAACCACCTTGCATACAATATATATACTGTCCCCGACGGTCAGTATCTTATTGGAATCGACGGTAAGCTGAACCCGAATGCTACGCTTGGTCGCAGCTACGAGGCAAACGGCGAGACCTACTACCTCATCAACGACAACTGGCGCGACGCAGCCTACAGCACTGCCCTCCGTCAGGAATACAACGTGAGCGTGAACGGCGCGATGGACAAAGGCTCGTTCTATGCAAGTCTGGGTTATTTGGATGAGGACGGTATAATTGAGTACTCCGGTTACAAACGTCTCTCGGCACGTTTCAAGGCAGACTATCAGGCAATGACATGGCTCAAGGTGTCTGCGAATGTGGGATACACCAATTCCTCGACAGAGTCGAACCCCAACCTGAGTACATCTCTCAACTCGACGAACCTTATGTACTACACTTCGAACATTGCACCTATCTATCCGATATATGTGCGTGTGTTGGACGCTAACGGCAATCCGCAGATCCGTGTCGACGAAAACGGCAATCAGCAATACGACTACGGTGTGGCAGCAACCAACTACCCGGGCCTGACACGTTCGTTTTTGTCTACAGGAAACCCGCTGGGCTCGAACCGTTACAACGATGTCACTTCGAAAGGCAGCAAGCTGAACGGTACGTTCTCGGCAGATATCAACTTCACGGATTTCCTCAAGTTTAATGCAACAAGCACATTGGATTGGGGACATACCAATTACTCTGACTACGAGACTGCGCTCTACGGTCCGAAAGTATCCGTAAACGGACAGATCGACAAGTCGCAGACGGACATACTGCGTCAGAACCATGTGCAGACACTTACCTATTTCGACCAGTTCGATCGGCACAACGTGAACTTCCTTTTGGGTCACGAATACTACGACACGAAGACTACTTATCTGTATGCTTACGGTCAGGGAGTGTTCTCGCCCGCTATCCAGGAAATCAACGGCGCAGCCAAGAAGGTAAGCTCCAACTCCTACACCTCGGAATACAACGTGGAGGGTTACTTTGCCAGCTTGCAGTACAACTTCGATGAGAAATACTTCGGGTCGGCATCCTACCGTCGCGATGCTTCCTCTCGCTTTGCCAAGTCGAACCGCTGGGGTAACTTCTGGTCGGTCGGCGGCGCATGGCTTATCAACAAGGAAGACTTCTTCAACGTAGGTTGGGTAGACCAGCTGAAGCTGAAGCTCTCCGTCGGTCAGCAGGGTAACGATAACATAGGTAACTGGGCATACACCGACCTCTATTCTCTGACTGCCGCATCCGACACTCAGATGTCTGCCTCGTTCTACCGCATCGGTAACCCCGACATTACGTGGGAAACAACGACGAACACCAACGTGGGTGTCGAGTTCAACCTCTTCAAGAACCGCTTGAACGGTAGCATCGACTACTACAACAAGAAGACGACAGACCTTTTGTTCTGGCTCTCCGTTCCCGAGTCTGCCGGCTCGCGCGGCTACTACGGCAACATCGGTGACATACGCAACTCGGGTGTCGAGCTTAGCTTGCAGGGTTCCGTTATCCGCACGAAGGATATAGACTGGAGCTTGATGTTCAACATCTCTCACAACAAGGACAAGATCCTCAAACTGCCGGAATCGAAGATAACGGAGAAAGGCGGCTTTACGGAAAACAGCATGTGGTATAAGGAAGGCGGTTCGCTCTACAACCAGTTCCGCGCAGAATATGCAGGTGTGAACGAGAAGGGTGAGGCTACCTACTGGGTAGACGCAGAGCTGGGCGAAGGCGTTACCGACCGCCCTGGCAAGAACCATAGCTACACGACCACGAACCCGAACAGTGCCACCAAGTATGAGCAGGGCAGCAGCCTTCCCGACGTGTATGGCGGTTTCGGAACATCTCTCTCGGCATACGGCATCGACTTCTCCCTCACGTTCGACTACCAGATAGGCGGACAGATCTACGATAGCCGTTATGCAGGGCTTATGGGCAACAACGCGACAGCCAATGATGCAGGATCGGCTATTCACGAAGACGTGCTCAAGTCGTGGACTCCGAACAATACTTCAAGCAACATCCCGCGCTTCCAGTATGGCGACCAGTACACCGTTGCAGCATGCGACCGTTGGCTGACAAACGCAAGCTATCTCAACTTCCAGTCGTTCACGGTGGGCTATACGTTGCCAAAGAATATGATCTCGAAGCTTAACCTCAGCAAGCTGCGCATATATGCAACAGGCGAGAACCTTTGCTTCTGGTCGGCACGTAGGGGTCTCGACCCGCGTTATTCCTACTCAGGGAACGAGTCGATCAATGTTTATTCTCCGGTACGCACCGTTATGGGCGGTATACAGTTGGCATTCTAAACTTAAAAGCAAAAAGACATGTATATGAAAAATAGTATGAAAGTATTCTCGATAGCTGCAGCCGGAATCATGTTGATGACAGGCTGTATCAAGGAAATCGATCCGCAGACTTCCACCGTTACGGCAGATCAGGCAGGCGATGCCCCCGGGTCGTACGACAACTTCGTTACGGCAATCACCAAGTCGTTGGCAGGTTCATTCTCGTATGGTGGTAGCAGCAATACATACGTATATGACTTCGGGTATCCCTCTTTCTTCCTGCAACGCGATGTTATGGGGCAGGATATTGCTGTGGAAGCCGACGGTAACGAATGGTTTGAGACATGGTACGGCTGCGGGACAGGTCTCGGACCGCAGTATGCACGTTGCCAGGTGCCCTGGACTTACTACTACAGTTGGATAAAGAGCTGTAACACGGTGCTCTCGCTGGCAGGCGAGAACCCCGATAGCGACAAGAAGTCGGGTGCGGGTATTGCGTATGCCATGCGTGCAATGTTCTACATGGATATGGCTCGTATGTTTGCCACGAAGACCTATGCAAAAGACAAGTCCGGCATAACGGTTCCGCTGGTGCTCGGGACCTCTACCCTGTCCGATTTGACAGTCAATCCGCGTGCTACCAACGAAGTGATGTGGGCACAGATAATCTCCGACCTCGACAAGGCAGAGGCTTATCTTGCCGACTATGTGCGCAGCGACGTATACACTCCGGACCTCTCCGTTGTCTACGGACTGAAAGCCCGTGCTTATCTGACGATGGAGGAATGGAGCAAAGCCGAGGAATATGCAAAGAAGGCTCAGGCAGGTTATGCGTCGATGTCGGAAAGCGAGTTCACTTCCCGCACCACAGGTTTCAACACGCCTAACGCTGCGTGGATGTTCGGACTGACATACCGCGACGACGATGCCAACATCCTTCTCAACGACGGCGACAGCAGCTGGGGCTCGCAGATGATTATCGAGGTGTCTGCCTCGGAGTGCGGCTATGCAGCCAACTACGGCTCGCCCAAGCGCATCGACTATCACCTCTACCAGACAATCCCGGCAACGGACTTCCGCAAGAAGAGCTTCGTTGATTTCGCCATCGACGATATGAGCGAAGAAGAAGCACTCGTTGCCCTCGCGGAATATTCCGACGCACCGGAAGGAATAATCACCACAGCAAACGGAACGAAGTCCGGCATTGTGGGCGGCTTGGAAGTGAAGTTCCGTCCGAAAGGCGGCGAGCATGCAAACCAGTATCAGGCGTTCACCGTGGCTGTTCCGCTTATGCGCGTTGAAGAGATGATGCTTATCGAGGCGGAGGCTGCCGGAATGCAGGACGAGGGACGTGGTATATCGCTGCTGACATCGTTTGCCAAGAGCCGCGACCCGCAGTATGAATACGGCACGCACTCTTCGGAGAGCTACGGAAGCAGCTATGCAACGGCGTTCCAAAACGAAGTGTGGTGGCAGCGCCGCGTTGAGCTTTGGGGTGAAGGCTTTGCTACCTTCGACATCAAGCGTCTCGACAAGGGTGTTATCCGCAGCTACGAAGGCACAAACCATACAGAATCTTACCGTTGGAATTTCGGAGGCTACGACACCAACGACGGTAATATCTATCCGAACTGGATGGACCTTTGTATCGTGCAGACGGAAACTAACTACAACACGGGGTGTGTAAACAACCCGACACCGCTCAAGCCGAGCAGCGATTCACCTGTCTACAATTGGTAATGTTAAACGTATAAATGAAGGAAATATGAAAAGTTACATATATAATTTGTTTGCGGCGATGTTTGTCACCGCAGCCCTGGTCTCCTGTAGCGCAGACGAAGGCACCGAGCCGGGCAACGACTCAGAGCCGTCTGTCATAATCTATCAGTACGCGGCCAGCCGCCCGAACAACCCAGACAACGACATTGTGTTGCGCTTTGCTGCCAACAGCAAGACGACGGAAGCCTATTACTTGGCAGAAAAGACGGCGGACAAGGAAGCACGCGTCTCTTCTATGGGCGAAGATGGCTACATGGACTATGTTGTCTCCAACGGCTCGAAAATCGACGGTATCTCCGGCGCTTCCAATGCCGACGTGACAATCAAGGATCTCTATGGCGCATATACGATAACTGCCGTGGCTGTCAGCGGGAGCACGAAGAAAGCCTCGGAGTCAACGTTCACCGGATTGGAGTGGAGCGACGTTGTGTCCGGGTCATACGTCTTCGGTGCATCCAAGAACTTGATCTCCACATTGGGCTTGACATCTACAAAGACCGTTCTGCAGAAATGTACGACCGACGACAACCTCTACCGCTTCAAGGATGTGTTCGGCGCAGGCTATTCTCTTAAAATAAACCTGATAGACTACGAAGGAAAGGATGACGACGGAGTGTATCGTTTCTTCAGAGTGCCCGTTGCAGAAACACCGTTTACCTACGGAAGCTACGGAGCTGTCGGAATACGTGATGTCGGATATTGGCAGGGTAGCGACGCTTGGGTGACCGACAATGGTTACGAGAGCGGAATGTATTCGGACTACAACTGTTTCATCTGCGTGCAGTATTTCGTGTCTGCCGGTAACATCGGATACGGTTACGATTACTTCACCGTAGACTGAGGCAATCATGGCAATTAAGGCAAAGCTGCCGTAACCGGCAGTTTTAATCTCTCTGACGGGGAGCCCTGTCTCCCCTGAAGTTAACACACACAAAAGACTTTACTAACGTAAAGGGGATGGGGCGTCTTCGTGAGAAGGTGCCCCATCTTTTTTCAGGGAAAGACCGTTTTCGACTTTGTGCAG
>CAVJTV010000139.1:0-6133 GCA_963652435.1 Desulfovibrionaceae bacterium | reverse complement strand
AAGGTAAAGCACTACGGCTTGGAACAGCCCAACATCAAGAAAGGATAGAAGAAAGCGGACTTTCCGGCGTTCCCGACTTCCGGAAATGGAAGAAAGCGGACTTTCCAGCGTTTTTTTATTTCAAAAACGGAAGAAAGCGGACTTTCCAGCGTTTTTTAATTTCAAAAACGGAAGAAAGCGGACTTTCTGATTTCTTCGATAACAATAAATAGAAATGAAGGTAAACAAGACCAATGTAGCGCGGCTGCTCGACAAGGCGAAGGTGTCTTACCGGCTTGTGCCGTATGAAGTGGACGAGAATGATTTGAGTGCCATTCACGTGGCAGAGCAGCTGGGCGAGAATGTCGAACAAGTGTTCAAGACGTTGGTGCTCCACGGGGATAAAAGCGGATACTTCGTCTGCATTATCCCCGGAGCCGATGAGGTGGACTTGAAGAAAGCTGCCAAGGTTTCCGGTAACAAGAAATGCGAGATGATACCGGTGAAAGAGCTGCTGCCGCTCACGGGCTATATCCGTGGCGGCTGCTCCCCTATCGGTATGAAGAAACATTTCCCGACGTACATACACCACACGGCAGAGGCGTTCGACAGACTGTTTGTCAGTGCCGGAGAGCGGGGCTTGCAGGTGGAGCTATCCCCTGCGGACCTGATTCGTGAAGCAAGGGCTGAAGTGGCAGACCTCGTCAAAACTTCCTGAAGACATACTTTTTGCCGTCGCCATCGAGTATGAGCTGTTTCCCGTTCAACGTCTCGATGGTAAACACCCGTATCTTCGACTGCCAGTCGGTGTAGGGCATGAAGCTGCCTAATCCGTACGGATTGGAGGTCAGTTCTATGGTAAGCTGTGTGTCGTTCTCCAACGTATTGAAGCCGTGACGGTAGATTACGGTGTCTTTCGACGGCTGGTATATCTGATACATGAACAGTCTGTTTTGGAAATTGTAGAACACAGTGTCCGCCTGCACGACTTCTCCGCCGTACTCCATCCGTTGCAGCTGCCATTTCCCTTCCAACCTATGCTCCGTGTCGTCGTGGCAGGCAACCGCCAAAGCCAGGAGGGCAGCAAACATTCCGTATCTCAATCTCTTCATAACGTCACAACAGACCTTTGGTGCTTGGTAGTTCATATCTATATATGTCACGGCGTATTGCCATCTTTATTGCCCTTGCCAGAGCCTTGAATATACCTTCTATCTTGTGGTGTTCGTTCGTGCCCTCTGCTTTTATGTTCAGATTCATGCGGGCAGCGTCGCTCAGGCTCTTGAAGAAATGGAGAAACATCTCCGTCGGCATATCGCCCACCCTCTCGCGACGAAACTCGGCATCCCAAACTATCCAAGGGCGTCCGCCGAAATCGAGTGCCACGCTGCACAGGCAATCGTCCATAGGCAGACAATATCCATAGCGTTCTATGCCGCGCTTGTCTCCAAGGGCTTTCAGCAAAGCCTCCCCGAGAGCAATCGCAGTGTCTTCTATCGTGTGATGTTCGTCGACATTCAGATCGCCCCGCACATGTACGGTCAGATCCATGCCGGAATGTTTGCCTATCTGGTCGAGCATGTGGTCGAAGAAGCCCAAGCCCGTCGTGATGTCGGTCTTTCCCTTGCCGTCAAGGTTTATTTCCACGTATATGTCCGTCTCCTTGGTTGTACGTTTCACTGTGGCACGCCGCTCGCCGGCAAACAGAAACTCGGTCACCTTGTCCCAATCGTCCGTTATCAAGACAGGGGAAAGTCCCGAAGTCTCCGAAAGCAAACGGGCAGCCTCCTCATCGTCCGGACGCAGCCAGATGCCCTTCGCTCCCAAGTTCGCAGCCAGCTGCATATCCGTCAGCCTGTCGCCAATCACATAGCTGTTCGCAAGGTCATATCCGCCGCTCAGGTAATGCCCCAACATACCGGTGCGCGGCTTGCGGCAGGGCGAATTGTCCTCAGGGAAAGAACGGTCGATCAGTATATCGTCGAAAACAATCCCTTCGCCTTCCAGCGTCTTCAGTATCATGCTGTGAGCCGGCAGGAAAGTCTCTTCCGGAAAGGACGGCGTACCCAGCCCGTCTTGGTTGGAGACCATGACAAACTCGAAGTCGAGCTGCTTGCGGATGAAATAAAGGTTGCGGAACACTTTCGGGTAAAACTCCAGCTTCTCCAAGCTGTCTATTTGGTAATCCACGGGCGGTTCCTTCACCAGCGTGCCGTCTCTGTCGATAAAAAGTGCTCTCTTCATGCCTCGATGTTTCTTAATGCGTCCAACAACGTGTCGTTCTCCTGCGGCGTACCGACGGTGATACGCAGGCAGCCGCCACACAGCGACACATTATTGCGGTTACGCACAATAACGCCTTTCTCCACCAATTTATTATACACCCCGTCGGCATCGCCCACGTTCACAAGGATAAAATTGGCATCGGTGGGATACATTTTCCTGACGACGTGTAGCAGCGGCAGAGCCTCCTGCATGCGGGTGCGTTCGGAAAGGATACGGCGCAGCTGGTCGTGCATCGCCTCTTCGTTGTCGAGAAGCTCCAAAGCCGCACGTTGCGTCAGCATATTGATGTTGTAGGGATACTTGATCTTGTTCAGCACGGCAACAATCTCACGTGAGGCAAAAGCCATTCCGAGACGGATGCCCGCGGCACCCCACGCCTTCGACAATGTTTGCAGCACGACCAACCCCGGGAACGCCTTCAGCTCCGTAAGGAAAGAAGGCTCACTCGAAAAGTCGACATAGGCTTCGTCGACGACCACTATCCCCTCGAAACGATCCAATATCTTGTGTATTTCATCCCTCTCCAAGCTGTTTCCCGTCGGGTTGTTGGGCGAACAAAGGAAAATCACCTTCACCCGACTGTCCACCTCCTTCAGCAAGGCTTCTGCATCCAGACAGAAGTCGGGGGTAAGCGAGACCTTACGGAAATCCACATTATTCACGTCCGCTGCCACCTCATACATACCGTAGGAAGGCGAAATGCCGACGACGGCATCCCTGCCCGGCTCACAGAAGGCACGTATCAGGAGGTCGATAGGCTCGTCGCTGCCGTTCCCGAGGAAGATGGCATTGCGGTCCACGCCTTTGAGCTGCGCTATCCTGTCTTTCAGCTTCCACTGCAAAGGGTCGGGATAGCGGTTATACGGTTCGTTGTACGGGTTCTCGTTTGCATCCAGGAAAACGGACGCACTTCCATGAAACTCATCTCTCGCGGAAGAGTAGGGTTTCAACGCCTGTATATTGGGGCGGACCAGTTTCTTCAAGTCTGTCATAGCGCGTTTAATCTTACGGTTACTGCGTTGCGGTGGGCATCCAGCTGCTCGCCGCCTGCCATTGTCCGGATGGTTTCCCCCAGGCGTTTGATCCCTTCGGCAGAGATTTCCTGAAAGGTCATCTTCTTGATAAAGCTGTCGAGGTTCACGCCGCTGTAAGCCCTGGCATATCCGTTGGTGGGAAGCGTATGGTTGGTGCCGGAGGCATAGTCGCCCGCGCTCTCCGGCGTATAGGCACCGAGGAACACACTGCCGGCATTGCTGATCTGCTCTGCCAAGAGGGCGTAGTCCGAGGTCTGTATGATCAGATGTTCGGGGGCATACATATTGGTGAAGTCCACAATCTCCCCATTGTCTCTTAGCACAACTATGCGGCTATGCTCCAAAGCCCGTTCGGTAATCTCCTTGCGGGGAAGCGCAGAGAGCTGACGGCGGATGGCATCGACAACGGGCTCGACAATGCTTTCCTCAGACGTGAGGAGCAACGCCTGACTGTCTGCCCCGTGCTCTGCCTGCGAAAGGAAATCGGCAGCGATAAACTCGGGATTGGCACTCCCGTCGGCAATCACCTCCACCTCGGAAGGGCCTGCGGGCATATCTATGGCAACATCTTTAAGGCTGACAAGCTGCTTGGCTGCGGTCACATACCGGTTGCCCGGACCGAATATCTTGTACACCTTGGGCACTGTCTCCGTGCCGTAAGCCATGGCAGCTATCGCCTGTATGCCGCCAGCCTTGAATATTTTGCCGACTCCGGCAGTCTGGGCAGCAAAGAGGATGGCGGGGTGCACTTTCCCCTCGCGGTTCGGAGGCGTACACATCACAATCTCCCTGCATCCGGCGATATGAGCCGGCACGGCAAGCATAAGGACGGTGGAAAAGAGCGGTGCCGTCCCGCCAGGGACATAAAGCCCCACCTTCTCGATTGCCACTGCCTTCTGCCAGCAGGTCACGCCCTCGGTGGTCTCCACCTTATGCCCCGTGAAGCGTTGCGCAGCATGAAACGTCTCAATGTTGGCTTTCGCCGTGCGGATAGCCTGTTTCAAGTCTTCGGAGACAAGCGAACGGGCATCCTCTATCTCGGCATCCGACACCTCAAGAGCCTCCGGCTTCACCTTGTCGAACTTCTCTTCGTATCTCTTTACGGCAGCATCACCTTCGCGGCGCACTTCCTCCAGCACGGTGCGGACCGTATCGAACAGTGTCGTCACATCCATCGCCGGACGGCTGAGAAGCCGCTGCCATTCTTTCCTCGACGGGTATCTCGTTATTTCCATCTACAATAATCTTCAGAGGTTCTACAATATCATTTTCTCAATCGGCAGGACCAATATGCCTTCCGCGCCAAGAGCTTTCAGCTTCCCGATGATTTCCCAGAAATGTTTTTCGGCAATCACCGACTGCACGGATACCCAGTCGCCGTCGGCAAGAGGCGTCACCGTCGGGCTCTTCATGCCCGGGAGCACCTCAATAATCTCCCCGAGCCGAGCCTTAGGCGCGTTGAGCAGCACGTATTTCTTGCCGTCTGCCATCTGCACCGCCTCGAAGCGGAAAAGCAGCTCGCCCAGTATCGTTTGCTTCTCCTTTGTAAGGTTGCTGTTCGCGATAAGAAGAGCCTCGCTCTGCATGACTGTCTCCACCTCCTTCAGACGGTTGCTCACGAGCGTGCTGCCCGAGCTGACAATGTCGAAGATGGCATCCGCCAAGCCTATCCCCGGGGCAATCTCCACCGAGCCGCTGATGACATGCAGGTTTGCCTTCACGCCTTTCTCCGTCAGGTATGCCTCCAGTATCTTCGGATAGGATGTGGCAATGGTCTTCCCTTCGAACCATTCCAGCCCTGCATACTCTTCATCCTTGGGGATTGCCAGCGACACGCGGCACCGGCTGAAGCCAAGCCGCTTCACAAGGCGCGCCGCCCCGCCCTTTTCCACATACTCGTTCTCGCCGACAATACCCACGTCTGCCACACCGTTTGCCACAGACTGAGGTATGTCGTCGTCGCGAAGAAACAACACCTCGACAGGGAAATCCTTTGCCGAGAGAAGCAACACACGCTTCCCTTTGTCCAACTTGATGCCCGCTTCCTCGAGCAGGAACATCGTCTCGTCGTATAGACGACCTTTCGATTGCACCGCAATTCGTAACATATCCGCCATTTTTGTAATCATATTTCCGTAAAACAAAAGAGGCCCGCCGATCACTCGGCAAGCCTCACCAATTATTCATTATCAAAGTACACATCAAGCCCACCGAAACAACTATCCGTTGTAATGGTGATGACAAAAAGAGTATGACTCATTGATCTTCATTTGCTATCTTATTTGCGCCGCAAAGTTACATATATAATCAAAAACGCAAACAAAACCGACAAAAAGGTTGCCAATAGCCCCCACAGCTGTCATTAGTTGTATACAAGTTGCAGAAAGTGGGACACACTTGTTTTTGTATCTCTGCGCCGCCACAGAAAGATGAAAACACTTGCTTTTGTATCTCTGCAGACTTGCAGAAAGATGAAAACACTCGTTTTTGTATCTCTGCGCAGTTGCAGAAAGACGAAAACACTCGTTTTTGTATCTCTGCGCAGTTGCAGAAAGACGAAAACACTTGCTTTTGTATCTCTGCAGACTTGCAGAAAGGCAAACACACTTGCTTTTGCGTTTCTGCAATAAGACGCTTTAACAAACACACTTGTTTTTGCGTTTCTGCAATAATACAATTTAATAAACACACTTGTTTTTGCGTTTCTGCAATAGGACGCTTTAACAAATACACTTGTTTTTGTGTTTCTGCAGCTCGACGGAAAGACAAAAACACTTGCTTTCGTGTTTCTGCAATAACGCACTTTAACAAACGCAGTTGTTTTCATGTCTCTG
>CAVJTV010000138.1:0-6200 GCA_963652435.1 Desulfovibrionaceae bacterium | reverse complement strand
CAAAATTTCAGACACATCGTTGAACTACTTCAACAGTCTCGCAAAATTTCAGACATATCGTTGAACCATTTCAACAGTCTCGCAAAATTTCAGACACATCGTTGAACTACTCCAACAATCTCACAAAATTTCAGACACATCGTTGAACTACTTCAACAGTCTCGCAAAATTTCAGACACATCGTTGAACTACTTCAACAGTCTCGCAAAATTTCAGACACATCGTTAAACTGCTTCACCGACGTCTCTGAACCAAAACTGGCGTTAAGTTTAAGAAAAGTGAGGCTTTCCTTGTTTGTTTGTTAAACAAATCTGTAGATTTGCAAACGAACTACCGGCGGGTAGGCAATGTCAAATCAACTAATTTAATCAATCATGAAAAACAGACTTTCTGATGCCTCTATTTCGACACATAGAGGCGCGTCTATGCTATTAGGCGCAAGTGGGGGGGGTAATTTCCTGACCAATGGTGTAACAACACTCGGTAGGTGTATTAAAACCGCCTCTTTGATGCTGTTGGCATGTACATTCGGAGTGCATGCGGCAGATGTTGAAACAAACGAAACGCGCGGAGCAAGTGTTGCCGTGGCTGCCCCGCAGCAGAGCCAAACCATCAAAGGAAAGGTGGTTGACGCCCACGGCGAGCCGGTTATCGGAGCCAACATCATCGAGAAGGGAACGACGAACGGAACCACGACAGACATCGACGGTCTCTTCACTCTCAATGCCAAGCACGGCTCCACGTTGGTAATCTCTTTCATCGGGTACGTCACCCAGGAGGTTAAGGCGAATCACAACAAAAGAATGGACATTGTCCTGCACGAAGACTCGGAGACGCTCGACGAGGTGGTTGTTGTAGGATATGGTACGATGAAGAAGGCGGACCTGACGGGTTCGGTGGCAACAGTGAACTCCGAGGTTATCGAGAACCGTCCGCTGACCAACCTCGGTTCGGGTCTGCAAGGAGCCATTGCCAACTTGAACATCACGTCTTCGAACGGTGCGCCGGGCACAGGGGCTTCGTTCAATATCCGTGGTACGACGAACCTCTCGGGCAGCGGTCCGCTGATTCTTGTCGACGGTGTGGAGATGGACCCGAACCTCATCAACCCGCAAGACGTTAAGGACGTCACGGTGCTGAAAGACGGTGCGTCGGCTTCTATCTACGGTGCACGTGCAGCTTTCGGTGTTGTCCTCATCACCACGAAGACAGGATACACCAACACGAAACCGATCGTAACGCTGAATGCCAACTACTCCATCAACGTCCCTACCACTCATGCCAACTACATGAACTCGCTGCAGTACACGCAGTGGATGAACGACGCGAACATGACGAGCAATGGTAGCAACTACTTCGACGATATCACGATGGAGCATGTACGCGCCTACTACAACGACCCTGACAACAATCTTCCGGTGTTCCATCATCCCGACGATGCCTCCAGCAAATGGCGCTATTGCGGCAACACAGACTGGTATGAGGCTCTGAACAAGAAGAGCTACCCGATGCAGCAATACAACATCAGCGTGCAGGGCGGCTCGGAGTCGGCAAAGTATATGACCTCCGCAGGTATGTTCCAGCAGGACGGTATATCGAAATGGACGGACGAAGACTACAAGCGTTTCAATATCCTGCAAAACATCAGCTATAAGGTGAACGACTGGATTGAGGTAGGTTTGAGGGCTACCATGTCTATGGTAAAGCAGAAGACCGGTCCGCAAAACAAGTACGGCAGCAGCTCAATGGGCTCGACCATCCCGGGCGACAGCCGTCCTTTGATGCCTGTCTATCATCCCGACGGAAACTTTGCCGGCTATTGCGGTGACGGCTACTTCACCAACCTCGCTGCATGGCAGTCGCAGGGCGGTTCTGCCAATATGAGCAAGAATGATATGTATGCAACTGCATTCGTTAAGCTGACCCCGATGGAAGGATTGGAGATCAACGCAGACTATACATATAATTATTACAACTACTCGTTCAAGAACCACGTGCGCGAATACATCGACTATGATGCCGACGGAAACACAGGGTCTATCTTCCCGCACACATCTCCGAACGAGGTGTCTTACTCGAAGAGCGAGCAGCAATACGATGCGTTCAATGCGTATGCTACGTATAAGAAGAAGTTCAACAATGTGCACTCATTCGAAGGCACGATCGGTTTCAACCAGGAGTCGAAATCATACAAGGGCGTAGGCCTTAGCAGAAAGAACCTTATCGCCAACGACATCCCTTATCTCAGTTTGGCTACCGGCGACCGCTCCACAAGCGACTACCACAACAAGTGGGCTATCCGCGGTGCTTTCTTCCGTCTGTTCTATTCCTACGACGACAAGTACTTAGTGCAGGTTAACGGACGCTACGACGGTTCTTCTCGCTTCCCGAAAGACGACCGCTTCGCATTCTTCCCGACATTCTCGCTGGGATGGAGACTTTCTCAGGAGAAGTTTTGGGAGCCTATCTCCGGCGTGATAAACGACTTCAAGCTGAGAGGCTCATACGGAGCTTTGGGTAACCAAGCAGTGAGCGCATACTATCCGTACATCTCCACATACAGCACGGGTGAGGTAGGCTACCTCTTTAATGGAGAGAAACAGATGGGCGTATATGCCCCCGGATTGATAAGCGACCAGCTGACATGGGAAACAGTAAAGCAGTGGGACTTGGGTTTCAACTTCACCATGTTCGACAACAGGTTGACCGGTGAGTTTGACTACTATGTCCGCACAACCGAAGACATGCTGACAAAGTCGAAAACGTTACCCGCCATCTTAGGTACCAGCGAACCGCAGATGAATGCTGCCGATATGAGAACCAAAGGATGGGAAGTGGCTTTGACTTGGAATCAAGGACTGGAAAACGGACTGAATTATAGCGCGACATTGTCGTTGTCCGACTATCAGGCAGAGATCACCAACTATGACAACCCGTCGAAGAGCCTTTCCGACTATTATATAGGTAAGAAGATTGGAGAAATCTGGGGCTTCGAGACGGAAGGTCTGTTCAAGACCGACGAAGAAGCGTCGTCTTGGAACCAGTCGGAGGTTGTCGGCTTCAAGCAGTATGCAGGAGACATCAAGTTTGCCGACCTCAATGGTGACGGTAAGATAACAAAGGGTAACAACACCGTTGACGACCCGGGCGACATGAAAGTGATCGGTAACAGCACTCCCCGTTACAACTTCGGTATCCGCGGTACTGCAGACTACAAAGGCTTCGACTTTACGCTCTTCTTCCAGGGAACCATGAAGCGAGATATCATCCCGAGCAGCACGTTCTACAGAGCGCACTACGGTTCGCAGTGGTCTGTTCCGCAAAAGATGAACTACGACTACTGGAGAGAAGACAATACGGATGCCTTCTTCCCGCGTGCCCGTTTCAACGGCGGTGCGATTTCTCAGAATCAGACAAGATATATGCTGAACGGAGCCTACATCCGTTGTAAGCAGCTGGCTTTAGGATATACCATCCCGAAGAATATTACAGAGAAAGCCAAGATATCCAAGCTGAGAGTGTATTTCAATGCGGACAACCTGTTCGAAATCTCTCACATGCCTGAGTCGTTCGATCCGGAACTGGCAACAGCTAATGCATACCAGTTCTTCAGGTCATTCTCTTTCGGTGCAAACCTGACATTCTAAGAGATGCTATTGTATAATCATTAATAAGATAACAAGATGAAAAAGATATATTATTTAGCGAGTTTGTCTTTGTTCCTCGGATTCACGGCATGCAACAATGACTTCATGGACCTGTATCCGGAAGACAAAATCAACGATGAGAACTATTGGAAGACAGAAAGTGATTTGAAAAACTTCGCCAATCAGTTTTATACGACACTGGATAATACCGGCGTTTATAGCACAGACAATGCTTCCGACAACCAGGCTCCGCAATCACGCAATGATTTCATTTGGGGCGACTATGCACTTCCGTCGTCCGGCGGCGGTTGGTCGAAGAGCGACTGGAGCAATATCCGAAGCTGCAATTATTTCCTCTCCCGTTACCACACGGTGGAAGGCAATCAGGAAGCCATCAACCAATATGTCGGTGAGGTCTACTTCTTCAAAGCCAAGTTCTACTACGAGAAGGTGCTCCGTTTCGGTGATGTGCCTTGGCTGACAAAAGATCTGAGCACTTCCTCCGAAGAGCTCTATCTCTCGCGTAACGATCGTGGCGAGGTGATCGACTCCATTTGTGCATGTCTTGACAAGGCAAGCAGCTGGCTGCCCGAGACGATGAACGACACAAGGCTCAGCAGATATTCTGCATTGCTCTTGAAATCCAGAGTCTGCTTGTTTGAAGGCACATGGCGGAAATACCGCAATCTTGAGAATGCGGACAAATATCTTCGTCTGTGTGTAGACGCTGCTGAGAAGATTATAAACAGCGGTAATTTCGACATCTACTCTACCGGTAATATTGAGGATGACTATCATGCTCTGTTCAACCAGCAGGATTATGCAAACAACAAGGAGGCTATTTTCTACGTGGCATATATAACGGATAAGCGTATGAACAACCGTCCCCGTTCGTGCCGTGAATCACAAAGCGGTATGACTAAGGACTTCGTTGAGTCGTTCCTCTGCAGCGATGGCAAACCTATCGCATTGAGCGATCTTTATAAGGGTGATGCCAAGTTCATGGATGAATTCGAGAACCGCGACCCGCGTCTGAAACAATGTGTCTATACACCCGACCGCCCGATAGCTATCTTGGCTGACGGTTCTGAAGAATACGAGGACTCACCCGTATTTTCGAACATGTCGAACACGGGATATCGTATGTACAAGATGTATTCTCCGTTGGCTGAAGACAACGAGTATATCAAGTGTACGTTGGATGACCTGATTTACCGCTATGGTGAAGCATTGCTCAACTACGCAGAGGCAAAAGCCGAGCTGGGCGAGTGCGACCAAGCTGTTTTGGACAAGACGATCAACAAGCTGCGCGACCGCGTCGGTATGCCTCATATGACAACAGAGGTTGGCTTTACCGACCCCAACTGGCCGAACTGGGAAGTTTCCGTTTCTCCGCTGATTAACGAGATTCGCCGTGAACGCCGTGTTGAACTGGCAAGCGAAGGACTTCGTTGGAATGACTTGTGCCGTTGGAAAGCAGGCAAGCTGTTGGAAAACAAAAAGACATATTTAGGTCCGCGAGATCCGGCTACGGGTGAATACAAAGAGGTTTATCCCGGTATGACACGTACATGGAACGACCGTCAGTATCTCTATCCGATACCAACGGCTGAATTTACGTACAATCCTAATCTGTTACCTCAGAATCCGGGTTGGGGAGAATAATCGTATAACCCCTTCTTAAACGGGGAAAGAAGGAGTCGGGAGAGGTCTCTCTTTCCGACTCCCTTTTTATTACAGCTTTTGTACTCTAATCATTCACATAAAATCATATCACGATGAAAAAGACTTTTGTGGGATTGTTTGCAGCGCTGGCTGCTCTCGTATCCTGTTCATCCGGAGAAACGACAAAGATTGTCACTCCAAATGCCCGTCAAATGGCTTGGGCAGATGCCGAGGTGGGCGTATTGATTCATTTCGACATGCCGGTATTTAAGCCGGACTATAACTCCAGTAAATGGGGCACGCACCCTGATGCTTCCATCTTCAACCCGACGGATCTGAGCACCGACCAGTGGATAGAGACAGCCAAGAAGTTAGGAGCCAAGTATGCCGTCCTTGTGGCAAAACATGGCAGCGGCTTCAGCCTGTGGCCCACAAAGGCGCACGACTACAGTATCAAACATTCACCTTGGAAGAACGGCGAGGGCGACATCGTTGCCGACTTCATCGCTTCCTGTAAGAAATACGACATCAAGCCGGGTATCTACGCCAGCACAACGTCAAACGGGTATCTATATGTCGGTGGTCCGGGACGTGTGCAGAAAGGCAGCCCCATTACTCAGGAAGAATACAACAGTATCGTAACGCAACAGTTGACAGAGCTGTGGAGCAACTACGGAGAATTGTTTGAGGTATGGTTCGACGGCGGCGTACTTACCAAAGACCAGGGCGGAGCCGACGTGCTCTCTCTCGTGAAGAAGCTGCAGCCGAATACCATTGCCTTTCAAGGGCCGTACGGACATCCGAACCTAATCCGTTGGGTAGGAAATGAAGAAGGCGTTGCCCCATATCCTTGCTGGGCCACTGCCGACTCTACGACGAATGCCGACG
>CAVJTV010000137.1:0-6292 GCA_963652435.1 Desulfovibrionaceae bacterium | reverse complement strand
CATCAGTGGCACATCCGTGAAGGTCATGATGCAGTAACCCCCTGCGATGATACTATAAGAACAAAAGTCGCCCATCCGTGGACGGCTTTTGTTTTTTAGACATAATGAGCATATTAGGCATAATAGGCGCGCTTGTCCCATGTCATCCCGCATCGGGGTGCGGGATAACACCTTGGGGTGTGCGGAATGACATTGGTGTTAGGTGCGTATATGATAGCTAATGCAGGAGGACAGTACGAGGAACAAATATCCTTTGGGGTGGAGGACAAAAGTCGGAGGATGACTATCTTTGCCACCCTCAGAAGAAACAACGGGAGACGACAAAGATGACTTTCAACTACGATGTGATTGTGGTGGGTGCCGGTCACGCAGGCTGCGAAGCTGCGGCTGCGGCTGCCAACTTAGGCTCAAAAACTCTTCTTATAACAATGGACATGAACAAGATTGCGCAGATGAGCTGCAATCCTGCCGTTGGCGGTATTGCCAAAGGGCAGATCGTTCGTGAGATCGATGCTATGGGCGGGTATATGGGCATTGTTACAGACCGGACAGCCATACAGTTTCGTATGTTGAACCGCAGTAAAGGTCCTGCCATGTGGAGCCCGCGTTCTCAAAGCGACCGCGCCCGCTTTATCGATTGTTGGCGGGGGATATTGGAAAACATTCCCAATCTGTATCTCTGGCAAGACACCGTTCGGGAGATTATCCTCGACGGTGATGCCGTTTGCGGTGTCAAGACGAATATGGACGTGGTGTTCAGGGCGAAAAGTGTTGTCCTGACCAACGGGACTTTCCTAAATGGTTTGATGCATATAGGGCGGACGCAGATTCGTGGCGGACGTATCGCAGAGCCGGCAGCAACGGGATTGACGGAGCAGTTAACGTCGCTCGGTATCCGCGCAGGCCGGATGAAGACAGGCACGCCCGTTCGCATCGACGCACGAAGCGTACATTTCGACGAGATGAGCGAGCAACCCGGGGAGAACGATTTCCATAAATTCTCGTATCTCAACTTCCATCCGCGACGCCCGTTGAAGCAGCTCAGCTGTTGGACGACCTTCACAAACGAGGCGTGCCACGACATTCTGCGCGAGGGTCTCCCCGACTCCCCGCTTTACAACGGACAGATCCGAAGCATCGGTCCACGCTACTGCCCGAGCATAGAAACGAAGATTGTCACGTTTGCCGACAAAGACCACCACCAGCTATTCTTGGAGCCTGAAGGCGAAACGACACGGGAGTATTATTTGAACGGTTTCTCCTCGTCCCTCCCGCTCGACGTACAGCTACGCGCTCTGCAAGCTATTCCGGCGTTCCGCGATGTTCATATATACCGTCCGGGGTATGCCATCGAATACGACTTCTTCGACCCGACGCAACTGCATCACAACCTAGAGACAAAGCAAATCCACAATCTTTTCTTTGCCGGACAAATTAACGGGACCACCGGATACGAAGAGGCAGCGGGGCAAGGTCTGATGGCTGGCATCAATGCACATATCCGTTGCCACGGAGGAGAGCCGTTTGTCTTGGGACGCAACGAAGCCTATATCGGTGTACTGATAGACGACCTTGTAACGAAAGGCGTGGACGAGCCTTATAGGATGTTTACCTCCCGTGCCGAATACCGCATCTTGCTCCGGCAAGACGATGCAGACATGCGGCTGACGGAAAAGTCCTACCATTTGGGCTTGGCAAAGCAGGGCCGCTACGACCTGCTCACAGAAAAGCGAGAGCACAGGGATGCAATCGTTCGTTTTGCGGAGGATTATTCCGTAAAGCCGCAATACATAAATAGCGGATTGGAGCGTTTAGGAACAGCCCCGCTCGCCCATGGCTGCAAGCTGATCGATTTGCTTTCCCGCCCGCAAGTTACATTGGAGAATGTTGCCGATCTCGTCCCCGCCTTTCGCGAGGAACTGGACAAGATCCCCGTTTCGTGCAAAGAAGAAGTAGCAGAAGCTGCAGAGATATTGATTAAATACAGCGGATATATTCGTCGAGAACAAATAATAGCAGACAAGATTAGTCGTCTTGAGAATATTTACATCAAGGGCAAGTTTGACTACAATTCAATCCTGTCGCTGTCGACAGAGGCGCGACAGAAGTTGACACGCATAGACCCTGACACAATCGCCCAAGCAAGCCGCATCCCTGGCATATCCCCAAGCGATATAAATATCCTGCTTGTGTTGCTCGGAAGGTAAGAAAACATGATGTTCCACGTGAAACGGGATAAAATGAACACAGAAATCGAAAAACATATCAAGACAATTCTTTCAGCCCTGCCGGAGAAGCCCGGAAGCTACCAGTATTTCGACAAAAATAGGATCATTATCTATGTAGGCAAGGCGAAAAACCTAAAGCGTCGCGTGTCTTCCTACTTCAACAAAGAACCCGAGAGCGCGAAGATCCGCACATTAGTGAACCAAATATGCGATATCAAATATATTATTGTGGATACAGAAGAAGACGCTCTTCTTCTCGAGAACAGTCTGATTAAACAATACCAACCCCGCTACAATGTGTTGCTGAAAGATGACAAGACGTATCCCTCCATCACAATCAAAAACGAATATTTTCCACGCGTATTCCAAACCCGAAACTTAATAAAGGATGGTTCGCAATATTATGGTCCGTATCCGTCTATATCCACAGCAAAGATTATGTTGCAGATGCTGAAAGAACTATACCCTCTACGTACCTGCAAATTCCCCTTGACCCCCGAGTCGATTGCCACTGGAAAATACCACGTCTGCCTAGAATATCACATCAAACGCTGCAAAGGACCATGCGTCGGGCTACAGACTATGGAAGAATATCAAAGAAATATCTCAGACATAAAGGAAATCCTTCGCGGGAATGTATCCGATATAAGCAAACATCTATACGACGAGATGCAGGCTCTCGCCGAAGAATGCAGGTTCGAAGAGGCGCAGAAGGTGAAAGAGAAATATGAAGCGATTGAAAACTATCGCTCCAAATCCACAGTGGCGACACCTGCGCTTCACAATATCGACGTGTTTTCCTTGATAGAAAACGAGAGATCTGCCTACATCAATTTCCTGCATATTGGCAATGGCGCAATTGTTCAGGCTTACACATTCGAATACAAGAAACGCCTTGACGAAACGAAAGAAGAGCTGTTAAGTCTGGGCATTATAGAGATGCGTCGTCGTTTTGAAAGCACGGCACACGAGATTATCGTCCCCTTTAGCGTGGATATGGAACTGGGGAATGTCTCGTTCACAGTTCCGCAACGCGGAGATAAGAAGAAGCTCCTTAAGCTATCGGAAATGAATGTCAAACAATTCAAGATAGACAGACTGAAACAGGCAGAAAAGCTCAATCCGGAGCAGCGAAGCACACGTATATTAAAAGAAATACAAGACGCTCTACACTTGCCGAAGCTACCGATACATATCGAGTGTTTCGACAATTCCAACACGCAAGGAAGCGATGCCGTTGCCGCTTGCGTGGTCTTCAAGATGGCAAAACCGTCGAAGAAAGACTATCGTAAATACAATATAAAGACTGTTGTTGGTCCCGACGACTATGCATCAATGAAAGAGGTTGTGCGCCGTCGTTACAGTAGGGCAATAAACGAAGACTCCCCCCTCCCTGATTTGATACTGACAGACGGAGGGAAAGGACAAATGAGTGTCGTTCGTGAGGTTGTTCACGACGAGCTTCATCTGAACATCCCGATAGCAGGTTTGGCAAAAGACGGAAAACACCGCACATCGGAGCTACTTTTCGGATTTCCGCCAGTTACGATAGGTATGCCGATACAAAGCCAGATGTTTCGCTTCTTCACGGAGGTGCAGGATGAAGTCCACCGCTTTGCCATCGCATTCCACAAGGCGAAACGGAGCAAACATCAGACTCGTTCAGAATTAGACAACATCAAGGGGATTGGCGAGAAAACGAAGGAGTTGCTTATGCACCATTACAAAAGCGTAAAAAGGATCAGGGATGCCGATTTTGAAGATTTGAAGGCTCTGATTGGCGAGGCAAAAGCAAAAGCATTGATGAACGGCTTAAAACAATAATAAGAGATGAGAACAGTTATACAACGTGTGCAGTATTGCATCGTTACGATTGATGGAAAGATTAAATCGCAAATAGGAAACGGGATGCTGGTGCTGGTTGGCATCGAAGATCGCGACACACAGGAAGACATCGAATGGCTATGTAAGAAAATTACCAACTTGCGCATATTCGACGATGAAAACGGAGTGATGAATCGCTCTGTAATTGAAACGGGAGGAGAAGTTATGGTGGTGAGCCAGTTTACTCTTCATGCATCCACAAAGAAAGGAAACCGCCCGTCCTACATCAAGGCATCAAAGCCAAACTTTGCCATTCCGATGTACCGGTCGTTTTGCGACGAGATGGGATTGCAAACAGGAAAAGTCATCGCTACGGGCGAGTTCGGAGCAGATATGAAGGTTGAGTTGTTGAACGATGGGCCGGTCACAATACTGATCGACACGCAAAACAAGGAATGAAATGGAGAATATAACCTTGAGCGAAGCACAGGAAAAAGTGGATCGGTGGATCAAGACATATGGCGTCCGGTATTTCAATGAGCTTACGAATATGGCTGTTCTGACAGAGGAAGTGGGCGAGCTTGCTCGCATCATAGCGCGAACCTACGGCGAACAATCGTTTAAGGAAAGCGATAAAAACCGCGAATTGGGCGATGAAATAGCGGATGTGCTATGGGTGTTGATCTGCATAGCAAACCAGACCGGAGTGGATTTGACGGCTGCTTTCGAAAAGAATCTGCAGAAAAAGACCACTCGGGACAAGGAAAGACATATAAACAATTACAAACTAAACATATGACACACGAACACAATTGCAGTTGTGGTCACGACCATGATCACGACCACGAGTATCCAACCATGGATAAGTATCACGAGGCATTCGCCAAGTTCGGCCCTGCAGGGACAGACGAGATTGTGCGGAAGCACGTCGCATCGATTTTAGAGAGACACGAGAAGGAGAATTTTACTCCGGAGGTATTGAAGCAAATACACGGATTCATCGACTTGACTTCGCTAACGAGCATCGACACGAAGGAAAGTATCTGGAAGATGGTAGACCGTGTAAACGACTTCGAAGGCACTCGTCCTGACGTGCCAAACGTTGCAGCTATCTGTACCTATCCCCTCTTCGTGGAAACTGTCAAGCAGGCATTGACAGCACAGGACGTAAAGATTGCTTCCGTAGTCGGAGGCTTTCCTTCTTCGCAGACATTCACAGAAGTGAAAATAGCGGAGACGGCAATGGCTGTCATGTCTGGAGCAGAAGAGGCTGACATTGTGATGAATCTCGGATATTTCTTGGAAGAAAACTATGGGGAACTGGCAGAGGAAATACAGGAGGTTAAGGACAGCTGTCGCGAAGGCAAGCTGAAGGTTATTATAGAAACAGGGGCTTTACAAACTCCGGACAACATCCAAAAGGCCGCCATCCTTGCCATTTATTCGGGAGCTGATTTTATCAAGACTTCGACAGGCAAAGGTTATCCTGGTGCCACTCCGGAAGCCGTCTACACTATGTGTAAGGTGATTAAAAAGTATCACGACATCACAGGGGAAAGTGTCGGCATTAAAGTGTCGGGCGGCGTTCGTAGTGCGGAAGACGCTGTTAAATACTATACCATCGTGGAGGCTGTATTGGGGAAAGAGTGGCTAAACAAGGACCTGTTCCGCATCGGAGCCAGCAGTCTCATGGAAAATATCGAACGTCGATTGGGGGAATAAAGGGTTGGCAGCATCTTATTTCTGCCGCGCTACAATATAATCTGCCAAAGCAAGCAAACCATCACGGGCATCCGATTCGGGAAGTTGCATGAGCAGCTCCACAGCCTTATCGTGATATGTGTTCATTCGCGATTCGGCGTACTCGATGCCTCCGCTTGCCTTGGCAAATTCTATCAATGCATCAACGTTTGCCACAGAGAAATTCTTGTCGTGGATTATCTTAAGGAAAGATTCCGCATCCTCACTCCTACCCTGCTCCAGCGCGTATAGAAGAGGAAGCGTTACTTTCCCTTCACGGATATCGTTGCCGGTAGGCTTTCCGATATTCGATTCCTTGTAGTAGTCGAAAATGTCGTCTTTGATCTGGAAACAGTATCCGAGGTGTTCGCCGGCTTCACGACACTTGGCTATCAACTCCGGCGAAGCACCTGCCGAGATTGCACCGATCTCCATACACGAAGAGAGCAGCGTAGCCGTCTTTTTCTTTATCACCTGCATGTAGCACGCTTCGTCGAGGA
>CAVJTV010000136.1:0-6320 GCA_963652435.1 Desulfovibrionaceae bacterium | reverse complement strand
CGCTGGAAAGTCCGCTTTCTTCCATTTCCGGAAGCCAGGAAACGCAGGAAAGTCCGCTTTCTATTTTCAAGCAGGCGGCAGGGGACGGGAAAGATTGGTATTTTTGCGGCGCATTGTTAAATCACATTCAAAAACACACATAAATATGCTATTCGGACACGGCGACGACTACTACAACTCCCCGAAGGAGGTAAAGATCAACTTCAGCTCCAACGTTTGGCACGGAGCCAACCTCGACAAACTCAAAGAACATCTTGGCGAAGAGTTCGACAAGCTGACACGCTATCCGGAGCCGGATGCCGCGTCGCTGAGGAGGCTTCTTGCCCGCCGGTGCGAGGTGAAGGAAGAGAATATCGTGGTGACAAACGGCTCGGTCACGGCTTTCTACCTTATTGCCCAGGCATGGAAGGGTGCACGCTCGTGTGTTGCCGTTCCGTCTTTTGCGGAATATGAGGATGCCTGCCGCCTTCACGGTCACGAACTGACATTCTTCGCGACCTCCGACGACCTGTCGGAGCTATCCTTCGAAGGGCAGGACTTCTGCTGGATATGCAACCCGAACAACCCCGACGGCAGGCTGCTTCACCGCACGGAACTGCTCCGAACGGTTGCCTCCAACCGCCGCATGATGTTCGTCGTCGACCAGGCTTATGCCGCCTTCACCACGGAAGATATGCTGAAGCCGTCGGACGTGGAGCGTAACCCGAACCTGATACTTGTTCATTCCATCTCGAAAGCCTACAACATCCCCGGGCTGCGTATCGGCTATATGATTGCCGCGCCGGAGGTGACAGAGAAGGTGAACAAGTACATCATCCCGTGGTCGGTCAATGCCGTTGCCATCGAAGCGAGCAAATATATCCTCATCCATCCCGCGCAGTTCACCCTGCCCATCCGCAAATGGCAACGCGAGACGGCAGACTTGATATACATGTTGAGCAAGTCGGATGTCCTGGAGGTGGTGCCGACAGCCACGACGTTCTTCCTCGTCCGCTTGAAGAGGGGGACGGCGGCGGAGCTGAAAAAGTATCTTCTGGAGAGCCACGGTATCCTTATCCGCGACGCGTCGAACTTCCGCGCCTTAGACGAGACATATTTCCGCATTTCTACGCAGAGGACGGCAGAGAACGGGGCTCTTGTCGAGGCAATCCGTGAATGGTCCGCCCTCCTGCCCGCTTAGTTGTCCAGCATTTTCGGATTGAAGATGAGGTAACCGATGTTTACCCCGAAATTGAAGTTCTTCGCCGGATAGCTGTATCCGTTGGCATAAAGGCTAATGGACGCGAAAGGCAGTTGCAGGACCAAGGCTGCCTCGCCCATATACTCCAACGAGCGGAGGAACTTGCCGTAGTAGGGCGTTGCCACGTAAGGGGTTTCGCTCTCGACTTCCTTCTTTATCTCATACAGCGGCGCAAAGCCATAGAGGTCTAAGCGGAAATGCAGAAGTCTGCTCAGTTTGCAAATGGGCGAAACGCCGGCGGCAAAATACTGGTTTGCACGGAAAGCCTCGTTGAAGACAATCTTGCTGTGTGGCGTTGGTGTGAACGCAGGAGCCTGCAGGACGGAAGCCGTGTAGTTATCCATGAGGTTCTTGCTCGAGAGAACTATCTCGCCGCGCATCCCAAGGTTGAAACGGCTGCTCAGCACCCTGTATTCCTGCCACTCCCCTTTCAGCTGCAGCCAGCTGTGCGTCTTGCTCTCGAAAGGGAGGTTCGCGTCTGTCGGCGACGACGGGTCGTAGCTCTCCGTGCCTGCGACATACTGCGCAATCAGCTGCTGCTTTTGTCCGGAGATGGGATATTGTTTGGCGTCGAGCGAGTTTCGCTCGATATTAAGCGTGCCGCTAAAGAGATTATGACGACTACGGTCGAACGCCGAGTTCGGCAACAGCATGCTCTTGCTCTGATAGTAATAATCGTTCAGCTGCCCGTAGGCGAATCCTATCTCCGACTTCGCACGGTTCAGGAACGGGAAACCTAACTTGACCTTCGCATATATCTCTTTCTGCTGCATGAAAGCCGGAAGGACGTCTTCATAAAACAAAGACTGACCCTCCTGATATTTCTTGTCGGAATACACTCCCTGCACATTGAGGTACGTCGGTATCTTCGTCTGCAGATATATCCGCCCGTTGAGCAGCACCCCGCTGAAGGAGTTCCCAACGTGGAAGTTGGCGTTGACATCCGCAGCAAAACGACCGAGGTATTTATATCCAAACCCAAGGAACAGCTGGTTTGCCTGATGCGACGACACGTTGCCACCGAAACCAACCGTTATCTCATCCTTCATCTTCACGTCAAGATAAAGGTCGAACCGCTTCTCCTTGCGGTTGTAGACAGCATGCGGCATAATCTCTTTTATCTTCGAGGACGTGAGTATCTTGAAATAAGCACGTTTGAAATCTTCCATGGTGAAGTCTTGGTTTATGTCGCGATGGAGCTGCGCCTCGATGTACTTGCGCTGCGATTCGGAAACGCCCGACACATATATATTATGGAAGACCAGCGGCGGCAGGCTCTCTTTGTATTCTGCCCTGCGCCTGTTCACTTCCGCAAGCGGCACACGACGTGTAACCCGCTCCTTTATGGAGTCTATCATCGCAAGCGTCTGCTTATAGCCGATATCCATCAGTTCTTTGGCTTTGGGGAAGTCGAGCAGCGACACCGTCGGGAAGCTGAACTTGATCATCATGCCATCTTCCTCGGCAACATCGTAGTCGGTCTTCTGCATAATCATCGTCTCAATCTGGTTGTACACATTGTCGGAAGGCTTGTTGTTTCCGCCCGACACGACAGAGCCGAATATGAAATCGGGATGAAAAGCATCCTTCATCGGACCGACAGGAAAATTGTCGTATATGCCGCCGTCGAACAGCGGCACACTGTCTTTCCATATCGGTTGGAAGACGAAGGGAAAGGTCATGGACGCACGAACGGCATCGCCAAGATCTCCGTTTCTGAAGATCACGGCTTTCTTGTTGTACACATCGGAGCCCACGCAACGGAACGGGACAAACAGATTGTCGAAGTTCCATCCCGCCTTTGCTGTTGCCTGCGAGAAAAGAGCCATAAATGCCTGGTTCATCTGAATGGGATTGATGAGGCTTTGCGGCAGGAAGTTTGCCTTTATCTGCAAAGAGTCGGTCATGTCGATGGAGAAATGTCCGAAGTCGGGAGTCGGGTCTGGACTTTTGAAGTAATACTTGTATTCGCTCTCGACCATGCCTGTCTGCCAATAGCCGAACTCTTCCGAGAGTATCAGCGCAAGCATTTCCTCCGGCGTATAACCCATTGCATACAGGCTGCCGATGATGGAGCCAATGGATGTCCCCGCGATATAATCGATAGGTATATCGTTTTCCTCAAGAGCCTTTATCACTCCGATATGCGCAGCGCCCTTCGCTCCTCCTCCACTCAGCACGACGCCAACCTTTTGGGCAGCGACCGTCTGCACAAAAAGAATGAAAAAGGATATCAGAACAGCTGCTCTTTTCATATCAGAACGACAGCTTCATCATGAAACGAACGCCCTTCGTCTGTATGCCTGGATGGTCGCGATAGGTCAGACGCCAAACGTAGTCGAGACGCAGGAACTTGAAGATGTTTTCAATGCCGATACCGGCTTCCATGTACGGGGTCTTGTCGAACGTATACGAACCTTCGGGGAAGAGATATAGCCCACGGCTGTCGACAAACGGATTGTTCTTGTCCGTCAGGTTTCCCCACATGCCACGGAAAGAGAACACCTCTCTCCATTTCAGCTTCTTCACCAACGGCAGACGGTTGAGGATAAGTCCGTTCATAAAGTAGGTGACATCCCACGACGCATATTCGTCGCTGATAAACTCCATTGCGTTCATGTTCGTATAAGACTCCGGCTGGATGGTGTACGAGAGGTTCGCATTGGGCAGTATCAACAACGGATAGGGCACTTTGTCCCACACCTTGCCTGCCTTGCCGATGATGTCGATATATCCGAAGGCGGAAAACCAGAAGCGTTTCTGTATGCCTACGTCCGTGCGGTTGTAGGTGAAGTCGGAACCCAAGAAACCTTTCTGCGCCGTGACGTGGTTGAGCGTGAACACCGGCGCGTCGAATGTGATCGGATAACGGTAGTTACGTGTCTGATAGAATTTCTCGTTAGGCGCAAAACGGAACTTCAGCTCCAGCTCCGTCATCTTGTACGACTTTATCGGGGTGATACTGCCGTCGTCCTCCATGCGGTCGAATATGGCATAGTCCGTCGAGTATTCTTTCTTGTTGCGGAGCACAGCGCCGTAGGCAACACCGTTGTAGTGCTCGCGATAGTACGTCAGCTCTGCCTGCCGCAGATAAGTAGCACGCGTATCTTTCTGCCGTTTCCATGCAAGGAAGACGTTATCCTTGTTGGTGTACATATACTGCTGCCCAAGCTGGTTGATGTCATACATATATTCGAAACGGAGGGAGTTGACCGGAAACTCCTTGCGGTATTGCTTCTTGTCGTTGAACGAATACTCCACTAATCCGTCGTATTTGAGTTTCTCGTCCTTTGTGCCGTACGCAACGTATCCATCCAGGAAGAGACGTTTGCTGAAAGCCGTCGTCGTCGTCCCCCCGACGCGGAAGCGGGCTCCCTCGATGGCATTACCGCTGATGAACGTATTCGCCGGACCAAACTCGAACTTATTCTTTTCCGGCACCTTGCTTGTGCCAACGTATCCCGACGTGAATATCTTCACAATCTTCTCCGTCACGTAGAACACGGGCACCGAGCGCAGCTTTGCCATCAGCATCTCCACAGTGTTCTGCTTCCGCCGACCTGCTTCTTCGGGACGGTTCTCAGCCCAAAACTCGTCGGACTGCCGGTAGGCATCCTGCAAGGTGACGACAGGTGCGCTCTCCTTGAATATGCCGTCGTCTTCGGGCGGAAGGAAGGAATGGTTACTGTAGATGTTGAGCCGGCGGGCATACACACCTTTCGACTTCTCCGTAATCTTGAAGTCGACGTTTATATCGTCTTTCGTGATGATACGCGTCCCGTCGTCCGCCTTCTCGAAGGTCTGCTCTATCTTCATCCCGCTGACGAAGTTGAGGTTGATGTTCTTGGGTACGTTCAGTATGGCTTTCTTTACGAAATAGGTGGAGTCGAGCGTCACGAACAGATGCCCCGTAAAGCCGAAGCCCTCGGACACGAAGGGGACGAAGCCCAGGTCCACGCACTTCTGCCCGTTCACCTCCAAGGTGTCGAGCAGGTAATACTTGTAGAAGTTAGGTCCTATGGTGGAGAGCGGGCTCACGAAGCGTTGCAGGAAAAGGGGAATGTCGTTCTTGAAGATATTAACCTCGCGAAACACCTCATTCAACAGCTGCTGCACCCCGTCGCGGGAAAACACCTCATCCACACCGGCACTCTTCGTTCCGAGCACAATGGTCTTCTCCGCCTTCGGATCTTTACGGTAGAACACACCCTCGACCTTCTCCTTTTCCGACACCGGAAGGATGGTCGTCCCCACATCCAGCGTGTCGACATAATCGTTCAGGAAGTCGAACTTCCCGGCTTTCCCATTATTCTTCTTCGGCTTCGGGTGATAGTCGTTCATGGCGAACACCATCTTCTCGTAGCGGCTATAACTGAAATAATCGCGCTCGCGGGGGTCGTTGCTCTCGCGTGCATCGATCACATGCTTGACGAAGGCAACAGCAGGGTTTTCTTTCTTGCTATATCTCTCCTTCTTGGGCTTTACCACGACCTCCGAGATTTCGAACGAGGAAGGCGACAGGGCTATCTCGAAGAAGTTTTTCTTCCCTATTGCCACCTTCAGCTCCTTTTCCTCATATCCGAGATAGGATACGGACAAGATCTTGTCGTTTGATGATGTTGTCAATGAGAACCGCCCGTCGTCGTCCGTCATTGCCCCTATTGTTGTGCCTTTCAACATTACCGAGACATACGGCAATGTTTCTCCAGTGATCGAATCTTTTACTATACCATTTATCACAGTGTTCTGACCTTTCGAGGCGATAGCCATCAAGACAAACGCCAGAACGAAAACAAATCTTTTCCCCATTATACCATTAACTTCTCGTTAAAACGCCGCAAAAATATGTCGGATACATATCTCGGGAATGTTCCAAACTGAACTGAATATATCCCGATTGTCAACTAAGAAATACCTACCCGTAGCGAACTGAGCGTGCAAATGTATCCGATTATTTAATTACAACTACCTAATCAATCTTAAAGAAACAACACCCACAGGCTTCAATCAGCGCGGATTAGAGCCGTCGAGCCCGCTCTTTTGTTACATGCAAGACTGCATGGACCTGTCGAGCCCGCTC
>CAVJTV010000135.1:0-6462 GCA_963652435.1 Desulfovibrionaceae bacterium | reverse complement strand
TCCTACGGGCATTTATTTTATTCGGTTTGACGACAGAGTGGTGAAAGTCGTAAAGAAATAAGGAGTTTCAGCTAATGCGGGGCATTGGTGGGGTGTGGCGGTAACGGACAGGAACACCAAGGAAATTTGGTGAACCGACGCGAAACTTGGATTTGTTTAATCTGCGGGGATGGGCTACTTTTGCCTTCAGTAATAATCAAACAGAAAAAGAGATGAGAAAGATTTTATTGAGCATTCTCACGGTCTTGGCGTTTATGGGCTGTGGGGCGACGAATAAGTCGGATGAGCCATTGAGGGTGTTGACTTTTAATATCCGTATGGACACGAGCGCGGACGGAGACAACCAGTGGAGCAACCGAAAGGACTTGGCAGCAAACCTGATTAAATTTCACGACGTGGATATCGTGGGGGCGCAGGAAGTGTTGAACCATCAGCTTACGGACCTCCTTTCCCGCTTGCCGGAATATGATTATATCGGCGTGGGGCGCGAAGACGGCAAGACGAAAGGCGAATATGCGGCTGTGTTCTACAAGAAAGACCGTTTTGAGCTGGAAGACAACGGCAATTTCTGGTTGGCAGAAGACAAGAATGCGGTAGGCAAAAAAGGTTGGGATGCCGCTTGCGAGCGCGTAGCAACATGGGGGATATTCAAAGACAAGCTCTCGGGGAAGAAGTTCTTTTTCCTCAATACCCACCTGGATCATATCGGCAAGGTTGCCCGCCACGAGGGGGCATTGCTGGTGCTGGAAGAGGCTGCACAGCTTTCGAAGGGGCTGCCCGTTGTTGTGACAGGCGACTTCAATGCCGTGCCGGAAGACGAGCCGATCAAGGTGCTGACCAACGCCGATGATGCGCGTCACCTCACACACTCGCGCGACATCGCAGACTTGAAATACGGTCCGGAATGGACGTACCATAACTACGGACAGATCCCCGTTGAAGGGCGCGGCTGGATCGACTATGTGTTCGTGAAGGGAGACATTAAGGTTCGCAGCAACGGTGTGCTGACAGACAATGAGGGCAATCTCTATCCGTCGGACCACTGTCCGGTGATGGCAACATTGATAATCAAATAGGAGAGAGAAGAAAATGGAAAACGAAAAGAATAAACCTGGCGAGATACAGGTGGAGCTGTCGAAAGATGTGGCACAAGGCACGTATGCAAACTTGGCAATCATAGCACATTCGGCGTCGGAGTTCATACTCGACTTCATCCGCGTAGTCCCCGGCACTCCGAAAGCGGAGGTGAAGAGCCGCATCATCCTGACACCGGACAATGCCAAGCGATTGTTTTTCGCTTTGCAAGACAACCTGAAGAAATACGAAGAACAGCAGAAAGGTGTCGGTGGCAAGACTGCCAAGTTCGAAGACTTCTTGCCTCCGATGGGCGGCGTGCAGGGCGAAGCCTGATACAGAGGGAAAACAAAAGGGGGAATGTCCGTTGAGACATTCCCCCTTTTGTTTTCTTACTTATGGGTGATTACGATTCTATTCTTTTGTTGATGAATATGTGGCTGAGATAGCCAAGAATGATAACTCCAAGACCGGAAAGAAGGATGTTATTAGTCATACCACCCGTAAGAAACGGCACAACAAGAATTACCACACCAATCAAAAGCACGATTACCCCGAGATTCTTAATTAATTCGCTCATGGTTATAGACGTTTTATTATTATTCGTTTTCTCCCGCAAATGAAGTAATAATAACTCGGCTGCAAAAATATTTTAGAAGAAAAATGACGAATCAGACTAATTTAGCGTCTACATTTGTGGCATCAATATAGTTACACATTATGCTGCGGATACTCTACAAGATTTATTTATGGTTGTTTGGCGTACCGGTGTTTGTGGTGCTTACGATACTGACGGCATTGGTTGTCATCGTCGGTTGCCTGCTGGGCGGGGAGAGGGTGTTCGCCTATTACCCGGGGATGATATGGTCGCGCCTGGCGTGTTATCTGGCTCTTTGTCCGGTGACGGTGAAGGGGCGCGGGAATATAAAGCGGGGGCAATCGTATGTGTTCGTTGCAAACCATCAAGGGGCATTCGACATATTCCTTATATATGGTTTCTTGGGCGTTCCCGTCAAGTGGGTCATGAAAGCCGGCATAGGGAAGATTCCTTTCGTCGGAGCTGCCTGCAGGGCTGCGGGGTTTGTCTTTGTGGATAACTCCACCCCCAGGGCTGCCGCCCGAAGTGTGAGGGATGCAGAGCGTTGTCTGCGTGGCGGTGCTTCGATAGCGGTGTTTCCGGAAGGCTCACGCACATACACCGGCAAGATGATACGTTTCAAGAAAGGAGCCTGCCAGATGGCTCTCGACCAGCATCTGCCTATCTTGCCAATTACGCTGAACGGTCCGTTTGATGTTCTTCCCATCGGTTCGCTCAACATCCGCCGTCATAAGATGGAAATGGTTATCCATCCGGCTATTCCTACAACCGATATGGAGCCGACGCATAAAGGCATGCAACAGTTTGCCGACCATGCACAGGCGGTTATCGCCTCCGCCCTATGGGATAAGTATAAGGGATGATTTTATTTCCAGGCTTTCAATAGTCCGGTCTTGGTTACGCCCAAACTGAAACCTACGCCGCTTTCCACCATTGTGCCGGTATCTGCAGCAACGGAGCCGGTAAACTGCCAACCTTCTAGTTGTGGATGTGTGTAGTTGATATCTATTAGAGAAGACGTGCCGTGTTTCTTGTTTAGGAAAGGAAAGTAAGACGTTCCCCAGCCGTTCATCACAGAGAACAATGCACGATAGGAGATGTGCGTGTTGACCATGCCTTCCGCACCGATGTGCCAACTTTTTACCCTGTTGTTCTTGAAACCGAACTTGCCGTTTTTGTTGTATTCAGGAGAGATGATAAGCGGATTGCCAATCCCGCGGTTGAAATAGGAGAGTCCGGTAGTATATTCCTTGTTGTTGTAATAATCGTCGTCTCCGCCTCCGCGTACGCCTTCCCATTTGTTATGGTCGAAATCGATGTAATGTA
The DNA here is from genome assembly GCA_963652435.1 of Desulfovibrionaceae bacterium. Taxonomy (GTDB): domain Bacteria; phylum Bacteroidota; class Bacteroidia; order Bacteroidales; family Tannerellaceae; genus Parabacteroides. Next base: position 3,464 of record CAVJTV010000135.1, on the reverse strand, counting down.
TAGGTCCGCTTTGGTTCATTGTGACTAAATATTCGCCGACGATTTTGCTTAGCCACGGAACGTGCGGCAGCTCTATCTGCACGCCCCATAGTCCGTCGCTTTTGTTGGTGAACTCAATGCCCGATTGGTCATTGAAATAGTGTTGGTAGTATAGTTGTCCGTTCCAGTCTTTCGCCTCGTAGCGTAGCTGGAAGTCGAAAGCTCCGAAGTGGCTGCCCAACACATTCAACCGGTCAGCCAAAGACGCATCATCGCCGCCCGCCTTTCCAAGGATGACACGCATCATGTCTTTGAACGATTGCGGCTGCTTGCCGATCTTCCGGCTGGTGGACGACCCTCCCCATTGGGCAAAATGCTGTGCACCCAGTGTGAAGGACAAGGGGAAATCGCCGTTCGTGTCTTTTATACGAAAGAAAAGAGACTTGTGATGCCACAACACGTGCTTCACATATTGTTGGTTTGCAGCTGCCCAATCCTCCAAATAACCTGTATCGAACGACTTGCCCAAGGCAAAGTCTCCTTTCGCCTGCAGCCATCCTTTTGTCCGCGGCACAACTGCAAACTCCGGTAACCCCAGGTTTATCTCCGGAATGGGGCGTGCGTTGGCAGACTGCACCATATCTCCCGAGCTGAGCCTTCTGTCACGAAGAGAATTGTATCGTTCTTTACTACCGACGAAGAGCAACAGGCTTCGGTATCCTATCTCTGCATAAGTCTGCTGGATAAACACATTACGTCGGCGCGGGGCAGCCGCTGCGACATCCAACGCGGCTCCCCAACGAAACCTGCGCCCAAAATGCCGGCTATGGAATATGCCCACTTCCACAACTCCGTTGCCTGCTTTTATTGGCACGACTCCGTATCTGTTGCTCACCATCCAAAACGGCGTGTTTTCGCCGGTGGCTACGGAAGTGAACACCCCTGCCTTGTATGTGGTGGAGTCGTGTGCCAGGTCCGTTTGAGAATAACCGTGTGCAGAGATGCAGAGCGCGGCAACGCCGACTAATATATTGCGTAAAAATCTCATTCCAATCCTTTTTGCGGAGGGCAAAGGTAATGATATTTATAGGAAGCCATTTTTCGCCATCCAGCTGAAGATTGTTTGATATGTCCTATCGCGAGCCGGCTTTCGGGAAAGGATTAAGTCGTGTATGCCGCCCTCGATGGTGTCGCGCGTGACGAAGCCGCCAAGGCTGAGAGCGTACTTCTGTATGTCGTGCACGTCGAGCACTATGTCCGACGACAAGTATTCGTCTTTCCACTCTTCTGTCTCCGTGCAGGAGCGGTCCGACGACATCACCAATATCGGGCAATCCAGCTTTAGACCTTTCCTCACCTTTCTTTGTCCCGTTTGTATGGCTGTTATCCATCCTGCTTTTTTAGGATGTCCGCCAGTCATTTTCCACCGCGTGTCGTATTCCCATTCCCCCTTCGCTTCCTTCAGCAGGCTATGCGCATAAGAGGAAACGCCGCTACCCTGCACAGTAAGGTTCGGAAACACTTTCCCGATGAAAGCGACCGTCGGGATTACAATCTTCTCCATGAACCAGCCAAAGTTCCAATCAAGGAAAGGGCTATTCAGTATCAGTCCGTCGACAGGCAGTGTGCCCGCCTTGCTTTCAAGAAATAGCGGGGTGATAAGTCCGCCTGTCGAATGAGCCATCAACAGCACCCTCTCATTCCCTTCCGAGCGTACGACAGCCAACGCTGTGTCGATGTCTGCGAAGTATTCTGTGAGACTTTTCGAGAAGAACGGGTCTTGATGCGGGAGAATCGAGCGTCCGTATTTCCGCAGATCCAACGCGTAGAAGTTGTAGCCATGCGCATTTATGCTATCGCCCAGTTGCTTTTGAAAGAAATAGTCGTTGTATCCGTGGATATACAAAACCGCCTGCGTCACATCTTTTAGTTGCGGCTTCTTCACCAGTGTACAGACCACTTCTCCCTCATAATCGCTCGGCATCCGAAGTGTCTGCTTCAAGTATCCGTCGCCCAAAACGTCCGGCGAGTATTGAGCATAAGCCCCTACGGATAGCAACACGAGAAAGGCGGCAAAAAACAACATACGTCTCATAATGGTGTCTCTTTTATTGTTTGGTGTGCAAATGTAGGTAAACTATCCATTCGGGGCGATAGCGTGGTATGGCTTGTGTTTTTTGTGGGACAAGCATACGCTATCGTTGTTTGTTTGAAAAAACTTCCTACCTTTGCCCCGCAAAAAATTAAAGTACTAACAAATATAAAAACAGCGTTTTATGAACAATTACGAAACCGTTTTCATTTTGACTCCCGTTTTGTCTGACGCACAGATGAAGGAAACGGTAGACAAATTCACGGGCTTCCTGAAGGAACAGGGCGCGGAGATCGTGAACGAGGAGAATTGGGGATTGCGCAAGTTGGCGTATCCTATCGACAAAAAAACAACAGGTTTTTACCAGTTGGTTGAGTTTAAGGCAAAGCCGGAGACCATCGCTACGTTGGAGGTAAACTTCCGTCGTGACGAGCGTGTTATCCGATTCCTGACTTTCCGCCAGGACAAGTATGCGGCTGAATATGCAGCTAAGAGAAGAAATCTGAAAACGAAAAAAGAAACAGTAAAGGAGAATTAATCATGGCAACAGATCAATCAGAAGTCAGATATTTGACTCCGCCCACAGTGGACGTTAAGAAAAAGAAATATTGCCGTTTCAAGAAGAACGGTATCAAGTATATCGATTACAAAGACCCGGAGTTCTTGAAAAAGTTCTTGAACGAGCAGGGTAAAATTCTTCCGCGTCGTATCACGGGTACTTCCTTGAAGTTCCAGCGTCGCGTGGCTCAGGCTGTAAAGAGGGCACGTCACCTGGCGTTGCTTCCTTACGTAACCGATTTGATGAAATAATTAAAAAGAGAGAGGAGACAGAATATGCAAGTTATTTTGAAAGAAGACGTAGTCAACTTAGGTTACAAAGACGATATAGTAACGGTGAAAGACGGTTACGGACGTAACTTTCTAATCCCTCAGGGTAAGGCGGTGATTGCTTCCGAGTCTGCCAGGAAAGTGTTGGCTGAAGACTTGAAACAGCGTGCTCATAAGTTGGCTAAGATTAAGGAAGATGCCGAGGCATTGGCTGCCAAGCTGAAGGATGTTTCGCTGACAATAGGTGCTAAAACAAGCTCGACAGGCACAATCTTCGGTTCTGTTACGAATATCCAGGTGGCTGAGGCTTTGGAAAAGGCAGGCTACAGTGTAGACCGTAAAATCATCTACATCAAGGACGCAGTTAAGGAGGTTGGAAGCTACAAGGCGGTTGTCAAGCTGCATAAAGAAGTTTCTGTTGAAGTTCCTTTTGAAGTCGTTTCCGAGTAATTTCGATTTATGCCATAAAAATCGAGTAGGAAGAAAACGAAGTAGTTTTCTTCCTACTTTCGTTTTCCGACCTCTCACACCACCGTACATGCGGTTCCGCATACGGCGGTTCCTA
>CAVJTV010000134.1:0-6505 GCA_963652435.1 Desulfovibrionaceae bacterium | reverse complement strand
GCGGCGATTCTCGGGACAAACCATATTCCGGAAAGGTGTTTTATGTCTACATTTGCTGCCGTATCGGTTGCGGATACACGTATTCTCTCTGAAATAGGCTAAATCATACACGTTTTGAAAGAAAAAGACTTTGAAATAATGGCTCCGGTCGGTTCATACGAATCGCTGATGGCAGCTATCGGCGGCGGGGCGGACTCGGTTTACTTCGGTATCGAGGGGCTGAACATGCGTGCACGTTCGTCGAACAACTTCACCACCGACGACCTGCGCCGGATTGCCGACATCTGCCGCGAGCACGGCATCAAGAGCTATCTGACGGTAAACACGGTGATATATGGCGAAGACATCCCTTTGCTGCACGGGATAATCGATGCCGCGAAAGCTGCCGGAGTGTCTGCCGTCATTGCCTCCGACGTGGCTGCGATGAGCTATGCCCGCAGCGTCGGGCAGGAGGTGCATCTCTCCACGCAGCTCAACATCTCGAATGCCGAGGCACTGAAGTTTTACGCCCGCTTTGCCGACGTGGCGGTGCTCGCGCGAGAGCTTAACCTGCGGCAGGTGGCAGAGATACACCGCCGGATAGTGGACGAGCATATCACAGGTCCGGGCGGCGAGCCGGTACGTATCGAGATGTTTGCACACGGGGCATTGTGCATGGCGGTCTCCGGCAAATGCTATCTCAGCCTCCACGAGATGAACGCCTCTGCCAACCGCGGTGCCTGCATGCAGATATGCCGCCGAGGATATACGGTGAGAGACCGCGAGAGCGGCATGGAGCTGGACATAGAGAACCAGTATATCATGTCGCCGAAAGACCTGAAGACAATACATTTCATAAACAAGATGATGGATGCCGGCGTGAGGGTGTTCAAGATCGAGGGCCGCGCCCGCGGACCTGAATACGTGCGCACGGTGACGGAATGTTACAAGGAAGCAGTGAGGGCTTACTGCGACGGGACATACGGCGAGGAGAAGATAGCCCTTTGGGACGAACGGCTCCGCAGCGTGTTCAACCGAGGCTTCTGGGACGGCTACTACCTCGGGCAGCGGCTCGGGGAATGGAGCAGCAAGTACGGCTCCGCTGCAACCAGGAGGAAAGTGTATGTGGCGAAAGGCATAAAGTATTTCAGCGGCATAGGCGTGGCAGAGTTCGAGATGGAATCCGGCGAGCTGAATGTCGGCGACGAGATACTCATCACCGGTCCGACCACCGGCGCACTGATGCAGACCACAGACGAGATACGCGTCGACCTGAAGGCCGTGGAGAAGACCGTGAAGGGCGAGCGGTTCTCCATCAAGGTGCCGGAAAAGATACGCCCCTCCGACCGCCTGTACAAAATGGTGCCGAACAACGAAAACAATCTGATATGAAGAAGGAATATATCTTTAAGCACGTAGACAAGGTGCGCGACTACGAATGCGACCTTCAGGGGGTGGTGAACAATGCCAACTACCAGCATTACATGGAGCATACCCGCCATGAGTTCCTCGGGTCGCTGGGCGAGAACTTCGGTGCTCTCCACGACCGTGGGCTCGATGCCTTCGTCTCGCATGTGGAGATAGACTACAAGACCTCTCTGCGGAGCGGCGACGGCTACGAATCATGTTTGAATGTATATAAGAAGGGTATTAAACTGGTGTTCGAACAGGACATATACCGCCTCTCGGACGGCGTGCTCTCTGCCCGCGGGAAGGTGGAGTCCGTAGCGGTGCTCAACGGCAGGCTGACCCGAGGCGAATACTTCGACGAGATGCTCCTACGGATACAATCAAAAACAACAGGATAACGTATGACGGACAACAGACTTTACCAAATCGGACTGACTATGATAAACGGGGTGGGCGACGTGCTTGCCCGCCAGCTCCTGCAGGCATGCGGCGACGCGGAGGCTGTGTTCGCCGAGCGGCGCGGGGCACTGGAGAAGATACAGGGCTTCGGACCTGCCACGGCAGCTGCCATCAAACGCCCGGAAGTGCTCCGTGAGGCAGAGAAGGAACTCGCCTTCGTCGAGAAGAACGGCATCGACTGCCTCTTCCTTACGGACGAACGTTATCCGCACCGGCTGAGGGAATGCTCGGACGCTCCGGTAATTCTCTATTTCAAGGGCAGTGCCGACCTCAATGCCACGCACGTCATCAGCGTTGTCGGAACCCGTCATGCCACGGAGTATGGCAGGACGATGACGGACGAACTGATACACACTCTCTCCATCTCTTTCCCCGATCTCTTGGTCATAAGCGGACTGGCATACGGCATCGACGTGTGCGCACATCGGGCAGCACTGAGGGAAAACCTCCCTACTGTCGCAGTGATGGCACACGGATTGGACCGTATCTATCCGCCGGCGCACCGCTCCGTGGCAGTGGATATGCTCGGGCGCGGAGGCTTGCTGACAGAGTTCCGCAGCGGGACGGAGCCGGACAGACCCAACTTTGTCCGCCGCAACAGGATTGTCGCCGGACTCTCGGAAGCAACGGTTGTTGTCGAGTCTGCCGAAAGGGGCGGCTCGCTGATTACTGCCGACATAGCTTTCTCATACGGTCGCGACGTGTATGCCTTTCCTGGCAGGACAAGCGACTTCCGTTCCAAAGGATGCAACAACCTTATCCGCCAGAACAAGGCGGGGCTGATAACGTCGGCAGCCGACCTCATCTCCGCCCTCCGCTGGGATACGAAGGAAACGGCTTCGCACGTCCCCGTGCAGAAGGAGCTGATCTTCGAGGGCGACGATCAAACGGCAGCAGTGCTCTCCGCCCTGCACAAAGGCGGCGAGATGCATATCGACAACATAGCTATCGCGCTCAATCTGTCGGTGCACGAACTCTCCACACTGATCTTCCAGCTGGAGATGAACGGACAGATCAAAGCCCTCCCCGGAAACTTCTACAGCCTTGCCTGAGGGCGCGGGTTCTCAAAAAAGTATTCTGCATGTGAAGCGCGTGTGATTAAAAGCATTACTTTTGCCGCCTGTAAATGGTTGAAAACGAAAAAAGAATGAACAAAGTAAGTTACGCGCTCGGTCTGAGCATAGGAAACAATTTCCTCAGCTCGGGCATCAACGACCTCAAGGTGGAAGACTTCGTAAGGGGATTGCAAGACGTTCTTGACGACAAGACTCCGGATATCAGCTACGACGAGGCGAAGGTGGTTATCAACGAATACTTCACAAAGCTGCAGAAAGAGAAACTCGAGATCAACCGGAAAGCCGGCGATGAGTTCCTCAGCATAAACAAAGGAAAGGCAGGCGTGGTCACGCTGCCGAGCGGATTGCAGTATCAGGTACTCAAAAAAGGCGACGGCGCGAAGCCTACAGCTTCGGACAAGGTGAAATGTCATTATCACGGGACGCTTATCAACGGGACGGTGTTTGACAGCTCCGTGCAGCGCGGCGAGCCGGCTGTGTTCGGTGTGTCGCAGGTAATCCCGGGATGGGTCGAGGCGTTGCAGATGATGCCGGTAGGCTCGAAGTGGAGGCTCTTTATTCCCTCGAACCTGGCTTACGGCGAGCATGGTGCCGGCGGTGCCATTGAGCCTAACAGCGCACTTGTGTTTGATGTGGAATTGTTGGACATAGTAAAATAACATATAGAAGGAAATGAAGAAGATTAATGTATTTGTGGCTACGGCTATCGTAGCAATGGGCATTAGTGCCACATCGTGTGACTCTAAGAGAAGCGCAAGTCTGAAGACCGCGGTGGATAGCGCAAGCTATGCTATCGGTATTGCAAACGGAAGTATGTTCGGACAGAACCTTGAAGGCATGCCCGGCGGTCCGGTTAACGTGAACGATCTGATGGCAGGCTTCGAAGCTGCGATGAAGAAAGATTCGGCTGCAATGAAGATGACAATGGAAGAGGCTCAGACATATCTGAACACTTATTTCGTGGAAGCTCAGGCACGCGAAGCTCGTGAAACGAAAGAGGAAGGCGAGAAGTTCCTTGCCGAGAACAAAACGAAAGAAGGCGTTATCACCACGGAGAGCGGATTGCAGTATAAGGTGGAGACAGAAGGCACAGGCGAAAAGCCGACAAAGGACGACAAGGTGAAGGTACACTACACCGGTACGCTGCTCGACGGCACTAAGTTCGACAGCTCTGTTGACCGCGGCGAGCCGGCTGTGTTCGGTGTGTCGGGTGTTATCGCAGGCTGGACAGAGGTGCTGCAGATTATGCCTGTCGGCTCTAAATATATCGTTTGGATACCGTCCGACTTGGCTTACGGCGAACGTGGCACGCGTGGTATCAAGGGCAACAGTGTGTTGAAGTTTGAAGTGGAGCTTCTCGACATTGTGAAAGACGACGACAAGAAATAATAATACCGTTTGTTGATTAAGATAGCGGGTAGGTCGTGCCAAAAGCGCACGGTTTGCCCGCTTTTTTTATGTATTCGGCACATTTCCCTTGCATATTGACAGCCGATTGAAAATAAACACATACTTTTGTTATGTGAAAAGCGAAAGAACGTAATAAATAGACAGAAATATGGAGAAGATTGACAAGCTGGACCGACAGATATTGAACATCATTTCGAGGAATGCAAGAATACCGTTCAAGGACGTGGCAGAAGAGTGTGGCGTGTCGCGTGCAGCCATTCATCAGAGGGTGCAGCGGATGATTGATTTGGACGTGATTGTCGGTTCTGGCTATCATATCAATCCGAAGACTCTTGGATACAACACCTGCACGTATATCGGCGTAAAGTTGGAGCGCGGCTCGATGTACAAGGATGTGGTGCCCGAGTTCGAAAAGATACCGGAAGTTGTGGAATGTCATTTCACTACAGGTCCGTACACCATGCTTATCAAACTCTATGCACGCGACAACGAGCACCTAATGGAGCTTCTCAACAACAAGATTCAGGAAATCTCCGGCGTGACGGCAACGGAGACGCTCATTTCTCTTTGCCAAAGCGTGAAGCGCGAAATCCCCATCTGCGACACGGAAAACGAATAAAACCCGTTCTACAAAACAAATCCCAACCTTTCGAGAAGGGCGCGCTCTTCGGGAGCCGCATGCCTTACGGTGTAGGCGGCGAACTCGCGGGGGTGAGAATAAAGACCGCGCACCTTTTCAAACTCATCTGGCATATTTCTCAGCATACTGTCTGTCTTCTCAAGAGGGATGCTCCGCAAGACGGCGTATTCCACACGATGATCCACAACCTTGGCAAGGTCGATGACAGGACAAGCCGGAGCAGGCGGCACAACCTCACCTATCCTTTCCATCCGTACCCCGAAGAAGCGTTCAATGCTGCGCAGGCAAGCACGCGTGGCGTTTGCCTTGCCGTCGGCAGAGAAACCTGCAATATGAGGCGTTGCAACGTCCGCGAGACGCAGCAGCTCGACGTCTATCGTCGGCTCGTTTTCCCAACAGTCTATCACTGCCGCGCCTATCTTCCCCGACTTCAGGGCGCGGGTCAATGCCGGCGTGTCGTGCACTGCCCCGCGCGAGGCATTCACGAACCAGGGCTTTCGCCGCGTCATGTTGAAGAAGTCCGCGTCGGCAAGATGATACGTCGGATGAGGTCCGCTCTTTGTCAGCGGCGTATGGAAAGAGATGATGTCTGCCTCCTCGGCAACTGCCTCAAGCGACACAAACCCTGCCGTGCCTTCCGCTTCCGCCCGCGGAGGGTCGTTGCGCAGGACGTGCATGCCGTATGCCGTGCATAGCTTCTCCAACGCCTGCCCCACGTGCCCCACGCCGACAATCCCGATGGTCTTACCCTGCAAAGTCTCGCCCTTTCGGAGAGCAACACTGACGAGCGACGAGAGGACATACTGCGCAACCGACACGGCGTTGCACCCGGGGGCATTCTTCCACGTGATGCCTGCCTCGGCGCAGTAGGCTGTGTCGATATGGTCGAAGCCGATTGTCGCAGTGGCAATCAGCTTCACGCGGCTTCCCTCCAAGAGGGCGCGGGTGCATTTGTCGATGCTCCGCACAATGAGTGCGTCGGCATCGTGGATGCTTCGGGGAGAAAAATCCCTTGATGCGAGGTACTCCACCTCCGCAACCGGCTCGGCTATGCCTTTGAGGAAAGGAATGGTGTTGTCTGCAACTATTTTCATGCTGTCTGCGCGTGTTTTTCTTTCGCGCGGGCAAAATTATACAAAATCCCGCCCCGCAATCCCGCCGCGCATCTTTGCGAGAGACACCTTCTCGCGACGTTTTTATCAAAACACTACCGGAAATGATAAAATTTCGGCAAGAATTTATCCGCTCGGATTGTGCATGATAAAAAGAGTGCGAGAATTTAACCGCGTGAATTGCGCGGGATAAAAAGAGCGCGAGAATTTATCCGTTCAGATTGTGCGTGATAAAAAGAGCGCGAGAATTTAACCGCTCGGATTGTGCGGGATAAAAAGAGTGCGAGAATTTAACCGCTCGGATTGTGCGTGATAAAAAGAGCGCGAGAATTTAACCGCTCGGATTGTGCGGGATAAAAAGAGCGCGATTTTTTATCAAAACAAACCGGAAATGATAAAAACCCGCCGGACGAGGGTTT
>CAVJTV010000133.1:0-6527 GCA_963652435.1 Desulfovibrionaceae bacterium | reverse complement strand
CAGTGTTTCTAAGCCCATGCAAATTGCAGGAAAGAAAAACACAGTGTTTCTAAGCCCATGCAAATTGCGTAATGGCAAGATACGGCAAGCGAGACCTTGCCGCTATCCAACGTTTGGTATGAGAGCCCGCCGTCGGGGTGCGGGATGACAAACACACCAAGGGAATGACAAGTGACGGTGTGGCGGTGCTTGGGGCGGATGGGGGCGGAAGGAAAAACGAAAGGGCATGGGCGGGGGAACGGAAAAAGTAAATACTTTTGGTGCGCCGTTGAAAACACTGAAAACAAAAGACCGATGGAAACGATAGAGGCAAAGATAAAAGCACTTCGAGAGGAGCTGGATCAGCACAACTACAACTATTACGTGCTCTCAGCCCCGACAGTATCAGACCGCGAGTTTGACGAAAAGATGAAAGAGCTGCAGGCTCTGGAGGAGGCACACCCCGAGTTTGCCGACCCTGCCTCGCCTACGCAACGTGTGGGGAGCGACCTCTCGAAGGAGTTCAAGCAGGTTGTGCACCGCTACCCGATGCTCTCGCTGGGAAACACCTATTCCGAAACGGACGTGCGGGAGTTCTACGAGAGGGTGGAGCGTGCGCTGAACGAGCCTTTCGAGATTGTTGCCGAGCTGAAGTACGACGGCACGTCCATCTCTCTCATCTATGAGGAAGGGAGGTTGGTGAGAGCCGTGACCCGCGGCGATGGCACCCGTGGCGACGATGTGACGGCAAACGTCAGGACCATCCGTTCCGTCCCCCTGCGGTTGCGGGGCGAAGGCTACCCTGCTGCCTTCGAGCTGCGGGGAGAGATACTTCTTCCGTGGGCGGAGTTCGACCGGCTGAACAAGGAACGCGAGGAACAGGAAGAGCCGCTATTTGCCAATCCGCGCAACGCAGCCTCCGGCACGCTGAAGCAGCAGAACCCTGCCGTCGTTGCCGCGCGTAAGCTGGATGCCTATTTCTATTATCTTCTTGGCGAAAATCTCCCTGCCGACAATCATTACGACAACCTGCAGATTGCCCGCACGTGGGGGTTCAAGATACCCGACGTTATCCGCAAATGCCACAGCATGCAGGAGGTGCTCGACTATATCGCCTACTGGGATACGGAGCGCAAGAACCTGCCGGTGGCAACGGACGGCATCGTGCTGAAGGTAAACTCCCTTCGCCAGCAGCTTAACCTTGGCTTCACTGCCAAGAGTCCGCGCTGGGCTATTGCCTATAAGTTCCAGGCAGAGCGGGCAGTCACGCGCCTCAACTCCGTCTCCTTCCAGGTGGGGCGGACGGGCGCGGTTACTCCTGTTGCCAATCTCGAGCCTGTGTTGCTTGCCGGAACGGTTGTGAAGCGTGCCTCCCTGCACAATGCAGATATAATAGAGGGTCTAGACCTTCATCTGGGAGACAACGTATATGTAGAGAAGGGAGGGGAGATTATCCCCAAGATAGTGGGGGTGGATGTCGGTTCACGTCCGCTGATTACGGGGGCAAAGGTTACGTTCGTAAGGACTTGTCCGGAATGCGGCACGCCACTGGTCCGCCCCGAAGGCGAGGCAGCCCACTATTGCCCGAACGAGGGCGGCTGCCCTCCGCAGATAAAAGGCCGTATCGAGCATTTCGTTACCCGCAAGGCAATGAACATAAACATCGGTCCCGAGACGGTGGAAGACCTCTACGACGCAGGTCTTGTGCGTGATGTGGCAGACCTCTACACACTGAAGGTTACGGACCTCATGCGTCTGGAGCGTTGGGCGGAGCGAAGTGCCCGCAACCTGATGGATAGCCTCGAGGAGTCGAAGAAGGTGCCTTTCGAGCGTGTATTGTATGGCTTGGGTATCCGCTACGTCGGCGAGACGGTGGCAAAGCGTCTTGCATTGGCTTTCCATTCGATGGAGCAGCTCGGAGAGGCTTCGACGGAGGCTTTGACGGAAGTGGACGAGATAGGAGAGAGGATTGCGCTCAGCGTGACGCGTTACTTTGCCGACGAGGGCAACCGCCGGTTGGTTGCCCGCCTGAGGGATGCAGGTCTGCGGATGGCAGTGGAGGAAGAGACTCTTGCCAATCGCTCAGACAAGCTGAAAGGTCTGTCGATAGTAATCAGCGGAACGTTCTCGCAGCATTCGCGCGATGAATACAAAGCCATGATTGAGCAGCATGGCGGGAAGAACAGCGGCTCCGTCTCCGGCAAGACAGACTATATCCTTGCAGGAGACAACATGGGACCCTCAAAGCTGGAGAAAGCCTCCAAGCTGGGTGTGAAGATTATCAGTGAAGATGAATTTTTAAATATGTTGGCGGAATGAAGTTGACGAACTGTTTTTTACGAAGGAAAGTAAAGAAGCTCGCGAGGCGGAAGAGAGGGCGGAAATGCCGCTTCTGTACGTTGGGCGATGCCCGCAGGGTATTGGTGTTGTTTGATGCAGAGGACAGCGGCGCGGTTGAGCCATGCCTTAAGAAGCTCCGCGCGGCGCACAAGAAAGTCAGCGTCTGCATGTACATCGCCGATGACAAGCCCACAAAGACAGACGGCATGACTGTCTGTGCAAAGACGGATTTGGACATGTGGTATATGCCTCGAAAGACCGTAGAGAGTAAGTTTTATGCCTGCGATGCCGATATCCTTATCGACCTCACCCGCGAGGGGAATTATGTCATGCAATACCTCCTCTTGAAGCATCCCGCTCCCTTCAAAGTCGGGGCGAAGAGCCGTGAATCCGATTTGTACGACCTGACAGTCGCTGTGACAGAAAATGCGGATATGAGGTATGTATTCGAACAGATTGTGTTTTATTTGCAGACAATCCGATTCAAATGATAGAATTTATCTACTTTTGCGCGTCTAAATAACAGAAAGGAATATATTCCCCATGGCAGATATAAACTTGAGAGGAATGGGTGTGGCACTGATCACTCCGTTCAAAGAAGATGAAAGCGTGGACTATGAGGCGTTGGGAAGGTTGGTTGATTACCAGCTGAAGAACGGGACGGATTATTTGGTTGTATTGGGGACTACTGCCGAGACTCCGACTCTCACGGAGGAGGAGAAGAAGAAAATCATCAGCCTTGTCGTAACGAAAGTCAACGGACGTATCCCCATTGTCTTGGGGGTGGGCGGCAACTGCACGCGCACCATCGTGGAGAAGCTGAAAAGAGACAGCTTCGAGGGTATCGATGCCATCCTCTCTGTCGTGCCTTACTACAACAAACCTTCGCAGGAAGGCATCTACCAGCACTACAAGGCTATCGCTCAGGCGACGCGTCTGCCTATTATCCTCTACAACGTGCCAGGGAGGACGGGCGTGAACATGAGTGCGGCCACAACGCTGCGTATTGCCCGTGAGTTCGGGAACGTCGTTGCCGTGAAGGAGGCTTCGGGGAATATTACGCAGATGGACGACATAATAAAGAACAAGCCGGCGAACTTCAATGTCATCTCAGGCGACGATGGCATCACCTTCCCGCTTATCACCTTGGGAGCCGTCGGTGTCATCTCCGTTATCGGCAATGCTTTCCCACGCGAGTTCAGCCGCATGGTCCGTCTGGCGTTGGCAGGCGACTACGACAATGCCCGCACCATACACCATCGCTTCACCGAACTGTTCGAACTGCTGTTTGTCGACGGCAATCCGGCAGGGGCGAAGAGCATGCTCAATGCCATGGGATTTATAGAAAACAAACTGCGCCTGCCGCTCGTGCCGACGCGCATCACGACCTTCGAGAAGATTCGCGACGTGCTCTGTCGGCTTAGCATAAAATGTTGACGGGGGTAGGGGTCAGTTCTCCTCTGCGGGTTGGTAGAGGTATCGCTTGATACTTCTCTTCGGTGTCTTTTCAAATTCTTCCTGGTATAGTTTGAAGTGGGAAACCTTACTGTATGCGGGCATCTCCGCGTTCAGCTGGTCGATGTTCTGCTGCATCAGCAGCTCTATCTCGGTGTGATGGATACCGGCTTTGTCCACCTGCTCCCAGTCGGGATAAATAAGTGCCACTATCTTGCCGCCCTGCGATATGACGAGCGATTCGGCAACGTAGAGCATATTGTTCAGTCGGTCTTCAATCTCCTCCGGATAGATGTTTTGCCCGTTCGGACCAAGTATCATTGTCTTGCTGCGTCCACGGATATATAGGAACCCATCGCCATCGATAGTGCCAAGGTCGCCCGTTCGCATCCATCCGCCTTCCATCATGACTGCCTGTGTCGCTTCCGGATTTTTGTAGTATCCTAACATGACGTTCATCCCACGGACAAGAATCTCGCCCACCTCATTGGCAGGGTCAGCAGAGTCGATACGAACTTCCATGCGGTCGACAACACGTCCGACGGAACCTTGCTTGAATGTATCCCACTGCTCGTAGGCAATCAGCGGTCCACATTCCGTCATCCCGTACCCCACGGTATAGCGGAACTTGATGGATCGCAGGAACTCTTCCACATCCTTGTTTATCGCGGCTCCGCCGATAACCACCTCGCCGAACTTTCCTCCGAATGACTCGTTCAGCTTTGTAGCAATCATGTCGCGTACCTTTCCGTCAATATATGGTACTTTCAGCAGTAGCTTTATCAGCGGCTTTTCCAACTGGGGGAACACCTTGTTCTTTATTATCTTCTCGATGATCAGCGGCACGGCAAGTATCAGCGTGGGCTTCACCCTCGCGAATGCCTCGGCTATGATTTTCGGGCTTGGTATGCGCGTGAGGAAATGCACGTGGCAACCTATGTTCACGCTATTCAGTATCTCGAACGCCAGTCCGTACATGTGCGCCATAGGCAGCATACACACTATGTTGTCGCCCGGGTGGATGAACGGCAGATTGTCGGCAGCAAACTTCGTGTTGCTCCATAGGCTGCGATATGGGATCATCACTCCTTTGGAGAAGCTCGTCGTCCCCGACGTGTAGTTCAGCACAGCCAGCTCGTCGGGCTCTTCCGTGTGATAGTGCACGTCCGAGGCAGTAAACTCACGAGGGTATTTCTTCCCGAAGTATTCGTTTATCCTCTCGCGTACCGCGCGCACCTCCTTACTCCGGCACTCAATAATGGAGAAATCGTCGAGCATCATAAACAGACACACCTCGGGCATCATCTCCTCGTTCATGTTCTCCCAGTTGTTCGACCCCGCAAGCACAACCTTTGCTTCCGAGTGATTGACGATATGATGGATATTGTCGGGCTTGAACTCGTGCAGGATAGGGACGGCAACGGCTCCGTACGACAATATGCCGAAGAAGCTGATTGCCCAGTTCGACGAGTTGCGCCCCACCAAGGCTATCTTGTCGCCTTTCTTCACTCCGGCATGCTCGAGCAGGATATGAAACTTCGCTATGCGGCGTGCGACATCCTTGTAGTGGTACGTATGTCCGTTGTAGTCGGAAAAAGCAGGCAGATCCCAATGTTCCTTGATACTGCTCTCTATAAGTTCTAAAAATCGATTTTCCATGATATTTATTCGTTTACACTGACTTTTACAATCACTTTGCGAATGTTTCCTTCGCCGATGCCTGGGGCGTGACCGTCTTCCGGAAAGAAGATGGCGAACTGACCCGGATAGATTCTTGTGTAAGCCGTCGGGCGGTCGATATAGAAAGCAATGTCTTTCCCTTCGTCGTAAGGTATGGACTCCTTCTGAAGCTCGCAACCGGGCTTCCAGCCTATCGTCTCCACTCCGTGTAGTGGCAGCTGTATGTCGATGTATCGCCGGTGAGTCTCGATGGCGGCTTCTTTCTCGTTCTTACCGGTCATGCTGGCAATATTGACGAAGAGATGCTCACCGTCCAACTCGTATTTTCCATCTTCCATCTTGGAAAAGTCGGTGTTCTTGATATAATCGAACGCTCTCTTGAAAAGCGGATGCAGGCGTTCTATTTTTGCCGTGTTATTTAATGAATCAAGTATCATAACTATTTCTGTTTTATATATTAATGAACTCGTGCAAAGGTCTGCGTTCCATTTGTTAAATAAAAGAAGTCGTCACCCAATATGTGTAAAGCAGTAAGCTATACATGTAAGGCATATGTTTTGGAGCAATGTTGTCCTAAATAATTATTTGTTGAGACGCGGAAATACGGGGATTGTCCCAATGGCAACCCCTGCCTTACTGCGTTTTATAAAAACGTTTAGGACAACATTGGTATATGGAATATAAGTTTTTACATAAAAATACACTCACATGTCGGTGATACAAAATAATGACTACATTTACAACGTTTTCCCTGCGCTGAAAGCCCGTTGGGGTGATTGAAGCAATGGGAAGAACATACATATTAAAGGCGTTTTTGTACGCTTTGGTTTTGACGATCGATGAACTTCGCAACTTCAACTGTAAGTCAAAAACAAAGCAATGCAGAACGCCTCATGGGGTGTATACAAAGCGTGAGCTATCCATAACAGCTTCGCTTTACGTATATTGACGTGGGGCTTTCGGCGTTGCTCGTTTCGGCTTACAGGGCAATACCTTCTGGCTCGACAACGTGAAGCTACCATACAAGGAGGTGGATGCCGCCTACATCAGAAAGGCAGATGCCCCGCACGCTT
>CAVJTV010000132.1:0-6584 GCA_963652435.1 Desulfovibrionaceae bacterium | reverse complement strand
TAAAATATGAAGAGTTTTACTTTTCACGATCTTGGGCGCATCGGTTATGCCGATGCGCTCAACGTTCAGACCGATGCCTTCAATACCCTGCTTCGTGCAAAGGCAGAGGGAGCACACGAAGAGAACCACCTCTTCTTCTGCGAGCACGATCCGGTTCTGACAATCGGAAAGAGCGGAAAGGAAACCAATCTTTTAATCCCTGAACAGATACTTGACGAACGTGGCATCACGCTCTTTCATGTCAGTCGCGGCGGCGACATCACATATCACGGTCCAGGACAAGTGACGGGCTACCCTGTCTTCGACCTCGACTGCTGGCAGCTGGGGCTGAGGCAATACATCTATCGGTTGGAAGAAGTGGTCATCCGCTTTCTCGCGCTCTATGGACTGCATGGCGAGCGTCTCGAGGGAGCTACGGGAGTATGGATTGAACCAGAAGTAAAGGGGCGTGCCCGTAAGATATGCGCCGTCGGCGTAAAGAGCAGCAGGTTTGTCACGATGCACGGCTTCGCTCTCAACATCAACACCGACCTGTCTTATTTCTCTCTCATCAACCCTTGCGGATTTACGGACAAGGGCGTGACTTCTCTGCAAAAGGAACTCGGCGAAGAGCAGGACTTCGAGCTTACCAAGACGCGGCTCCGCAGATTGTTCGAGGAGATGTTTTAGCTGCTAAAAAGCCCCGTACACCAGCATACGACACCGCCGGCAGTCGAACTCAAGGCGCAGCCTGTTGTCTTTGTATATAAGGTAGTACGGCTCTTTGTACGGAGACTTCCCTTTTTGATACGTCGGACACCATCCCATGCTGAAGCGCAGACAGTGGCGCGAAAACATCAGCGGGACATCTTTCTGCGGCTTCAACTCGAATGCCTCGTCCACTGTCTCTACCCCATGCTCTTTGTAAAAATCTGCAGCGAGATGGTTCGAAACGTTCCCAAGATACGTCAGATGCTTCTCCGAATACGGCAACTCTTCCGTCGGGTCAACCCTGCGCACCGTTTCGCGGAGGTAGCGGATCTTACGTGCAGAGAGCAGCTTCTCCACTGCCCGCCGACGCATATCAGTCAAGAGAGACGAGGGGACGAATAGGTTCTCACTCATTCGAACAATAACCGAAGAGGCTTCGAACGGCGTATTACCGAGTTTGGAAAGCTGCGTGCGGATGTTGTCCGCCTGGTCGCTGCGGGCAGGCTCCATCTTGAAAGGCTCGACAAGCATCACCCGTGCCCCCGTCTCATCCTCCATCACAAGGGTAAAGCCGAAAGGATTGTCGAAAAATTCCATCTTCACCGCTATCCGCCGCTCGGCAGAAGGTTTCACGAGCAGCTTCTCGAATGTTTGATCGTAGTTTCTGTAGAGCTGCGTCTTCGGTTTTATCTCCGGCATCTCAAGGGGGAATACACGATTTGCCTCTACCCTATTCACGCGAAAGCCCTCAAGGCTACCGCGGCTGTCGAAGAACACCAGTCCGTCACCGTTGCAGAGTTGCTTCGTACCTGCCACGGTGAATGAGCCGCCTTTCAGCTCCTTCACCCTCCCGACAGGCTCGCCAAGCGATTTGGGGGTGTCGAACGACGTAATGTCTCTTTCCCTCCCGTGCAGGAAGAACGGAGTGAACCCGCGGTTGAAACTCTTCTCTACAGACGGTTCGAATGTATATGTGCTCCTCCCTGCCGACGCACGGATGTATTCATTGCGCCGCTCGAGGATGGCATCGAGCTTCCTGCGGTAGTATGCCGTCACGTTCTTCACGTAAGAAGCATCCTTCAGTCTGCCTTCAATCTTCAGCGACGTGACGCCGGCATCGAGCAGAGCCTCCAGCTCTTCGGAGCGGTTCATGTCGCGAAGTGACAACAGATGCTTGTCCCGGACAACCTCCCGTCCCTCGGCATCCACCATCGTATAGGGCAGGCGGCAACACTGTGCACACTCCCCGCAGTTGGCACTCCGACGGTTCATTGCCGCACTGAGATAGCACTGCCCGCTAAAGCTCACGCACAGCGCACCATGCACGAACACTTCTATCGGGACGGCTGTCTCCTGTGCTATCTCCCGTATCTCTTCGAGCGAAAGCTCGCGGGCAAGAACCACCTGCGTAAAGCCTGCCGCCTCAAGGAAACGTACCTTCTCTACCGTGCGGTTGTCGGTCTGCGTACTTGCATGCAACGGTATGGGAGGCAGGTCGAGACGGGTGATACCCATATCCTGTACAATCAGCGCGTCGACACCCGCATGATAAAGCTCACGGATAAGATGCTCTGCTTCCCGTAGCTCGTCATCGCGAAGAATGGTATTGAGCGCGACATATACGCGGGCATCGTAGAGATGCGCATACTCTGAGAGGGCATGTATGTCAGCTACTGAATTGCCTGCGGCTGCACGTGCACCGAACCTCGGCGCACCTATATACACGGCATCCGCCCCGTGGCGGACAGCTTCAATGCCGCAGACTAGGTCTTTTGCCGGCGAGAGAAGCTCTATGTGTCGGGGAGTTCCGCTCATGCCTTTCATAGATTACCAAGAAGCCTGATGTCCTCCGTGTTGAACGGCGTCTCCTGGTAGACGTAATAGTTCAGCCAGTTGGTGAAAAGCAGATTGGCATGGCCGCGCCAACGCACAACGGGACCTTGCGCAGGGTCGTTGTTGCGGTAGTAGTTATGCGGAACGGAGATGGGAAGACCTTTTCCAAGGTCGCGGACATACTCGTCGTTGAGCGTATAGGGCGAATACTCCGAATGCCCCGTGATATAGAACTCGCGCCCGCCGCGCGACATCACCATATACACCCCCGACTCCTCGCTTTCGGAGAGCAGCGTCAGCTCCGGCACCTTCATTATATCCTCGCGGCGCACCTCCGTGTGACGGCTATGGGGCACGTAAAACTCATCGTCGAAGCCTCGGAAGATGGGCAGGTACTGCTCGCGGAGCGTGTGGCGGAACACGCCGAACATCTTTGCCGGAAGAGCATGCTTGGGCACGCCGTAGAAATGATACAGCCCTGCCTGTGCAGCCCAGCAGATATAGAGGGTGGAGGTCACGTGCGTGCGTGCCCAGTCGAATATCTTCGTCACCTCTTCCCAATAGCCCACTTCTTCAAACGGCATCTGCTCCACCGGCGCACCGGTGATAATCATCCCGTCGTAGCAGTCGCCCGAGATCTCGTCGAAGTCCTTGTAAAACTCCTTCATGTGCTCTATGGGCGTGTTCTTCGGGGTATGCCCCTTTATCTTCATGAAGTGAAGCTCCACCTGCAAGGGAGTGTTACTGAGAAGCCGGATGAGGTCGGTCTCCGTCGTTATCTTCAGCGGCATGAGGTTGAGCACCACCACGCGCAGCGGACGTATGTCCTGCTTCGAGGCGCGAAGCGAATCCATCACGAAAATATGCTCCTTCTTGAGAAGCTCGATGGCTGGTAAGTTCTTTTGTAAATTCAGTGGCATCGCAATCAGTGTTTTTTGTTCGGCGTGCAAATATACGCAAAAACCACCTCCTCGCTTTCATGGTGTCTACTGCCACGGGAGCGTTGATTACGATCAACAGGTCCGCTGAGACAGAAAGAAGACACCGATTGCGTTCATGGCGGAAGGGCACAAAAGGGAGGGCGAGGTTTGCCGCAAACGAAATATTTCATAGTTTTGCGGTCATCATTTTTAAGGAAAACAGAAACAAAAACTATTCGGATATGAAAAATCTGATCATCGCTGCGTGCCTTCTGCTCTGCATGCCGCTCGCGGCGCAAACCAAGGTGGTGAAGAAAAACGCCGTCAAGGCGAACAACTTCGGCATAACCTATTCGCTACCGAAGACCGAGCTGGTGGTCGACGCAGAGGTGACCAAGGTGGTCTGTAAGGCCGGTCCGTATTACCAATACGCCGAGAAGTACCTTGGCGTGAAGGATGTCATTACGGAAGACAAGGTGCATTACGAGCTGGGTAAGCTGACGCTCGTCAACCACGGCGTGCCCGACGCGGACAACACCTACATCGTGGAGTTCAAGAGCGGCACGGTTGCGCCCTATGCCTATCTGACGGAAGAAGGGCTGCTATGCTCCATCAATGCGGAATACACTCCTAAGGAATCGCCCCTCGAAACGATACAGAAGAGTGCAAAGAAGCCTGCAAAGGTGACCAACGCATCCGTCCTCTCCGAGGAACTGCTGATGGCAGGCTCGACGGCACGGCAGGCAGAGGTTGCTGCAAAACAGATATACCGTATCCGCGAGAGCCGCATGAACATACTGACGGGCGAGGCAGATAATCTTCCGCCCGACGGCGAAGCGATGGAGCTCGTCATACAGCAGTTGGAAGAGCAGGAGAAGTCGCTGACAAACCTGTTCACCGGCATCGAGACAAAAGAAACATCCTACTATGAGATGAGCATCACGCCATACGACGACCTTGAAGGCGAGGTGTTGTTTCGCTTTTCCACGAAGATGGGCATAGTGGATGCCGACGACCTTGGCGGCACGCCCGTCTGCATGAACCTCAAGGCAACAGACCGCGCCCCTGTACTCGACGCAAAGGAAGCCGAGAAGAAAGAGAAATCGATGAAGGGAATCATCTACAACATACCAGGGAAGGCAGCCATCGAGATCAGTATGAACCGCAAGACGCTCTACAAGGGAGAGGCTCAGATAACGCAGTTCGGCACACGCGAGGGGCTGGCTCCCGTCATGTTCGAAGACAAGAAAGCACCGGTGAAGGTCTACTTCTATCCGGAGACAGGCGCGATAAAACAAATCATTCAATAATCATCTAATTTTAGTATCATGTTCGAAGGACAACCAAAAGGTTTATACGCATTAGCCTTAGCCAACACCGGCGAGCGTTTCGGGTATTACACGATGCTCGCCGTCTTTCTGCTGTTCCTCCAAGCCAACTTCGGTTGGGACGAGGGTCTGGCAACTACCGTTTATTCAAGTTTTCTAATGCTCGTCTACTTCCTTCCAATCGCGGGTGGAGCAATCGCCGACAGAATCGGGTTCAACAAGTGCGTCACGCTGGGTATCTTCGTGATGTTCATCGGCTATCTCTGCCTTGCCGTTCCCGCAGGTGCAAATACGCCGGCAATCATGCTCATGGGCGTGGCTCTCGTGCTTATCAGTGTGGGGACAAGCCTTTTCAAGGGAAACCTGCAGGTGATGGTGGGTAATCTCTACGACAGCCCCGAGATGCAAGGCAAACGCGACTCCGCCTTCTCGATTTTCTACATGGCAATCAACATCGGTGCATTGTTTGCCCCGACTGCCGCAGTGAAGATGATGGCTTATGCACAGAACACTCTCGGAGTGAGCGTAGCCGACTCATACCATTTTGCCTTCGGCGTGGCATGCGTGTCGCTCATCGTCTCGATACTGATATACTACGGTTTCAAGAGCACCTTCGCCAGCGTGTGTGAGAACAAGATTGTCAAGGAAGCAAAGCAAGCCGTCGCAAACAGCACGAATACCATATCGCCGTCGGAGACGAAAGACCGCCTCGTGGCTCTCTTCCTCGTGTTCGTCGTTGTGATATTCTTCTGGATGGCATTCCATCAGAACGGTGCGACGCTCACGATCTTTGCCCGCGACTTCACGGCAACCCAGGCTACGGGGCTTACGGGGATGCTCTTCGATGTCACCAACCTTGTTGCCTGCATCTTCATCGTCTATGCAGCATTTGCTCTCGCCGGCGCAAAGACGGGGAAGGGCAAACTCATTTCGGGCGCAGTGATCCTTCTGTGCATCGCCTTCCTTGCATACAAGTTCTTCACGACAAGTAGCAGTATCATTGACCTTGAGGCTCCGCTCTTCCAGCAGTTCAACCCATGCTTTGTGGTAGGTCTCACGCCGGTGTCCATGGCAGTGTTCGCATGGCTTGCACGCAAGGGCAAGGAGCCGTCGGCACCGCGCAAGATAGGTCTCGGTATGCTCGTTGCCGGAATAGGATATATCATCATGGTATGCTCGTCGATAGGTCTTACCTACGACGGTGGCGGACGTGTTTCGCCCAACTGGCTCGTGTCGACATATCTCGTGCTGACGTTTGCCGAGCTTCTGCTCTCGCCTATGGGCATCAGCTTCGTGTCGAAGGTTGCGCCTCCGAAATACAAGGGCGTGATGATGGGATGCTGGTTCGGCGCAACAGCCATAGGTAACTTCCTCGTGATGATTCCAGGGTTACTGTGGAAGCATATTCCGTTGGTAGGCGTATGGGGTGTGCTCGTGGCATTGTGTCTGCTCTCGTTCCTGTTCATCTTCGCAGTGATGAAGAAACTTGAAAAGGTAGCATAAGAAACGTACCGCCGAATGAGAAAGCAGTGTACATACCGCAGTGTTGCTCTCCGTTTCAGAAGATGGAGCCGAAAAGGGTATGCTGCTTTCGTCAGTGTGAAGCGGGCCGTGACAATCGGGCAGCTATCAGCCGGTATATCCGAGCGGTCATTGGTCAAGGGCGGTTCCATCCATACATCCATGCTCTCGTCAGGAAAGAGAGGCGAAGAAGACGAAGAAAAGGATGCGGCGCACCCTTCCGACAGTTCGGGAGATAGCCCACTAATGCTTTTACTTGAAACTATACTCCCCTTGCAGACTGCCGCTCAGC
>CAVJTV010000131.1:0-6598 GCA_963652435.1 Desulfovibrionaceae bacterium | reverse complement strand
TCGCCCTCTCGGAAGACTCCCAAGCCCTCGACGAAGTGGTGGTTGTGGGGTATGGCGTTCAGAAACGTGCATCTGTGACAGGATCTGTTGCGTCACTCCAAGCCGGAGATATCACAACGGTGAAGACTCCGAATGTCAGCAACGCGTTGGCTGGTAAACTTCCAGGACTTCGTGCCGTACAGAGAAGCGGTGCCCCTGGTGATGATGAAGCAAGTGTGGATATTCGTGGTTTTGGTAATGCTCTTGTTATTGTGGATGGAGTGGAACGCGACTTCAAGCAAATAGATGCCAACGATATAGAATCGATAAGTATCTTGAAGGATGCTTCCGCTGCCGTTTATGGTTTCAAGGGTGCGAATGGCGTTATTCTCGTTACGACTAAGAAAGGAGAAATCGGCAAACCGAAAATCAGCTACAACGGATATGTCGGAGTTCAAAACGTTACCCGTTATCCGGAGTTTTACGACGGATACGAGTATGCAACCTTATACAATGAAGCCCAGCAGAACATTGGTGTTGCGGCACCTTATTCGGCTGAAGACTTGGAAAATTTCAAGCAAGGGATTGGAACAACAGATTGGTATAATGAAGTTATCCGTAAGGCAGCACCTACCACCTACCATAATCTGAGTGTGTCTGGAGGTGCGGAAAAAGTGAAGTATTTCTTCTCATTAGGTTTTACGGATCAGGAAGGTATTTACCGTTCGAAAGCCTTCAACTATAAAAAGTATAATGTTCGTTCGAATGTCAGCGCAGAAATCGTTAAAGGTTTCACCGTTGATTTGCAACTGAGCGGACGTTTGGATACGCGAATGAAACCTTATGAGTCAGAACCGCTGAGCCGTTCAATACAAATGGCAAAGCCGGTATTCCCGATTTACGCGAATGATAATTCGAGTTATTGGTCTAACCCCGGAGATAAGGGAAACCCAGTGCATTTGTCTGACATAGACAATATCGGTTACGATAGAAGAGACCGTCGTGAGTTTAACGGATCAATCACATTGAATTGGGAGATACCTTGGGTAAAGGGTCTTTCTGCAAAAGCTCTGTTCTCTTACGACTACAACAATAAATATAGCCGCAAATGGTACAAGGAATATTATGAATATGCCTACAACGCAGCCACAGACGTTTACAATGTGACAGGAAGTCACACTATTTCCGAACTGACAACGCAATCGGATAATTATTTTAAGCCGAATGGACAGATTTCCTTAAACTATAAGAATACTTTCGGAAAGCACGACGTTGGAGCTTTGGTTTTGTGGGAGTTCTACAACGATCGTACGGACTGGGTGAAGGCATATCGTCAGTTTACAATCGGAGCAATCGACCAAATGGCAGCCGGAGACAAGACGAACATAAATAATGATGGAAGCGCATCCGTATCGGCTCATGCAGGATTGGTTGGACGTTTCAATTATGCATACGCAAGCAAATACTTGGCAGAACTCAGTTTCCGCTATGATGGTTCTTATAAGTTCGATCCCGACAAACGTTGGGGCTTCTTCCCTGCTTTTTCTTTAGGTTGGAGAATGTCTGAAGAAGATTTCTTCAAAGAAGCGCTGCCTATGGTCGAAAATTTCAAGATAAGAGGTTCATACGGAAAGGTCGGAGATGAAGGTGATTTCAGTGCTTATCAGTATCTGACGGGATATACATATCCTTCGAAAGCCTATGTTTTGGGTTCCGGAGGTGTTTCCAATGGAGCTGTGGATAGAGGTATGCCTAATACCAATCTGACATGGTACGAATCAACTACTGCGAATGTGGGCTTCGAGGCTTCGGCTTTGTCGCGATTGATTAGCGTCGAATTCGACTATTTTATCCGTAAACGAGACGGGCTGCTTGCAACTCGTATCCTTACTCTCCCGACCACGTTCGGACAAACTTTGCCTCAGGAAAATCTAAACTCCGACAAAACGCAGGGCTTTGAAATCGTATTGGGACATCAGAAAAGTATCGGAGATTTTTCGTATGACGTAAAAGCCAATTTCTCCACTACTCGCAATTATAACCGCTATGTAGAACGTGCGGCTTCCGCAAATATGTATGACGACTGGAGAAACAACACAAATAATCGATACAAGGATATTCAGTGGGGATATGTTTGCGTAGGGCAGTTTCAAAGTTATGAAGAGATACTTAACTCACCCATTCAGGATGGGAACGGTAATAAATCACTACTTCCTGGTGACTTGAAATTTGAAGATGTCAACAATGATGGTATCATCGATTCTAAAGACCAGCAACCTATTGGTCACGGGAATACTCCCCGTATGTATTATGGTTTGAACCTTTCGGGAGCATACAAAGGATTCGACTTGACTGTGTTCTTCCAAGGTGCAGCCGGACATGAGGTGTTTACAACCGGCGACTTCATGGATCCATTCATACAGCAAGGTCTGGGTAATGGTTGTACTATCTGGTTGGATAGATGGCATCGGGAAGATCCTTCAGACCCGAGTAGTGCGTGGATTTCAGGATATATGCCTGCCCTTCGTCCTACCGGCTTCTCTGCAAATACCACTACGAATACATGGACAAGGCAAAAAGCTAATTATCTTCGTTTGAAAACGATTGAATTAGGCTATACTCTTCCGAAACCATGGATGCAGAGGGTCGGCATCGAGAATTTGCGCGTTTATGTAAACGCTTTCAATATGTTTACATTTACCAACCGCAATGGTTTGATGAAATACATGGACCCGGAAAATAGCGAAAGTATGTTCCGCTATTATCCGCAAATGAAGACATTTAATTTTGGTGTTAATCTAACATTCTAAAATCGAGAACAATGAGTACAAAATTTTTAGCAAGTATTGGATGTGGATTGCTTTTGTTGGGGACAATGTCTTGTTCCAGTTATCTTGAAAAGGAATCCTTTGATATAATAACTCCCGAAAAAGTGTGGAAAGATCCAAAATTGATTGATGCAGTTTTGGTCGGAATGTATTACTATGTTCAGATGGAGGATTTCGACTATTGGTATCGTGATGACTGGCGTTTGATGAATCTTTCTTCCATGTCGGATGATGCACAAGGGTCTTTCCAGAAAGATCCGCTTTTCGACAACGCAAATGCAACATATACGTATGAAGATGCGTTGTTCGAGCAGAAATTTTCCGACAGATACCAGTACATCCGTAATTGTAATGATTTCATAGCCCAGTTGGAAACGGCTACAGCTTTATCGGAAACAGAGAAGAAGTCACTTTTGGCAGAGACTCGTTTCCTTCGTGCCATGCACTATTTTACTTTGGTGAAACGTTACGGTGGTGTTCCCATTGTTGATAAGTCTCAAGAATATGATGCGAATAATTTGGAACCGTTGATGGTCAGCCGTAACACGGAAAAGGAAGTTTACGACTTTATCATATCCGAATGTCAGTCAGCGGCTCAGGATCTGCCGGAAACAAGAAGTTCGGATGCCAAGTATCGTGCCAACAAATATGCTGCGTTGGCTCTTTGTTCACGTGCAGCCCTTTATGCAGGTTCGATTGCCCGCTACGGCACAGTGCAGTTGGATGGTGTGGTCGGTATTCCATCTTCTGAAGCTGATCGTTATTTTCAGACATCCTACGATGCTTCCAAAACAATCATCGAATCGGGAAAATATGCGTTGTACAATAAAAAGCCGGACGACAAGAGCCAGAACTTCTGCGATATATTCTTGAAAGGAAATGGCGACAACGGTGAGTATATTTTCCAAAAGCAATATAATCTCGCAGGCGGTAGGGCACATAGTTGGGACAAACGTAACGCTCCGTTCTCTTATCGTGGAGGCGGTTGGGGCTGCGGTATGGCACCGACGCTGGAATTGATAGAAGAGTATGAATATGCAGATGGTTCCGAGGGAACTTTGAAGTTGGAGGATCAGAACGGAAATAAGTTGCGTTTTGAAGATCCTTATGAGTTGTTTACCGGTAAAGATCCGCGTCTGTATGCTTCGGTTTATCTGCCCGGTTCTCCGTGTAAGGGCACTAAGGTTGAATGGATAAGAGGTATCATTGTTTCCGACAATGAAAGATATCAGGCAACAAGCCAACCTGATGGTGGCAACACAGTCGTGATTAACGGAGTTACTTACAGTACCTCAGGAAAGGATGGTGGAGCTGATGCCGGCGACGCATCCAAGACAGGGTTCTATCAAAAGAAGTTTTTCGATGAAACTTTGACGGACATGAACATGGGTAAGTCTGAAACACCGTGGCCGGTCTTCCGTTTGGGAGAAATGTATTTGAATTTGGCAGAGGCAGCAATGGAGTTGAACAAACCGTCTGAAGCATTGAATGCTGTCAATGAGATACGTGATAGGGCAGGAATGCCTCACCAGTCAAGTATTGATATGGCAAAAATCCGTCATGAACGTCGTGTTGAATTGGCTTTTGAAGGACATCGTTTTTGGGATTTGAAACGTTGGCGTGTTGCTCATTTAGATGTTAAGGATGGTGGATTGACAGGCTTCAGAGGAACAGCCCTGTATCCTTGGTATGACATCCGCGACGGCAAGTACATATTTGAAAGAGGATATAATGCACCGAAGCAGGTTCGTATTTTCCTTGAGAAAAACTACTACACGAAGATCAATCAAAGCGATATGAATTCAAATCCGAATCTCGTTCAGAATCCGGGTTACACTAACTAATTATCTAATTTGGAAGATATGAAAAAGATAAATTTATTACTGATGGCTGTTTGCTCATTATGCTTTACAAGCTGTTTGAGTGATTTGGATAATTACGAAGCTCCTAACGGAGGTATAAAAGGGCAAATTCTGGATGCGGAAACGAACGAACCGATTCCTCTGCCTGTTCAAGGATCTACCGGCGTTATCATCAATATGTTCGAACAGAACACGGATGCGACGCAGTCGGTCGACTTTTACGCGAAGATGGATGGCTCGTACGAGAACTCTCAGTTGTTTAATTGTGATTACAAGATTGTCGTGAACGGTCCGTTTGTTTCGCCTTGCGAAGAATATGTAACGGTGAAGGGACAAACTACACTGAACCTGAAGGCAACTCCGTATGCGAGAATTAGTGCATCGGCTCAGGTTTCCGGTAAAACGGTCACGGTTACTTACAAAGTAATTCCGACAAACAGTAGCTACGAGGTGTCGGAAGTGTATGGATACTGGAATTTTGCACCGGGTGTCGACAATGGAAGTGCTAACCAGGCGGGAAAGCAGACCGTCAAGTCGTTGGAAGGTACAATTGTTTTTGATTTGGAAAACGACAATACTTATCAAAACAATTTGTACAAGATAAAGGCGAATGGCAATAAGGTGTATGTACGTGTCGGTGCCAAGACGGAAGGCGCGGTTAACTACAGCACCATTATAGAAACGATTGTACAATAATAACCTTCGGAGTGCCGAAATCTCTCAGTCTTTTATGTCAGGGGGATTTTGACACTCCGTTTTTTTATTCACTATCACATGAACAGAAACTTACTACTAATTATTTGTTTGGCGGCGATGCCATTGGTGGGGTACGGGCAGAATGTGTTGCCGGATTGGGCGTTGGGCGGCTTTGTGCGCCCCGAGAAAGCCAATCCGGTCATTACGCCTAACCCTAAGAACCTCTTCGACTGCCCCATGAGGGAGGCAAAGGTCGGATGGGAGGAGAGCGACGTGTTCAACCCCGCAGCAACCGTGAAAGACGGTAAGATTTGCGTCCTTTACCGCGCAGAAGACAACTCCGCGACGGGCATCGGCATGCGTACCTCGCGCATCGGCCTGGCGGAATCCAAAGACGGCATTCACATGAAACGCCGCAGCACCCCCGTGATGTATCCCGACAAGGACAATATGAAGGAATACGAGTGGACGGGCGGTTGCGAAGACCCGCGCATCACCGTGACGGAAGACGGGCTGTATGTCATGGCATACACGTCGTGGAACAGGAAGGTGGCACGGCTGTGCATTGCCACCTCGCGCGACCTCGTCAAGTGGGAAAAGCACGGTCCGGCATTTGCCAAGGCATACGACGGGCGTTTCAAGGACATCTTCTGCAAGAGCGGCTCGATGGTCACGAAGGTGAAAGACGGAAAGCAGGTGCTGACGAAGATTGGCGGGAAGTACTTCATGTATTGGGGCGAGCAGGCTGTATACGCCGCAACCTCCGACGACCTTGTCAACTGGACGCCGCTGCTGGACGAGAACAACGAGCTGGCTACTGTCATCAAGCCCCGACGCGGGTATTTCGACAGTGTGCTGACGGAGTGCGGACCTCCCGCCGTCATGACCTCACGCGGCATTGTGCTGCTCTATAACGGCAAGAACGGGACGAGCGACGATGTGCGCGACAAGCGTTTCACCGGCGGGGCATACTGCGCAGGGCAGATACTGACCGACGCGAACGACCCCATGAAGCTGCTGGACCGTCTTGACGTTCCTTTCTTCCGCCCGATGGATGCGTTTGAGAAGAGCGGGCAGTATGTCGACGGCACTGTCTTCATCGAAGGTCTGGTGTTCTTCAAAAACAAGTGGTATCTCTATTACGGCTGTGCCGACTCGCAGGTGGGGGTAGCAGTCTACGACCCTCAGAAGAAAACTCCCGGCGACCCTATCCGTTAGGTTTTGCTGTCATGG
>CAVJTV010000130.1:0-6600 GCA_963652435.1 Desulfovibrionaceae bacterium | reverse complement strand
CAAAAGAAAATCGTAATTTCCTCCTGTCAAATTTGTCTTCTTTGGTATAGGAAACAGCTTTGCAAGGGTGTAAAATGTCTTCTACGAACGTAGAAACCCTTTTGCAACACTGCAAAGCCGTTTCCGGAAGTCGGGAAACCATTTTGCAAGACTGCAAAGCCATTTCTACGAACGTGGAAACCCTTTTGCAAGGGTGCAAAGCCATTTCCGGAAGTCGGGAAACCGTTTTGCAAGACTGCAAAGGCGATACATAAAAAAGGCTGCGCCTATTTTGGCACAGCCTCATGATTTTACAGTTGCAAAGACTATCTGACGAGCTTCAGCTCATCAATCAATCGCGGACATTTTCCCCATTTGTCAATCATATAGAGCACGTAGCGGATATCCACGGCTATGCAGCGTTGCAGATCGGGCTCGAAAGCTATATCTCCGCTCATTGCCTCCCAGTTGCCGTCGAAAGCAAGACCGATAAGGCGGGCGTTCTTGTCGAACACCGGACTTCCAGAATTACCGCCCGTAATGTCGTTGTTTGTAAGGAAGCAGAGCTGCAGCTCGCCGTTTTTGTTGGCATACTGCCCGAAATCCCTGCTGCGAATCATATCCAGTATCTCCGGTTGAACCCAAAACTCGTCGTCTTCCGGATTTTCCTTTTCCAGGATACCTTTATCCGTAGAGTAATAATTATACCATGCGGCATCAAATGGGCGGTAACCGCCGATAGAGCCATAACTCAGACGCATCGTGAAATTTGCATCCGACGAGAGAGCCTTCTCGGGATACATCTCCTTCAGACCTGCGAAATACAGGCGTTCGCCCTTGGCTATGTCGTATTGTGCATCCCCCATGAGCTGCCTAATTTCCAGCAGGGAGACAATTGTGGAGAGACTCAGCTCGGCTGCAGGGTCTTTCTTCAGCTTGGCATACAGCGCAGGGTCTTTCAATGCCTTCCGGATCTTGTCATACGACAGGAAAGATGTCTTCTTGAACACGTCGGCAGCGTATTTCTCGTAGTTGCCCTTATATTTTTTGTCCACCTTCCCATATATGTCGGGAAGATACTGCGCCGGTACGCGCTCCTTCACCACCCGCATCATCGCAGAGAGTACCTTGCAGTCGAGGGCGGCATCATAGTCCTTGAAGAACGGCTGAATCCTGTCCGCCAGGAATGTCTCTATCTCTTCCTCTGTGGAGTTCTTCACATCTGCACTCTGAATGATACGCGCCAGGCGCACTATCTCCGTACCGCCAACGAATGCTTCCGTGAGATATGTGGACACTCTTCTGTATTCATCTGTCGAGGTATATCCCTTTTCCAGCAAACTGAGCACCTCGCCGTATTTTTCCTTTCTCTCCGGCGACTGACCTACCCATGCAGCAAAAGCAGCTTCCTCCTCTTTTTTGCGTTCCACAACCTTCAGGTTTGCCAGCCCACGGTTCATACCGATGGAGTTTTTCCAATAGTTTGAGCTGCCGGCATACTTCGAGGCATATTTGATACGCACCTCATCGCTTGCCTGCATAGCCGCTTTCCATATATCCTGCTTCACGCCGCGCACCTCGATGCGGGGTTTGTTGCTGTCTTCTATCCTCTGCTCCACGCCCCACGAACACAAGTAACGGTCCGTGCTCCCTGGGAAGCCTATCGTCATTGCATAGTCTTTATCCGCATAACCCTGAAGGGAAACCTCTGCCACATACTTCGGACTGTACGGGCGGTTGCTTTCGCTGTATTCCGCCGGACGGTTTTCAGCGTCGGCATACACACGGAAGACAGAGAAATCGCCCGTATGACGCGGCCACATCCAGTTGTCTGTGTCGCCACCGAACTTCCCTACCGAGCTGGGCGGAGCAAACACCATGCGCACATCCTTGAACACATCGTATACCACCAAGAAATATTTGTTGTTGTTGTAGAAGGGTACCACTTCGGCAGAGCAGAAATCCTTGCTTCCGATAGAGTCGCATATCACTTGTCCTATGGAATCGGCAGCAGTCAAACGATTGAATTCGTCGTCAATGCCTGCAATCTCACTATTGATGCGGTCGCTCACGTCAACGGTCTCTCGCAGATAACGCACACTAAGCCCGGGAACAGGAAGCTCTTCCTCCTTGCTTTGGGAAACGAAACCATCTTTCAAATAATCGTGCTCCACACTGCTCAACTGCTGGATGGAACTGAAACCGCAATGGTGATTGGTAAAAATCAATCCCTCTTCCGACACGGTGATGCCCGTACATCCTCCGCCGAAAATCACGACAGCATTAGCCACACACGGATCTGTGTCACTGTAGAGCTGCTCGTACGACGGGACGAACCCAAGCTCCCTTATCCTTGCCATGTTTTGTTTGTTCAATTCCTTCAAGACCCACATGCCCTCATCGGCATACACCTGACCTGCGGCAACCGAAAGTAACAGTGCCGCCCACACCTTCTTCCTAAAATTCATTCTTCTATTTCGTTTGATTATCTGTTTGAAATGACAACGTCATCATTTTAGCCGTGCAAAGATAGGAAAACTTAGCTCAGTAGGAAACCGTCACATCAAAGCCTTCCCGCCGCGCCCTCTCGGCTATCGCATCCATGTCGTCTTTCGACACTTTCCGAAGACCTTTCAACGGCGTTTCGCGGTCGACGGTATAAATCATAACCTGCTTCGGACGTATCTTATTCAAGGCATCAAGCCAGCCGCCTATTTCCGTCTCCGTCATGTTATCCACTGACTTACCGTCCACTTCACCCCTTAGAAACATCGTCTGGATTATCAGGTTTCCATCGAAACGACATAGCTGCCGAAGCAACTCGTCGAACGTAAAAGAAGGAGAACTCGGGGCGTTCATCTGACGGATGCGGCTGTCGAGCACCGAATCGAGCTTCATTATATTGTCTTCTATCTTGTTCAACGCCCGAAACACACCCTCTTTGTGAAGCATCGTCGAGTTAGAGAGGACGGCAATCTTGGCAGTTGGAAAGAAACGGTCTCTCTCCGCAATCGTATCGTCGATAATGCCTTCAAACTCCGGATGCAGCGTCGGCTCGCCGTTGCCGGCAAATGTTATTACATCAGGGGCAATGCCTTCCCGCTTCATTTCCGACAGCTTTTCTTCCAAAGCCTTTCTCACTTCTTCACGGGAAGGCAGTCCTGCATGTGCACGCCGCTCTCTGTTCAGACCACATTCGCAATAAATACAATCGAACGAGCAGACTTTGCCGTCCGTGGGAAGAAGATTAACACCTAAGGAAACGCCCAAACGCCGACTGTGTATCGGACCGTATGTTATCTTATCGAAAAGAATTGTTGACATATATACCTATCTGTTTGTCATAACGGGCACAAAGGTACAAACCCACAGTTAAAACTTATACCCCAAAAGGACATATATATCCGTCTTGTTATGCCCGTCTATTTCTTCCTGTTCAGTGCCGATTACATCTCTATCCAAGTAGTATGTATGTCCTATTTTGGCAGAAAGAGACAGCCTTTCCAATATGTTCCAGCGAAAGGAAAGAGACATTCGGATACCCTTTCCGTAGAAGGAAGGCATGCTGAATGAATAGAGAATGTTCTTCTCATACGAATATATGCGGCTATAATAATCGTCCGTATGAAAATACGCTACATAAACATCCGATTGGAAAGGAAGAGAAGAGGGTTTCCATCCTGCTCCCTGTGAAACCATCCAACCAAGACTTTTTTTCGACTGCTCGTCATAATATACACCGTCTGCAGCCGTTTTGAGTGTCCATGCCGAGCCTATTCCATACAGAAGCTGTAGCCTGAGACGCCTTTGGGTATAAGGCAAAATGCTTGCCACACTCCCGCCATCCACCGTTTGGTTCTTCTCCATTCTCCTTTGTTTATAACGTATGTAACCCGTGATACTCCCGCCCGAATTATAATCCAGTCGAACCATGTATTCCTGTCCTGAGGAAGGAGAGTCCACACCGTACTTCAGCCATGGGAAACGAAAGATGTCAGCATACGCAGATAGTCTGATACGAGCAAAAGGTGTCCATTGCATACCTGCATAAACACCTTGTTCGTTCTGTACGGAAGAGTTCTGCCCGAAGGCATTAGAGAAAAAGGCGTGATAGCGTTTGTCGTAGTAACGATACAACAATAGCAAAGAGATATATGAAACCGGCTTCAGCTGGAAAGCGTTAAGTGTGGCTACCGCTTTGTTTGAAGACATTGCCGTTTCTCCGAAGAATTTCATCTTTCCGGCTTTCAACACGTAGTCCACACTCACGTTAACATTACTGTTTCCTGTGAAGTAAAACAGATTATACGGTTTCGGATCGGGCTGTATCCTGTATTTTCCGAAAGAATACGAAAGAGCCGTGACACCGAGCGAAAAGTTTGGCATGGCATAGTGCACATTTCCTCCGAACGTCTGCATTGGGACAATACGTCTTTTGTCCCAATCACGTTTCAACCTGTGCAACCCGTCTGTTTTGAACGAGCTTACCTCCATACTATCTACACTCGCATCCAACTTCCTGTAGGAATAAAACAGACTTATTTCAAACCGTTTCAAAGCAACGGTAGATGCCACGCCGCGAAAATAATCCTGTTCGTCCGTTGAATAATGACGACGAAAACCATTAGTACGTCTTTCTGCCTGTGCTGCCATCTCGTTACGCCCCAATGTAAAGTCGCCACTGACAACCAATCCTTGTCCGAAAGATATTTTATAATCACCTACAGCAAAACATCTCAACCACTTGTTCACATCTCTCAAAAAGAAATGCGCCGAGTAGTAATCATATCCTTTATGGTAAGCGTTCCAAAACGGTTCGCCGGCATCTTTCTCCGCAACAAAACCCAACTGAAGCCTGTCGTCGAAAGCATACGAATAATACAACGAGTGATAAAACGGCTCACCTCTGTACTTACGGTTAGGATATTGCTCCAAAACACTGTCTGTATACTGTCCGTAGCCTTTTTTCTGTTGAAAACATCTGTTATATCTGATTTTTATATCATTGGAACCATATTTCAACAGGTTTTTAACGGTAAACGGACGTTTGTCAACCGACACATCCCCGATATAAACGAACGGAAGCAAAAGTGATATCGTTTCAAAATCCATATCTTCCACGTTCTTCAATTCGTAAATGGTCAGCATTTTCCCATATTTAACGCGGTATGCCAGAATACTTTTTATTTGTTCTTCAGAGAGGAAGGGCAAGCGTTTCAAATCGTTTTCCGTGACGCTGTTCAATTCGAAAGGGTGTTCTGTAATATATGAAAGATCAGAATACAGAGTCTCTATTCGGACTTCATCCTCCGTCTCCGAAGCCATTTCTTCCACGTATTCCATCCATTTCGTAGCGGACGATATAACCTGACCGCTTATACTATTACCGCTTGTCAACAGGTATATCAATAAGGTTGTAAATAATCTCTTCATAGTCTCTTTGTTTTTATAAGCAATACTTCAATCCAACACCCATGCTTACTCCCAACACCTGATGATATTGGGCAGCCACATCTATTACGAAGTCCGATAGCCTGTATCCTACTCCCAAAGTAGGAAGAAGAGGTGTCGCCTTTATTCCCATGCGCACATAAAAACCGTCCATCAACTGATATTCCATGCCAAAACGTCCCGATACAGCAGTCTGTCTGTCTGTCTCTGCATTTCCAGCTATCAACAAGTTGTTTATTACTTCCCATTGAAAACCTACCTGCAATGAATAACATACAATAGGTTCTATATCAACATTATTTTTCCTGAGTCCGACAGAAGGACAATCCTGTATCAACATTCCTATTGATAACTTTTCAACAGGAACAAATATAACGCCGACATCGGCAGAGATATACTGCGGATTTTCTTCTGTCAATTCAGTTTGCAGAAGTATATATTGCAAACTGATACCTACGCTCCATCTTTCACCAAGCATTTTACCGAGAAACAATCTGAACATACTCCTGCGGTACTTGTCGTACCCGAAAGAGGATATATTAATACCGGCAGAAAGAAAATCATTAGGATAACTGAACTCCATGCCTACTGTTCCAAGCTCTTTCAGTCCGTAGTAATTGAAGTAATTTATACCAATGGATTTGTGGCTTTCCATGCTTACCAAGGCAGGATTGAACAACGATGTATTAACTACTCCGCACAACCCCATTCCCATGCAACGGATGTCGGGCAGGCGAGGATTGTCAGCCGCATACAAACATGAAAAAGCAATCTGCAGGAAACATATTGCGAATACTCTTTTCATAGATAAAATGTTTGGTTGTTTTTTCAGAACAGGGCAAATGTAAAGATTATTACCGAGCTTACAACCTATCGCTACGTGGATCTTGACGTTAGTCAAATTCTGTGAAAGCAATATAGGCTACTCACAAATCATATACTTTTGCGCCCTATGATAAGGAAAAGATGGTATAAAATCCTCATTTTATTTTTGTTCTGTGCAGTTGGAAGCCATGCGCAGAAACTGAAAATAAATACAGTTCCCGAAGGTGTACAGAGAGCTTATATCGACGGGAAAGATACCATCCCCATTGTATCATTGCAGGAAGTGTTAGTCTTTCCACAGATACGTTTCAAAAACAAACGTCAGAAAGAAAAATACGACAAGCT
>CAVJTV010000129.1:0-6719 GCA_963652435.1 Desulfovibrionaceae bacterium | reverse complement strand
AGGTCGCAAACCCCCTTTTAGAAATCTATAAGCCACTTTGCGAGGGTACGAAGCTATATTCCCGACTTTGCAGACGGCTATGGACAAAAAAAAGGAGCCGAAATCAATCGACTCCCCTTCTTATATATTTCCGACGTGTTTTTTTACTCGGCGCGTAGCGTGAAGCGTTTGAAAGAAAGGATCTGCAATTCAGGATCTGCCTCTTTCATCACCTCGCGGACAGTCTTCTTGCCGTCCATAACGTCTTCCTGGTTCAGCAGGCAGACTTCCTTCATAAACTTGGCAAGACGACCCTTTGCAATGTTCTGAACCATCTGCTCCGGAAGGTTTGCAGCCTTTTCGGAGGATACCGCCGCGATGATTTCCTTGGCTTTCGCCACGTCGTCGGCAGTTATCCAGCCCTTCGCCATGTTGCTCTCCATGTGATCTTCGCTATCCACATGCGCGGGGTTGATGCCCGCCTTTTTCAGGGCAGCTTCCACAGCCTTCTGCACCTGTTCCGCCTTTGTCTTCTCGATAGCCACCTGTATCTCCTGCTCTTTCACCGATTCGGGGACACCTGCTTCGTCGATGGCAATCGGGTTCATGGCAGCAATCTGCATCGCGATGTTGTGAGCAACCGTTTCCGATTCCTTGTTGAACGCCGCAATAGTGCAGAGCTGGTTCTTGCCCATGTGATTGTATGTCGTAGTGTACGGACCTTCAACAACGCAGTATCCGTCGAGCTCCATTTTCTCGCCGGTGATACCGCTACGGTCTGTCACAGCGTCCTGCACCGTGCCGTTACCCATCGGCAGAGCCTTAACCTCGTCTATGGTCTTGCATTTCGCAGCAACAGCCGCGTCGAGGACAGCCTGAGTCAGAGCGACGAAGTCTGCGTTCTTTGCAACAAAGTCCGTTTCGCACTTCAAGGCGATGATAGCAGCGAAAGTTCCGTCTTTTTTGGCAAGCACGCAACCTTCGGCAGCCTCACGGTCGGAACGCTTTGCAGCAATCGCCTGTCCCTTCTTGCGGATAATCTCCATTGCCTTATCTATGTTACCGTCGGCTTCGGTCAAAGCCTTCTTACAATCCATCATACCCGCTCCGCTCATCTTGCGCAGCTTGGTAATATCAGCCATTGTTACAGCCATAATCTTATTCCTTCTATTTTTTTGTTTGTACTACTGATAAGATTACTCTTCACCCTCTACGTCGGCAGACTCTTCGGAATCGCTTTCTTCAAGCGTCTCGTCGCCGTCTTTCTTGGCATACTCCTTCTTTGCAGCAGCCTTGCCCTTACGATCCTTCTTTGCGCCTTCTCCTTCGCCTGCTTCTCCCGCATCAAGCCTTTCTATCTTACGCTCCTGCAAACCTTCATTCATAGCTTCGCAGATAGCACCGACAATAACTTCGATAGATTTCGTAGCATCGTCGTTTGCAGGGATTACATAATCGATATTGTTAGGATCAGAGTTCGTGTCAACCATACCGAAAACGGGAATACCCAAACGGTTGGCTTCGCGCACTGCGATGTGTTCTTTCACCACGTCGACAACGAACAATGCAGACGGAAGACGGGTCATGTCTGCAATAGAA
This sequence comes from Desulfovibrionaceae bacterium, assembly GCA_963652435.1. GTDB lineage: Bacteria > Bacteroidota > Bacteroidia > Bacteroidales > Tannerellaceae > Parabacteroides. The sequence goes on along the minus strand of CAVJTV010000129.1, from coordinate 5,141 downwards.
CCCAGTGTCTTCTCCAACTTTGCGCGTTGACGGGTGATCTGAAGTTTTTCTCTCTTCGACAGGTTATCAAATGTACCGTCTTTCGTCATCTTATCGATGGTCGTCATCTTCTTGATGGCTTTACGAATAGTCGGGAAGTTTGTCAACATACCACCCGGCCAACGCTCGATAACGTAAGGCATACCTACGGAAGCAGCCTTATCGGCGACAACTTGTTTGGCTTGTTTTTTAGTGGCAACGAAAAGCACTTTCTTTCCCTGCTTAACCAGGTTTTTCAACACTTCCGCTGCTTCGTCTACTTTAGCAACTGTTTTATATAAATCAATGATATGAATACCATTGCGCTCCATAAAGATGTAAGGAGCCATCGCCGGGTTCCACTTTCTCTTCAAGTGTCCGAAGTGCACTCCGGCTTCCAATAACTGATCAAAATCAACTCTTGACATTTTTTCTTTCTTTAATCGTTTACTTTCTGTTTAACTTTCAACTATCGGGTAGTTCTCCGACATGTCATCATGCAAAAGGAATCCCGACAATTTAGATACTAAACGCTTCGCTCTTGCAAGAAACCCACAAATAACATTAACGTTTGCTGAACTGGAATCTCTTACGAGCTTTCGGCTGACCCGGCTTCTTACGCTCAACAGAACGGGAATCGCGAGTAACGAAACCTTCTGCTCTCAACGCAGGTTTGTCTGCCGGATTAATCTTGATCAAAGCACGGGCGATAGCCAAACGCGCAGCCTCAGACTGACCCTTGAAACCACCACCGTCGAGGTTTATCCTAATATCATATTTTTCTTCAGCTTCCAACTTCTTAAGCGGTTGCTTAACGATGTACTGAAGAATTGAAGAAGGGAAATATTTATCTAAATCACACTTGTTGATTATAATTTTACCTGTTCCCTCGCTTACGAACACGCGAGCAACTGCTGCCTTACGTCTTCCTATTGCATTTACCACATCCATATCAATTACTTATATGAGTTTATATTTATCGACTTAGGCTGTTGAGCTTCATGCTTGTGCTCCGTACCACTGTAAACATACAAGTTACCGAGCAACTTCGCTCCCAGACGATTTTTAGGCAACATACCCTTCACCACTTTCCTGAACAAATAGTCCGCACCCTTCTTCATCAAGTCGCTTGGAGTGTACGCAATCTGTCCACCGGGATACCCGGTATATCTCAAATAAATACGATCGTTCCACTTTTTTCCCGTCAGAACGATTTTCTCTGCATTGATAATTATGACATTATCACCACAATCAACATGAGGAGTGTAGTTGGGTTTGTACTTGCCGCGCAAAAGCTTTGCTACCTTTGCACAAAGACGACCCAAAGCTTGCCCATCAGCGTCAACAACGACCCACTCTTTGTTTACAGTTGCTTTGTTTGCAGAAATGGTCTTAAAACTTAAAGTATCCACTGCTTGAAAAATTAATTAATTAATAACTCTAAAAACAAGCGCTTAGTCTTCAAACAACAATTGTCACACGGACACTTGACGTAACAATGCGCTAAAAACTAAACTCTTAATACATTTTGATAATATTCGGCTCGCAAAGGTACGTCTTTTTCCAAAAACGCAAAACATTTGCCTGTCTTTTTGTTCCTGTCATCTCCTCACCTTTCGGGGAGACAAATACACGGAGATATGTCAATGCACCTTGATATACTCCACGATCCATTCTCCTACTTCGCGCGTGCCGTAATGTGCTCCGCCTTCGGTTTGAATCTCCGGAGTACGTACCGAGGCATCCAAAGAGGCGTCCACTGCCCGGCGCACCAAAGCACCTTCTTCCTTCATGTCGAAATACTCAAATAACATGGCAACGGAAAGAATTTGCGCAAGGGGGTTGGCTATATTCTGTCCTTTTGCCTGCGGCCAAGAACCGTGGATAGGCTCAAACACCGGTGTGCCCTCACCCGTGGAAGCCGACGGCAGCAATCCCATCGAACCGCTGATGCACGAGCCCTCGTCGGTGAGAATATCGCCAAAGGTATTCTCCGTCACCATCACATCGAAAAACGTAGGCTCTTGAATCATACGCATGGCGGCATTGTCGACATACATATAATCGGTTGTCACTTCAGGATAACGTGGAGCCATCTCCTGCGCAATCTGTCGCCACAGGCGCGACGAAGCCAAGACGTTAGCCTTGTCCACCACCGTCAGATGCCGGCGGCGGCGCAGGGCATACTCGAAGCCTACACGGAGGATGCGCTCAATCTCCGGACGAGTATACATATTCGTATCGTATGCCTTGTCATTGTCTTGATATTTCTCACCGAAATACATACCGCCCGTCAGCTCACGAATACAAAGGAAGTCGGCACCTTCCACCAACTCTGCCTTGAGGGGTGATTTATGCAGCAGACACTTAAACGTCTGTACCGGGCGTATGTTGGCAAACAGACCCAATCGCTTGCGCATTGCCAGTAATCCCTGCTCGGGGCGCACCTTTGCCGACGGATTATTGTCGAACTTCGGGTCGCCCACTGCAGAAAAGAGCACGGCATCTGCCTTCCTGCACACCTGATAGGTTTCCTCTGGAAACGGGTCGCCCACCTTATCGATGGCATCCGCCCCGCAAATGGCATACTCATAACGGACTTCGTGTCCGAACTTCTCGCAAACAGCCGTCATCACATCCACGCCTACGGCGGAAATCTCGGGACCAATCCCGTCGCCCGGGAGAACGGCAATATTCAATTTCTTACTCATAACTTATACGTATACTATTGTTGTTCTATTTTGTTCAGCATCTTCAGTGTTGCCTTGATGGCAGCTTCCGTCTGATCGGCATCAAGACCGCGTGTCTTGAAATCCACTCCTGCATAGTTCCAGCTGATGATGGTCTGCACGAAAGCATCGGTGCGCCCGCCGGGAGGAATAGATACGGAGTAGTTTGTCAACATCGGGAACGGACGGCCGAGGTCGGAATAGATACGACGAAGGGCACGCACGAAAGCATCGTATTGTCCGTCGCCCGAAGCCGACTCTTCGTATGCCTCGCCGTTGATTTCGATCTTCAACGTAGCTACGGGCCGCAGCCCCTGCGCCAGCGAGAGGGAATAGTTCAATAGGCGGATACGTTGGTCTGCCTTTGTATCGTGATGGAGCACATCACTGACGATATACGGAAGGTCTTCGGTCGTCACCATTTCCTTCTTGTCGCCCAGCTCAATGATACGCTCGGTAATCTTGCGCATGGATTCGTCGTCGACATCTATGCCCAGCGACTCGAGGTTCATGCGGATGTTCGCCTTGCCCGAAGTCTTGCCGAGGGCATACTCGCGGACGCGCCCGAAACGTTCGGGTATAAGGTCGTTGAAGTAAAGATTGTTCTTGCTGTCGCCGTCGGCATGCACGCCGGCACATTGAGTGAAGACATGCTCGCCGATAATCGGACAGTTCGGAGCAATATGTATGCCCGAATAGGTCTCGACAAGGCGGCTCGCGGCGTTTATCCTATCTTCGCGGACGGAAGTCTGCCCGCCCAGATGGTCTTTTATCACGGCAATCACACTGCTGAGCGGTGCATTGCCTGCCCGTTCGCCGAGTCCGTTGATTGTTGTATGTATACCCTGTATCCCTGCACGGACAGCGGAGAAGACATTCGCCACCGCCAGGTCGTAGTCGTTGTGTGCATGAAAATCGAAATGCAGCTCGGGGTAACGCTCAAGCATCTGCCTGCAATACTCGTAGGTATTGTCCGGATTCAGTATGCCCAACGTATCGGGCAGCATGAAGCGGCGTATCGGGAGGTCTTTCAGCGCGTCAATCAGGCTGAACACATAGTCGGGCGAATGTTTGATGCCGTTCGACCAGTCTTCGAGATAGAGATTGACCTCTATGCCTTTCTTCGTTGCCAGCGACACGACCGAGCGGATATCGGCGATATGCTGCTCGGGCTGTTTGCCGAGCTGTTCGGTCACGTGTTTGTACGAGCCTTTGCAGAGAAGGTTCACCACGCGGCAGCCCGCCTCCTCGATCCACCGGAGCGAAGTGTCGCCGTCCACAAAACCGAGCACCTCGAGCTTGTGCAGATTGCCTGTGCGCTCTGCCCAGGCAACCACGCGCTTCACGGCTTCAAACTCACCCTCCGACACGCGGGCAGAGGCAATCTCCACACGGTTCACCCCGAGGTCGCCCAGCAGCATCTGCGCAATGTTGAGCTTCTCGTGGGCAGTGAAGGAGACACCCGATGTCTGTTCCCCGTCGCGAAGGGTAGTATCCATTATTTCCACCATAGGACTTCGGGGCTTTATCGCGAAGCTTCGTAGGCTTCGATCTTCGATTTGTTGGCAAGCAGATAGTCTATGTCGTCGAGACCGCCCATGAGGCAGTCTTTCTTGTAGGCGTTGATATCGAAATGCTCGCTACGACGGGTGGCATTGTTGGTTATCGTCTGCTGCGGCAGGTCGATTGTCAGCGTCGCTTCAGGGTCGGCTCCTACCGTAGCGAATATCTCCGCCAGAAATTCGGGAGAGACAACCACCGGAACGATACCGTTGTTCATGGAGTTGTTCTTGAAGATGTCGGCAAAGAAGCTACTCACCACCGCACGGAATCCATATCCCGCGATTGCCCATGCGGCATGCTCGCGGCTCGAGCCGCTGCCGAAGTTCTTCCCTGCAACGAGGATCTCGCCTTTGTAGATGCCTTTGTTCAACACGAAGTCGGGATTGGGATTGCCTGCCTTGTCATAACGCCAGTCGCGGAAAAGATTGTCGCCAAAGCCATCGCGCGTAGTCGCCTTCAGGAAACGGGCGGGGATAATCTGGTCTGTGTCCACATTCTCCAGGGGGAGAGGAACACAGGTTGATGTCAGTATATTGAATTTCTCTTTCATCTGAATGATATCGTTTGTTTGTTACAGCTGTTTTTACATCAAATCGCGCGGGTCGGTTATCTTGCCCGTCACGGCAGCGGCGGCAGCCACCAGCGGACCTGCAAGGATGGTACGTGCGCCCGGCCCCTGACGCCCTTCGAAGTTTCGGTTGGAGGTCGACACGGCGTACCGTCCTGCGGGCACCTTGTCTTCGTTCATCGCAAGGCATGCCGAGCACCCCGGCTGACGCAGCTCGAAGCCCGCTTCCGCAAGGGTCTTGTCGATTCCCTCGGCACGTATCT
>CAVJTV010000128.1:3016-6752 GCA_963652435.1 Desulfovibrionaceae bacterium | reverse complement strand
GTCCGCTTTCTTCCGTTTTTGAAATAAAAAAACGCTGGAAAGTCCGCTTTCTTCCATTTTTGAAATAAAAAAACGCTGGAAAGTCCGCTTTCTTCCGTTTTTGAAATAAAAAAACGCTGGAAAGTCCGCTTTCTTCCATTTCCGAACGCGCGGAAGCTGTCGCCACGAGTTTTTTGCACAAAGACTGTCATCCCGCGCTGCCTGTTATGCCTATTGGGCAGTTTCTCAGAGCGACAGCAGGTAATCGATAAGGATTATTGCCTTGTCCGCAGACATCATGTCGAGCCCGTGCTCTTCGGCGAACTTCCGCAGACGCTCCTTATACTCGGGGAAAGCCTTGTAGAGCTTCTTCAGTTTGCCCACGGCATATTCCTTGCCGTTCTTCTCGAAGATATACGTGTTCTCGTTCTTCACCTTCCAGATATCGAGGTTACGGCCGTTGTCGTCGTTCTGGTTCACCCCGAACGAGCCGTTGTACATACCTCCGCCGGCACCGGCAAGCCCGCCCAAGCCGAAGTTGCCCTGAAGCTGTATCTTCTTTGCCCCAGCCTGCGACGTCTGCCCGTAGGCACCCACGTAACCTTCATGCACCTTATGTATCCGCCAAAGGATTTTCACCGTGCCGTGATTGAGGGCAAACAGCTCCACGAAGTCGCCCCTACGCTCGGCAAACCGCCGCTCGCCGAAGTGTATGCTGTCCACCTGCTGCACGCCGGTAAGCTCCATCAGCGTCTCGTCCTGCATGAAATACATCTTGCCGTTGTTGGCATCGTAGTTCATCATGGCGGTGGTCTTCGCCCCGCTCTTGAACACGATCAGTCCCTTTGCGAAATTGTTGAAAAGGAATATGCGCTCGCCCTGTGCCCACCCCGTGGCGGCGCACACAATAAATGCGAGTGTCAGAAACAGTCTCTTCATATCGATATGTTTTTTGTATGAAACCCTTATTGCCAAATGAGGAGGAGAGCGTAACACAGGTACACCCCCCTCCTCCACATGATTGTTTGCTTATAGTTTAGATTACATCAAAACATAAAACATCAGTTGTTGGGCGTACCCCACTGCGGAGCGTTCTTGTCTTGCCACAGACGCTCGGTGTTGAGCGGAGCGTTGCCGCCGTTGTACTGGCTGCCCTGGCTGTTCGTCCCGAGGGTCTTGATGCCCTGCTCGTCGTATGCTGCCATCACGATGTCGTGCATGATATCGTCGACAGTCGGCTCTGAGAGCACGAAACGGCGCGGTATGGCAGAGAGGGCGATGTCCTGGAACTGAACGAACGGCATAAGGCTCGAGCCAACCTTCGGATAACCAGAACGGCGTGCCGTCACGTACTGGTCGTCGCACTGCTCGCTGAAGTGTATCAGCTGCTGGAGATAGATCTTCTCGAGGTCCGCGCTCTTGTCGCCTGTCAGCTTGATGTTGTCGGTAGCCATCATCGCGTCTATCTCGCCTTCCTGAAGGGCGATGGTCTTCTCATGCGGGTCGTAAGAATAGATGCCCGGGTTCGAAGCGTCGAAGTAATACGGGATCTTGTTCGACTTGGCAAGCTTGTCATACTCCTCGACAGATGCACGTACACCTGCCTCGTACCATGCCTGATAGTCCTTGCCGCCGATCGCGCTTCCCTTGAGGCAAGCAAACTCAGCCATGTAGAGACAAACCTCGCCGGCTGTCAGATACATGCAGTAGAGCGGATTGTCGTCGGTGTCCTGAAGTGTGTGCGTGTTGACCGAACCGTCGTCGTCGACAGTTATTGCTGTCGGGAGCGTGAAGTCCACCCTACCGCGACGCATCTCCTCGGTGTAGTAGCAGAACGGGCTGTAGCTCTTCACAGCGTCGCCTTCCTTAATCTGATAACGGGTGCCGGGGTTGAAGTATTCTTCGTAGTCCTCGTCAGACATCTTGCCGGCAGCGTGCGACGTTCTTGCATCGTAGACAACAGGAAGAGCCGTGTAGCGTACCCAAGGTTCGCCCATGCCGCCCCATGCCTTGAAGGTGCTGTCCTCGTTAAGAATGACATTCGCCTTGACGGCACGCGGCAGGTTGTTGTACTGCCCGTGGTCGATGAAGCTCTGCACAACCGACGAGTTGAAACCGTTCTTCGTATAGATGAAACGGATACGCGGGTCTTTCGCGCCAAGCATGAAGTTGAACACGTTTTCCGATGCCGACATTGAAGTCAAATCGTTGCCCGTCCCGTAGACATAATCCGAGTTGCCCGATGCGTAGGCAGTGGCCTTTGCAAAGAGGAAGTCGTCGTCGGTCGTGGTGATAAGACCTGCCGAGTTGCCTGCTGCCTCTTCCGCAATCTGAAGAGCCTTCGAGGCGTCGTTGTTGTAAAGGCGCACGGCAATCTTCAGCTTCAAAGAATTGGCGAGCTTAGCCCACTTCTTCCAGTCGCAACCGTAGGCAGCGTCCTGCACAGAGTTCGACGCAAGGTCCGAGCCCTGAAGCAGGGAGATATAACTGCTGAGCTCTTCGATCCACAGATTGTAGAGGTCCTCCACACGGTCGTACTTCGGCGTAAGAATTGCCTGGTCGTCGTAGTGGCAAGCCTCCGTATAAGGAATGGAGCCGTACATATCGCTGTCGAACATTCCCAAGTAGATTGTCAGTATACCCGTAGCGGCAAGGTAACCGTTGTTTTCCGTCTTGCCGGTCGTGTTGATATACTCCTGTATCTTGTTACGGTATTTCAGCGTAGCGATATACTGCGTACCCTGGTCCCCAAGCTCCGCCTGTCCCGTATAGTCGGCAGCGAAACTGCCGCCCGACATCTGACTCCATCTGTTGAAGTATCTCACGTTGTAGAACCAAAGGAGATAACCGTTGGGCTGAAACTCGTTGATGGCAGCCGTCATCAAACCTTCAGGCATCGTTTTCGTCACATTGGCATTGTTGATGTTCACGTCCTTCAAATCGTCGGCACAAGAGGCAAGCGAAAGGGTAAACGCACCTGCTAAGAACATTGAAATTATCTTTTTCATCTTCTGTCTTTTTTAATGTTAATAACTGACTTGATCTCGTGAGCCCTTACTTGCCGATGGTTGCCTTGAGTGTGAGCGTGAAGCTCGATGTCACACCCGAGAACTGACGGATACGGAACTCTGCAGCGGTTGTTCCTGCCACAGCTTCCGGATTTTCCTTGTTGGGCATCGTGTTGAGCAGATAGCCGAGGTTATGACCTGCTGCCGTGAGGCTGAGGTTGCTCACACCGATCTTGTTGGCTATCTTGTTGTCGAACATGTAAGAGAGCGAAACGTCACGAAGCGCGATATAGTTCAGCGTCTTAAACCAATTGTCGTTGAGCGTAGCCGTACTCCAGCTATTCTGGAAGTATAGCCAACCGCCGGCATGTACGTAGTCGACAACGCCCTTGTTGAAGAGTTCCTGATAGGTCTCGCCCGAGCTGTTTGCACCCGAACCCACCGTATAAGTGCCTCCGTCGGGTGTTGCGATGGTCGTTCCCGCAAGCACTATACCTGTAGGAATGACACCGTCGTCGTAGCTTACGCCGTCCCATTTGGATACGTATTCAATACCGCCGTTATTCACGCCACGACCTGCAAGAGAAGTCTTCGTGTAACCGTATGCCGTACCGTAATGCGAACCGAAGGAAGCAACCTTACCGCCGAAACGCATGTCGAGGCTTGCCGAGAGTGAGAGGTTTCTCCAGCGGAGCGTCGTGTTGATACCGCCGAGGAAGTCGGGAACCATGTCTCCTACCTTCTCTACC
>CAVJTV010000128.1:0-3006 GCA_963652435.1 Desulfovibrionaceae bacterium | reverse complement strand
TTCTCTACCTTACCGCTACGCTTGTAGAACGGTGTGTGGTAAGAATTGTAGTAACCCATGTTGAATACCGGAAGACCGGATTCTTCATCAATCATGGGAGCCGAGTCCGACATCAGCATACCGTGAGTGCCTCCAACCTGTGCAACAGATCCGATACGGTAGTTACCGTAGTCAGGATTACCCTGCAATCTGATATAGTCGGCACAGAGGTCGGAGAGCTCCACAATCTTCGAGTTGTTCTTCGTCCACGTGAAGTTCAAATCCCACTGCCAGTCTTTCGTAACGACAGGAGTTGTGTTGAGAGCCAATTCCCAACCTGAGTTTTGGATATTACCTGCGTTGATAAGTGCGTTGCTGTAACCCGATGCGTATGGGATCGACACTGTCATGATCTGGTCGATGGTGTTTTCCTTATAATAAGTGAGGTCCAAACCGATGCGGTTATTGATGAAACGGATGTCGGTACCGACTTCCCACGACTTCTTGCGCTCGGGCTTCAGATTCTGGCTGTACGTTGTGCTCGGAAGCACTGTCGAAAACGGCTTGCCGTAGTTGTTCGTGTAGCTCTGAAGCGAGTATGCAGAGTTGATATAGTAAGGCTCACAGTCGTTACCTACCTGCGCATACGAACCACGCAACTTCCAGAAGCTGATTGCCTCAGGCAGCTCGAATGTGTTCGAAACCAACCACGATGCGTTGATAGACGGATAGAAATAGCTGAACGTACCGTGACCGTCGGAATAGATCAGTGCCGAAGACCAGTCGTTACGTCCCGTCACATCGAGGAACAACTGATCGCGCCAACTTGCGCCCACCTGGAACGCGATGGAGTGGATAATCTTTGTCTCAGACGTTTCTACAGTTGTCTCGTAACCTTCCGAACCGTTGGCAAGGAAGTATTGGTTAGGCACGATGAAATCACCCTTCGTATTTGTACTGATCTGTTGCTTGCGACCGTTGTAAAGCTCGTAGCGGAGGAATCCGTTTACGTGCCAGTCCTCGTTGATCTGTTTGTCGACCATAAGGTTCGAGTTGAAGTTCACTTGCTCCTTGCGGCTTTGCGAAGTCGTGTACTTACCGCCCTTGTTGTAGTAACCCGAGCCGGGGTATTTCCCTTCGCTCTGCGTCATATAATAGTTGTAGTTGGCTTCCGTCACCCACTTCAACCACGGAGTAAGGCTCCACGTCAGCTTGAGGTCCGGACGGAACACAGTTTCCTTCTGATAGTATTCGTCTTCCCAAATGCTCCACCATATACCACGACCGATTACGAACCCCCATTCGTCTCCGTAGGAAGTATTTGCCAGACCGCCATGCGCACCCTTATACTTGTCGCGATAATACTTCGCGTCGTACATACGATCCCAAGTACCCATTACGAAGTTTATACCGATATTCGGCTGTGCATTACGCGGCTTCGAGGTTGCATACGTCATGCTTGCTTCCAGCTCGATATCGTCTGTGATCTTGTGCGAAGCCTTTGCCATACCGCTCAGACGACGGAAGTCGTTGTTCGGCAACGTACCGTCGTTGTAACGGTATGAAAGGGATGTGTAGAACGATGTGCGGTCGTTGCCTCCCGAGACCGACACGTTGGTGTTCGTCGAGAAACCTGTGTCGTAGGCATCCTTGAAGTTGTTTTCGTATGCCTGCGGAGTGTAGAGCTTGCCGTCATACATCTCGATCTTTCCGTCCTTGGCATTCTGACGGAGATACTCGAACGACGGACCGAAAGCAGTACCCATTTCTCCGTACGACGACAATGTCTTGTAGGAAACATACCCTTCGTCGTTTGTCCAATAAAGGTCGTTCACATTGAACGGGCTGTTAGGAGAAGAACAATAGAAGAACGACTCCGCATACTCGTTCTGAAGCGTCGGCTGGCTTGTCACCTTGTCGAAGCCGAACGTCTGCGTGAGCTGTACGGATGTTTTCTTTTTTCCCTTGCCGCTCTTTGTCGTGATTACGACTGCACCGTTCAAACCACGCGAACCGTAAAGAGCCGTTGCAGCTGCACCCTTAAGCACGGAAACACTCTCGAAGTCGTCAGGGTTAAGGTTCTTAAGTTCGTTACCGTAGTTCTGATCACCGCTTGCCCAGTCGGCATCATTCTCCACGATACTGTTGTCGAGGATAACGCCGTCAATTACATAGATAGGCTGGTTGTTCTTGTTCAGCGTCGAGGCTCCACGGATAAGAATCTTCGAAGCACCGAACATACCACCGTCGGAAGAGGTTATCTCCACACCGGCAACCTTACCCTGCAAAGCCTGCACGGGGTTGATAAGGTTTGCATTCAACTCCTCGCTCTTCAGCTCCGTTACCGAATAACCGAGGGCCTTCTTCTCGCGCTTCACACCGAGGGCGGTCACAACCACCTCGTCCAATGCCTGCGCATTCTCTTTCAACTGGATTTTCAAAGCCGTCCCGCCGGCGTATTTCACCTCCTGAGTGGTGTACCCGACGAAGGAGACCTGAATGATGTCCCCCTTCTTCACATCGTCTAACGCGAATTTACCGTCCATGTCGGTAATCGTCCCGTTAGTCGTTCCTTTCACAACAACGGATGCTCCGGCAACAGGTCCGAACTCATCCTCTACTGTTCCAACGATTTTCCCGTCTTGTTGGGAGATGCTCGTTTCCACTGCCGGTTCCGTACTTGCGTACAAATACCCCCCCCAATTCAGGGAGCCCGCCAATAGCAACAAACCTACAGACTTGAAGTTCTTTAACATAACTGATTGGTTTTATTAAACATAAATAGACACTTAATGCTTCGATTTAAATATCCGCAGCAAATGTATATGATTTCCCTTAAACAATGCAACTCTTTCATACTAAAACCCCACTCTGAATTTTCACTTTTAACATATCGGTTAACATCAAATATTATTTTACACCTTCAGCCCATTATGTCTAATATGCCCGGACAAAAAAAGGAGCTCACTCAGTGATGAATGAACTCCTTCTTAAAACGGCAGCTATCTACTCTCCCACTTTTACGCA
>CAVJTV010000127.1:0-6807 GCA_963652435.1 Desulfovibrionaceae bacterium | reverse complement strand
GAATGGCACCCAAAATAGGAACCGCCGTATGCGGAACCGCATGTACGGTGGTGTGAGAGGTCGGAAAACGAAAGTAGGAAGAAAACTACTTCGTTTTCCTCCTACTCGATTTCGGGCATATTAGGCGAGGGGTGGAGCATATCGGACTCGAACCGATCACCTTCAGACTGCCAGTCTGACGCTCTAGCCGGATGAGCTAATGCCCCGTGCGTGGTTTACGCGGGCAAATGTAAATGAAATCCTTCTATAATCGTTACTTTTGCCGGTAACTTTTCAGGTAGTAAGATGATTATCTACAACACCACATTCTGTATCGAAAGAGATGTCCTTAGCGAGTGCATAGAGTATCTGAAGTGGAGTTATATTCCCCGTGCAGCTTCGGGCGGGTTTTTAATGTCACCGTGTCTGCACCGAATTCTTGACGATGGGCAAGACGATGGGGCGGCGAGCTACAGTGTGCAGTTTCGCGTGAAAAATCAAGAGACATTAGTATGGTGGCTTGATACGAAGGGTGAGGCGTTGCAACAGGAGCTGGTTGCGCGCTTCGGGACGAAGGTCGCCGGTTTCAGCACTTTGTTGGAAGAAATATCCTTGGAGAGATGACAAAAGACCGTGTGATATTGGGCATAGACCCCGGGACGATTGTTATGGGATACGGGGTCTTGAAGATTACTGGGAACAAGCCTGCTCTGGAGGCGATGGGCGTGCTGCAGCTGAACAAATACGAGGACCATTATCTGCGCTTGAAAAAGATATTCGAACGTGTCTTGGCACTTATCGACCAATATCACCCCGACGAGCTGGCAATTGAGGCACCGTTTTTCGGAAAGAACGTGCAGAGCATGCTGAAGCTGGGACGGGCGCAAGGTGTTGCCATGGCAGCGGCGTTGGAGAGGGAAGTCCCGATATTCGAATATGCACCGCTGAAGATAAAAATGGCAATCACCGGTAATGGAAATGCAGCAAAGGAGCAGGTGGCGGATATGTTACGGCGTTTCCTTCATATCCACGACGAGTCGATGTTGCCTCAGCTCGACGCAACCGACGGATTGGCAGCAGCCGTGTGTCATTATTTCCAGACAAACAGTCCTGTTTCCGAGAAGAAATACTCTAACTGGAAAGACTTCGTGTCGAAAAACCCCGGTAAGGTCAGGAAATAAAAAAACTCCGATCCAAGGTAGAAGCCTGTGGACCGGAGTCTTTTCGTCATTATGGAAAGATTTTACCTTTTTCCAAGCTCGTGATCCAAGAGGATGGCGTGATTTTCGCCATACATCTTCATCTTTTCCACGATTGCCCGTGCCGATGCTTCTTCTTCCACCTGCTCGCGAACGAAGCCATAGAGGAAGTCCTCGGAAGCATGGTCGTGGTCAGCCTCGGCAATGTCAACCATCTTGTCTATTAGTTCAGAAACATGTTGCTCATGTTTGTAGACATGCTCGAACACCTCCAGCGGAGTGCCCCATGCAGTCGGGACAACATTGACTTGGTTAATCGTGATGTCGCCGCCACGATCGATGGCGAAATCGATCATCTTGTGTGCATGTTCCATTTCCTCTTCTGCCTGCTTACGCATCCAGTGCGCACAACCGTTGAGACCGGTTTTCTGAAAATAGACAGACATGGACAAATACAGGTTCGACGACCACATTTCGGCTTCAACCTGTTCATTGAAAGCTTTCGATAATTCCTTACTTAACATCATAATGTTTCTTTTTTTTGAGTTGAACGTTTGTACAGCGGAAAATACAAATAATATGCCAGAGCGGATTATACGATACCCTGTGCCATCATTGCCTTTGCCACCTTCATAAAGCCGGCAATATTGGCACCTTTCACGTAGTTCACGTAGTCACCTTCCTTGCCGTGTGCCACGCATTGTTCGTGGATGGCACTCATGATCTGATGCAGGCGGGCATCAACCTCTGCAGCTGTCCACGAGATGTGCATTGCGTTTTGTGTCATTTCAAGCCCCGATGTAGCCACGCCGCCGGCATTGACCGCCTTGCCCGGAGCAAACAGTTGCTTGTGCTCGATAAACATATCGACCGCTTCCGCCGTACATCCCATGTTGGACACCTCAGCCACGCATAGCGTACCGTTGTCGATAAGTTTGCGTGCATCGTCGGCATCCAGTTCGTTCTGTGTGGCACAGGGAAGGGCAATGTCCACCTTCTGCTCCCAAGGCTTCTTGCCAGGGAAGAACGTTGCACCCTTGTATTCGTCGGCATAAGGCGCAACAACGTCGTTGCCGCTGCTGCGGAGCTCCAGCATGTATTCAATCTTGTCGCCGGAGATGCCGTCGGGGTCGTACACGTATCCGTCGGGTCCGGAGATTGTCACAACCTTGGCACCGAGCTCTGTTGCTTTCTTGGCAGCTCCCCAAGCCACGTTTCCGAAGCCGGAGATGGCAACTGTCTTTCCTTTTATGTCGATACCGTGCGTATCGAGCATCTGGTGCACGAAGTAAAGCGCGCCGTAGCCGGTCGCTTCCGGACGGAGGATAGAGCCTCCGAACTCCATGCCCTTGCCGGTGAAAGTGCCTGTGTTCTCACGTGCCAGCTTCTTGTACATTCCGTACATATAACCCACTTCGCGTCCGCCAACGCCTATGTCTCCTGCAGGGACATCGCGGTCAGGACCAAGGTTACGCCACAGCTCCAGGATGAAAGCCTGGCAGAAACGCATTATCTCGGCATCGCTCTTTCCGCGAGGGGCAAAGTCCGAGCCGCCCTTGCCGCCGCCCATCGGCAGTGTGGTCAGTGCGTTCTTGAAGGTCTGCTCGAAGCCTAAAAATTTCAGTATAGAAAGATTGACGGACGGATGGAAACGGATGCCTCCCTTGTACGGACCTATGGCGTTGTTGAACTGTACGCGATAGCCGAGGTTGACCTGAACCTCACCCTTGTCGTCGACCCAAGGCACGCGGAACGTGAAGATACGCTCCGGCTCCACAAGGCGTTCGATAATCTTCGCCTTCTCGAACTCCGGATGCTGGTTGTACACATCCTCTATTGATAAAAGAACTTCTTTGACGGCCTGCAAGTACTCCTTTTCCCCGGGGTGCTTTGCCTCCAATGCAGATAAAATGACTTCTGTCTTCATAGCATTTCTTGCTTTTTTAGAATAACAATATGTCGGCAAAAGTAGGTAATCCTATAGACCGGCAAAGTGTTTTGCTTTCTTTTTGACAGCAGAAGGTCTGTTCTCGGATACTCGTGCGGCGCGGAGATGTCTTTCAAATGGGTATTTTCTCTACTTTTGGGCGCGTATAAAATTCAGTGAAATCGTTATGAGCGGAATACCGGACTTTCGAAACCTTGTGTTCAAGGATACCTCCTTTGCCAATCTGATGAACAAGCGCATATATAATGTATTGCTTATTGCCACGAAATACGATGCCTTCATGCTGGAAGACGACGGGCGGGTGGACGAACAGATATTTAATGAATATACCTCTCTCAGCTTGCGTTATCCGCCGCGTTTTACGCAGGTGACAACGGAAGAGGAGGCTCTTGCGGAACTGAAGAACCGCAACTTCGAGCTTATTATCTGTATGCCGAACATGGACAACCGCGACATCTTCGCGGCGGCAAAGGAGATAAAGGTGCATTATCCGAACATACCTATCGTGGTGCTGACACCGTTCTCGAAGGAAGTCTCCAAACGTATTGCCAACGAAGACTTGAGCGCGATAGACTACGTGTTCAGTTGGCTTGGCAATGCCGAGCTACTGCTTGCCATCATCAAGCTGATTGAAGATAAATGGAACGCCCCCGACGACACGGCAAGTGTCGGAGTGCAGATTATCCTGTTGGTGGAAGACTCCATACGTTTCTACTCTTCCGCTCTGCCTCATCTGTATAAGTTCGTGCTCGAGCAGAGCCAGATGTTTGCTAAGGAGGCGTTGAACGACCATCAGCAGACGCTGCGTATGCGTGGGCGTCCAAAGATAAAGCTGGCGCGGACGTATGAAGAGGCAGTGCGCATCTTCGACCGTTACCGCGACAATATGCTCGGCATTGTGTCGGACATGAGCTTTATGCACGAGGGAGTGAAAGACCCGTATGCCGGTTACAAGTTCGGGCAGTATGTGCGCAAGACAGGGCTGATTATTCCTTTCGTGCTCGAGTCGTCGGAGTCGTCGAACGAGGTTTATGCCCGCGAGCTGCATGCCTCGTTTATCGACAAGAACTCGAAGAGCTACCCGCAAGATTTGCGCAAGAAGATTATGCAGCGTTTCGGCTTCGGCGATTTCGTGATACTCAATCCTCAGACGAAGGAAGAGATCATGCGCATCAAAGATTTGAAAGACCTGCAACGGAAAGTGTTTCAGATACCGGACGACTCGCTGGTCTATCATCTCTCGCGCAACCATTTCTCGCGTTTCTTCTATTCGCGTGCCATGTTTCCGCCTGCCGAAGTGTTGAAGCGCGTCGATGTGAGCGACTATAAGGACATGGACGAGGCGCGTCAGCTGATATTCGACCTTATTGTGCAATACCGCCGGATGAAGAACTCCGGTGTGGTGGCAATCTATCAGAAGGAACGTTTCGACGAGTACAGCAACTTTGCCCGTATCGGCAACGGCTCGTTGGGCGGAAAGGGGAGAGGTCTTGCCTTTATGGGGGCGATGGTGAAACGCTATCCGACGTTGGAGACGGAAAACTTCAGCACTAATATCCCGAAGACCGTGGTGATTTGTACGGATATCTTCGACGAATTTATGGAGACAAACGAGCTTCTGCCGGTTGCCTTGAGCGATGTGGACGACGATACGATACTGCGATACTTCCTTCGTGCCGGTCTGCCTGCCCGTCTGATCGACGACCTTATGGCATTCTTTGAGGTGGTGAAAAGTCCGATTGCCGTCCGTTCGTCCAGTCTGCTGGAGGATTCGCACTACCAGCCGTTCGCAGGGATCTACTCGACGTATATGGTGCCGCGGCTGGATGACAAGTATGAGATGCTCCGTCTTTTGAGCGACGCCATCAAGGCGGTGTATGCTTCCGTCTTCTATCGTGACAGCAAGGCGTACATGACTGCCACGTCGAACCTTATCGACCAGGAGAAGATGGCGGTCGTCTTGCAGGAGGTGGTGGGAAACCGCTACGGCGATCATTTCTACCCGACTATCTCAGGTGTGGCACGTTCGCTCAATTTCTACCCGATAGGCAGTGAGACGGCGGAAGACGGCATTGCAAACATCGCGCTCGGGCTGGGCAAATATATCGTCGACGGAGGGCAGACGCTCCGTTTCTCCCCGCGCCATCCGCACAGCATACTTCAGATGAGCACGATGGATTTTGCCCTTCGTGAGACGCAGACCCGCTTCTACGCACTCGACTTGAAGAATATGGCAGAGCAGTTTTCCATCGACGACTCTTTCAACCTCCTTCGCCTCAGTGTCAAGGATGCCGACGCGGACGGCTCGTTGAAATACATCGTGTCTACCTACGACCCCTACGACCAGATTATCCGCGACGGCTATTATCCCGGGGGGCGGAAGATTCTCTCGTTCGTCAATATCCTGCAACACGAAGTCTTCCCGCTGTCGAAGACGCTCGACGAGCTGCTTCACATAGGGCAGAAGGAGATGGGACGCCCCGTGGAGATTGAGTTTGCAGTGAATATCGACTCTGCAAACCACGACAAGGCGACGTTTTATCTGCTTCAGATACGTCCTATCGTCGACAACAAGGAGGTTATGGATGAAGACCTGACGAAGATAGACAAGGGGGACACGATACTCTCATCGACCAGCGTGCTTGGGCATGGCATCGTGACGGACGTGCAGGACATTGTCTATGTGAAGAGCGGCGCGTTCAACTCGTCGAACAACCAGTCGATAGCTTACGAGATAGAGAAGATCAACCGCCGTTTCACGGAAGAGGACAAGAGCTACGTGCTTGTCGGTCCCGGGCGTTGGGGCAGCAGCGACCCTTGGCTGGGCATTCCGGTGAAGTGGCCGCACATCAGCTGTGCCCGCGTGATTGTGGAGTGCGGTTTGGAAAACTATCGTGTCGACCCGAGCCAAGGGACGCATTTCTTCCAAAACCTGACCTCTTTCGGAGTGGGCTATTTCACCGTCAACCCCTTCAAAGGCGACGGCTGGTTCGACGAGGCATACCTCGATGCCCTGCCGGCTGCCTGCGAGACGCAGTATCTGCGCCGTGTTCACTTCGGCAGCCCCGTCGTCATAAAGATGGACGGCAAGAAAAGCCTCGGCGTGGTGCTCAAGCCGGAATGAAGTTTGCTCATGAAAGTGTACGAAGCCTTCCCGACTTCCGGAAATGACCTTGCAAGGGTGAAAAGGGGTTTCCCGACTTCCGGAAATGAGTTTGCAAGGGTGAAAAGGGGTTTCCCGAGTTCCGGAAATGGCTTTACAAGGGTGTAAAGGGGTTTCCCGACTTCCGGAAATGACTTTGCAAGGGTGAAAAACGGTTTCCCGACTTCCGGAAATGACTTTGCAAGGGTGAAAAACGGTTTCCCGACTTCCGGAAATGACTTTGCAAGGGTGAAAAACGGTTTCCCGACTTCCGGAAATGGCTTTGCAAGGGTGTAAAGCCATTTCCACGAACGTGGAAACCGTTTTGCAAGGGTGTAAAGCCATTTCCACGAGTGTGGAAACCGTTTTGCAAGAGTGTAAAGCCATTTCTACGAACGTGGAAACCGTTTTGCAAGACTGCAAAGCCATTTCTACGAGTGTGGAAACCGTTTTGCAATGGTGCAAAGCCATTTCTACGAACGTAGAAACCACTACACGGGCGTGTTTTGCTTAGTCTTTGCCGTTTTGCGAGAAGATGC
>CAVJTV010000126.1:0-6908 GCA_963652435.1 Desulfovibrionaceae bacterium | reverse complement strand
GGAAAGTCCGCTTTCTGATTTTGCCACCGGCAAATTTCCTCTGTTGGTTATTCCGTATATATGCGATACTTTTGGCGTCCCGAAAAAACAATGGTTAAGAGTATGGCTGAAGAGACAAGCAACAGCGCAGGAGGAGAAATCGCATCGAACGTAAAACGGAAAACCGGATTGAGAGGAAAGCAGAAGACAATCGTTGTGCCGGACATGGGACGGCTGCAGCCGCAGGCGCGCGAGCTGGAAGAGGCAGTGCTCGGCGCACTGATGCTCGAGAAAGATGCTTTCTCCGTTGTGTGCGAGATATTGAAGCCGGAGAGCTTCTACGAGAAAGCGCACGAGCTGATATATTCCGCCATCGTCGACCTGGCAACAAGCCAGCGTCCCGTCGATATGCTGACGGTGACGGAGCAGCTGCGCAAGCGCGGCGAGCTCGACCTTGTGGGCGGACCGTTCTACATTTCACAGCTCACCACCAAGGTGGCAAGCAGCGCGCACATCGAGTATCACGCACGTATCATAGCCCAGAAATACCTGGCACGAGAGCTTATATCCTTCACGGCAATGGTTCAGGAGAAGGCTTTCGACGAGACGGTGGATGTCGACGACCTTATGCAGGATGCCGAGGGCAAACTGTTTCAGATTTCCCAACAGAACGTCAAGAAAGATGTCATTCAGATCAACCCCGTCATAAAAGAAGCCATGACGCTCCTCGAGAGGGCAGCAAACCAGCAGGAAGGGCTCAGCGGTCTGCGCACAGGCTTCCATGCCCTCGACAAGATCACCTCCGGATGGCAAAACTCCGACCTTATTATCATCGCAGCCCGACCCGCCATGGGTAAGACGGCTTTTGTGCTCTCCATGGCAAAGAATATGGCAGTGAACTACCACATTCCCGTCGCGCTGTTTTCGCTCGAGATGAGTAACGTCCAGCTCGTAAACCGTCTCATCGTAAACGTCTGCGAGATACCGGGCGACAAGTTAAAGAACGGACGGTTGGAGAGCTACGAGTGGGAACAGCTCGACTTCAAGATAAAGGAGCTGTACGACGCTCCCATCTACGTCGACGACACGCCGAGCCTCTCGGTGTTCGAGCTGCGAACGAAGGCTCGTCGCCTCGTTCGCGAGCATGGCATACAATGTATTATCATAGATTACCTCCAGCTGATGAACGCAAGCGGAATGAGCTTCGGCAGCCGCGAGCAGGAGGTGAGCACCATCTCACGTTCGCTCAAAGGTCTTGCCAAGGAGCTGAACATACCTATCATAGCCCTCTCGCAGCTTAATCGTGGCGTGGAAAGCCGCCAGGGCAGCGAAGGGAAACGTCCGCAGCTGGCAGACCTCCGCGAGTCCGGTGCCATCGAGCAGGATGCCGACATGGTATGTTTCATCCATCGCCCCGAATATTACAAGATAACGGAAGACGAACGTGGAAACTCCCTCATAGGCTTGGCAGAGATAATAATTGCCAAGCACCGTAACGGTGCGACGGGCGACGTGAAACTGAGGTTCAAGTCAGACTTCGCAAAGTTCATGAACATAGACGAGGATGTGGCGGTGCGCGAGTTCACTTCGACGATGAACGCCGGCAGCGACCCCGCCCCTATCCTCTCGCCCAATGACGACTTCCTAAGCCAAGGCAGCAGTAGCGAGACACCGTTCTAAGAAAAAAAGCGGAGGGCAGCCCCATCTCACAGTGTCTGCCCTCCCCTCGCATTATTCCTCTAACGGCGACTATCACCAAGGGGTGAGTGTGACATTTCTAAACTCCACTTCCTTGCCTTCGCTCTGAAGTCCGATGTAACCGTCTTTCTGCTTGTTCCATCCCGTGTTCTGGTAAACGCCGTTGATGTAGACGTTGATTTTGCCGTCCTTCACGTAGATGTTGGCTTCGTTCCACTCGCCGGCAGGCTTCTCGCTGCTGGGAGCGTTCTTCTTCACGACAGGAAACTCCGGACGGGGCAACCCTTGATATTGCAAGAGGTCCGAGCCGCCAAGCAAGACGAAGTCGCCCGCGTCGCCGGCATGAAGCTGACATTCCACACCGTTGGGGAACGGGTTCTTCGGCTCGGCAATAAGCAGGAAGATACCGCTGTTTGCTCCATCCGCGCCGTTGGGCCAACGCCATTCAACGTGAAGGGTGTAGTTGCTGTATTTCTCTTTCGTGTACATATACCCGAAAGGTTTTCCCTTGATCTTTATTACTCCGTCGCTCACGGAATAGACCTGCTCTGCCGGAACGGCATTTTTATCGACAACGAAGTTCCAGTTCGAGAGATCCTTCCCGTTAAACAACTTGACAGTCTTCTGAGCGTTTGCCACGCCCCCGAGACAAAGGAATGCGGCTGCTACGGTCGCCATTGATAAGATTCTTCTTTTCATGTTTGTATTGTGTATTAAAAGTGATTAGTCGAGGGTGAGCTTGCGGTAACGCACGCGCTTGGGAGCCGTGTCGCCACCCTGTCGGCGTTTATACTCCTCGTATTCCGAATAGGTACCCTCGTAGAAAACAACGTTCGAATCGCCTTCGAAAGAGAGGATGTGCGTACATATACGGTCGAGGAACCAACGGTCGTGCGACACAACGACAGCACAGCCGGCAAAGTTTTCCAACCCTTCCTCCAGGGCACGCAGGGTATTCACGTCGATGTCGTTGGTAGGCTCGTCGAGCAGCAGCACGTTGGCTTCGGCTTTCAGTGTGAGAGCCAGATGCAGACGGTTGCGCTCTCCGCCGGACAACACGCCGCAGAGCTTCTCCTGGTCGGCTCCCGCGAAGTTGAACCGCGAGAGATAAGCACGCGAGTTGACCTCCTTCCCTCCCACGCGGATAAACTCCTGTCCGCCGGAGACAACCTGATAGACCGTCTTCTTCGGGTCTATATCCTTATGCGTCTGGTCGGCATAGCCGATCTTCACGGTCTCGCCCACTTCAAACGTACCCCTGTCGATGCTTTCCTGACCCATAATCATCTTGAACAGTGTTGTCTTGCCGGCACCGTTCGGACCGATAACCCCGACGATACCATTCGGGGGAAGCATGAAGTTGAGGTCGTCGAACAGCAGCTTGTCGCCGAAAGCCTTTGCCACATGCTGCGCCTCTATCACCTTATTGCCCAGTCGCGGACCGTTGGGGATAAATATCTCCAGCTTCGACTCGCGCTCTTTCTGATCTTCGTTGAGCAATGCCTCGTATGAGTTCAATCGCGCCTTGCCTTTTGCCTGACGGGCTTTGGGAGCCATGTTTATCCACTCCAACTCGCGCTCCAACGTCTTGCGGCGTTTGCTTGCCTGCTTCTCCTCCTGCGCCATACGCCGTGTCTTCTGATCAAGCCACGAGGAGTAGTTGCCTTTCCATGGGATACCCTCACCGCGGTCGAGCTCGAGAATCCAGCCTGCCACATGGTCGAGGAAGTAACGGTCGTGAGTGATGCAAATCACCGTGCCGGCATACTGCTGAAGATGTTGCTCCAGCCAGTCGATAGACTCGGCATCCAGGTGGTTCGTAGGCTCGTCGAGCAGCAGCACGTCGGGCTGACTGAGCAGCAGGCGACAAAGGGCAACGCGACGGCGTTCGCCTCCCGAAAGGGTGTCTACCGTCTGATCTTCGGGCGGACAGCGCAGTGCATCCATAGCCCGTTCAAGACGGCTGTCGAGGTTCCACGCATCCATTGCGTCTATCTTGTCCTGTAACTCTGCCTGACGGGCAATCAGCGCATCCATCTTGTCAGGGTCGTCGAGCACCTCGGGGTCTCCGAACCTCTCGTTCACCTCTTCGTATTCCTTCAGCGTATCCACAATGTCCTGCACGCCTTCCTGCACAATCTCTTTCACCGTCTTGCCGGCTTCCAGCTTAGGGTCTTGCTCCAAGTAACCCACCGAATAACCGGGCGAGAACACCACCTCACCCTGATATTCCTTTTCGATACCTGCGATAATCTTCAGCAAGGTGGACTTACCGGAGCCGTTCAGACCGATAATGCCAATCTTGGCACCATAGAAGAAAGACAGGTAGATGTTTTTCAGCACTTGTTTCTGCGGCGGGAACATCTTGCTCACGCCCACCATCGAGAAAATGATTTTCTTGTCGTCTGCCATGTCGTTTATTATTATATGTTTTTGTTTTCCGAGCGGCAAACGTACAGAAATATCTCCGGATAACCCCCACACAGTATGGTATAAAAGCGGTGACAGCTCCATTCACAGTTTGCATGGCGTTGGTGGCGGGGAGCTATGAGGGTTGGTTGAGGACGTGGATAGTGTGGCAGGCAACCAGGGCGGCTGTCTCCGTGCGGAGGCGGCTTTCGCCAAGCGAGACAGGCTCGAAGCCCTCGCCGAGAGCCATCGCAATCTCTTCCGGAGAGAAATCGCCCTCCGGACCAATCATGACAAGAGCATTCTCGCGCGGGAGGTAGAGTTGCTTGAGCAACTTCTTGTCCGCCTCCTCGCAATGGGCAATGAACTTCCTGCCATCGAAGGGCTGCGTCACGAAAGTCTTGAAGTCCGTCATGCCGGCGAGTGTGGGCAGCGTTGCTTTCTGCGACTGCTTCATCGCGCTCACCATTATCTTCTCCAATCGGGCAGTCTTCACCTCGCGCCGTTCCGAGAAGCGGCAGTTGAGGCAGGTGACGGCGTCTATGCCTATCTCCGTGGCTTTCTCGACGAACCACTCCATGCGGTCCATATTTTTCGTGGGAGCCACGGCAATGTGCAGACTAAAATGCCACGGCTTCAGCTGCTCCCACCTTTCGAGAACTTCCACCTCGCAGTGTTTGTGGTGCGCACGGCGTATGACGGCACGGTAGAAAAACCCCTGCCCGTCGGTCAGCATCACCTCGTCGCCCTCCGTGAGACGGAGCACGCGGATGCAATGCCCTGCCTCCTCTTCCGGCAGCTCCTGCCGCACGGCAATATCCGGTGTATAGAATATCTGCATCTTTAACGTTTAACCGAGTATCATTCCTATTATCGTTGCGGAAAGGACCGACACCAACCCTCCGGCGACCATCGAGGGGAAGCCGAGGTGCGTCACCATCTCTTTCTTCTCCGGCACAAGCACGCCCAACCCTCCTATCAGCATCCCGATGGACGAGATGTTGGCAAAGCCGCACAGTATATACGTAGACATCAGAATGGATTTATCGTAAACGAACATGCCGGCTTCTTTCCACTCCTGCATCTGGAAGTAGGCGACGAACTCGTTGAGCACCGTCTTCTCTCCCAGCAGCGAGCCAACTAGCATAACATCGGGCGAGGGCACACCTATCAGCCACATGAACGGAGCAAGCACCGCTCCGAGGACGGACTGGAACGTCAGCCCCTGTACACGTCCGTCTGTCGCCGACGCAATCCACTCGTTCAGCCCCGTGTAACGCCCGATAAGATCTTCGAGCAGGTAGTTGGCAAAGGCTACGAGGGCAATGAAGACAAGCAGCATGGCAGCGATGTTGACCATAAGGCGCACACCTGTGGACGTGCCCGCTGCCAGTGCGTCGAGTGCCGTCGAGTGCCGCTGAACGTTCTCCGCACCGGCGGCATGGCTTGTCACCTCTTCGGTCTGCGGATATATCATCTTTGCTATCACTATCGCCCCCGGGGCAGCCATTATCGAAGCAGAGATTAGATGTTTTGCAAACAGCACGCGGGCGACAGGGTCTCCTCCCGAGAGCATACCTATGTATGTTGCCATCACCGTTCCGGCTATCGTGCCCATCCCCGACACCATCACAAGGAACATCTCCGAGCGGTTCATCGTCGGCAGGTAGTTCTTTATCATCACGGGGGCTTCCATCATACCCAGAAACACATTGCCCGAAGTGACCAACCCCTCCGGTCCAGACACGTTCATAAACTTCCTAAGCACCCACGAGAAGGCTCCCACCACGCGCTGTATGATTCCCCAATGGTAGAAGAGCGACACAAGTGCCGAGAAGAACACCACCGCCGGCAGCGAGTGTATGAGAAAGACGAAGCCACCGCCCTTCGATGCATACCGCCCCAGCAAGAAGCCTACACCAGCCTCCGTGAAATCCATAACACGGACAAATGCCTTCCCCGTCCATTCCAACGCGCTCTCGACAAAGGGAACATAGAGCACTGCCAGTGCAAACAGCAGCTGCATAATCAGTCCGCCGCCCACCAACCGCCAGTCGATACGCTTGCGGTCGCGGCTCATGGCGTATGCCACAGCCAGGACAACAGCGACGCCCAGCAGTCCGCGCAACACAGACTCAACACTCACCGCACCTTCTGTCATTTCTTTCCTTCCTTATCCTTGCGACGGCATATCTCGTCTTTATACACCTTGGCATGTTCATATTTCTCGTCGACAACCGCCTCGTCGAGACGCATCTCCAGCTCATCATCGCCCAGGTCGGCAAGCCATTCCAGCAGCTCCTCCTCGTCTTCTATGTCTTCTATATCCTTAATAAACGGCAGTCTATTGTACACCTCGTCGTCGTCTCTTTCCTTGCCGAACGGCAGGTCAAGCAGTTCTTCCTCCTCGTTGTTTTCCGCCAGGATCTCGTCCGTCGTGTATATGTCGCACCCCACACGCAGGGCAATGGAGATGGCATCCGATGTCCGCGAGTCGAGACGTATGACATCGTCGCCACTGCGAAGCACTATCTCCGAATAGAATATCCCGTCTTCGAACCTGCTGATGAAGACCTCCTTTATCTTCACCTCCATAACCTTCGCGAAGGCGACAAACAAATCGGGAGTAATGGGGCGAGGGAGCGTGATGTTCTCCATTGCCACCGCAATCGCCTGCGCCTCTGACAGACCTATGACAATCGACAACCCGCGCATGCCCTCGTTCTCTACCAACAACATGGAGTACGTCCCCGAGCTGTCGCGGTTGTTTTTGATCCCCTCTACATGCAATTTTACTTTACTGTCCATATAAATATATGTTT
>CAVJTV010000125.1:0-6927 GCA_963652435.1 Desulfovibrionaceae bacterium | reverse complement strand
GAGGCGAAGCACCGCTCGGTGCTTCGATGAAGCACAACCCGGAGCCTCCGCCGGCGCAGATTGGCGTATTAGTGGTTTTGTCGTACTTTTGCCCCCAAAAGAATTGAGGTCATGAAACATAAAATTGCTCCCTCCCTGCTGGCTGCCGACTTCCTTAACCTGCGTGAAGCGGTGGAAATGGTGAACGAAAGTGACGCGGACTGGTTGCACATGGATGTGATGGACGGCGTGTTCGTGCCGAACATATCCTTTGGCTTCCCTGTGTTGGAAGCCGTCTCCCGAGTGCTGACAAAGCCGATGGACGTGCATCTGATGATTGTCGAGCCGCATAAATATATCCGCGAGGTGGCAGCTGCGGGTGCATACATGATGAATGTGCACTACGAGGCATGCACGCATCTCCACCGCACCATCGGCGCGATAAAGGAGGCAGGCATGAAGGCAGCCGTGACGCTCAATCCGCATACACCCGTCGCGCTTCTTGGCGACACACTGGGGGACCTCGATATGGTGCTCCTTATGTCCGTAGACCCGGGCTTCGGCGGGCAACGCTTCATCGAACGCACGATAGAGAAGGTGTCGGACCTGAAAACGACGATACGTGAGCGGGGACTGGATACGCTGATTGAGGTGGACGGCGGCGTGAACCTCGAGACGGGGCGGCGGCTGGTGCGCGCCGGAGCGGATGTGCTGGTAACCGGTAGCTTTGTCTTCGCTTCGCCCGACCCGAAGGGAGCGATACGGACGCTGAAAGAGATGTAGCGAGACCCGAGAGACCGAACCAAAACCTTACTACTCCACAGATGATAACGAAAAAGATTGAGCGGCGACCCTTCGTGATGTCGCTTCTTGTTTGGACGGGCGGGATACTGCTGCAGGCATGCCTCGGCTGTACCTTCGTGGCGGTGCTCGTGCCCCTCGCGGTGTTGCTTATCGTCGCCTGTTGCTGCATTGCTTCGCGCGGGCAGCTGTCGTACGGCAGCTACGGGATGCGGTGGGCATGGGGCGCGGTGTTCCTCTCCCTGCTGCTCAGCTTCGCGATGCAGCGCACGGCATACCGCATGGCGCACTGCGGGGAGGCGGAGCAGTCCGTGCTCGCGGAGATGGCACGCACGGAGCAGGCGCGTCTCTTGAAGCCTTTCGAGAATTTGAGGCTGACGGACGAGGAACGGTCGGTGCTCGCAACCCTCACGCTGGGCTACCGCGAGGGTATGAGCCGCAAGGTGAACAGGCAGTTCTCCGTGACCGGCGTGGCGCATATCCTTTCCGTGAGTGGCTTCCATGTGGCAGTGGTATGCGGGTTTCTCTCGTTTGTGTTCTCTTTCCTGCCGCGAGGCGGGGTGTTCAGGTGGCTGCGCTATGTGTCGATGATGTCACTGCTGTGGTGCTTCGTGGTGATAACGGGCATGTCGCCTCCGGCAATACGCGCCGGACTGATGCTCTCGCTCTACCTGACGGGGCAGGTGTTCCGCCGCCGCACGGACGGATACAACACTCTGGCGGCTGCGGCGTTTTGCATGCTGGCATACGACCCGCTGTATCTCTTCGACATCGGGTTTCAGCTGAGCTATCTCGCTGTCTTCTCGATACTCTTCCTCCATCCGCGCATACGCAGTCTTATTCCTGTGCGCAACCCTCTGCTCCGCGAGCCGTGGAGTTGGATTTCCGTCTCCATAGCTGCGCAGATGGGAACGACGCTGCTCTGCCTCTACTACTTCCGGCAGTTCTCGATGGTGTTTCTCCTTACCAACCTGCCGCTGTCGTTTATCTCGATGTATCTTATCCCCGCAGCCCTCGTCCTCGTCGTCCTCCCTCAGGGCACACCCGGCTACGCCCTGCTGCAACTCTTCGTTGAGCGGCTGACGCACGCCCTGTTTTGGATTGTCGATGCCTTCAGCCGCGTGACGCACGCGGTGCTCTGGTGGCGTGTCGACGCATGGTTCACCGTCCTCGGCTACGCATCCATGCTTCTCTTCTTTATATATATCAAGACGCGCCGCCCCGCGCATCTTCTCTCGGCACTGACGCTTCTGCTTGTTCTCATGCTGACACTCATTGCCAAACGCTTCGTGTGAGGGCAAAAAAAGACCCCCGCAACGATTGTCTCGCCACGGAGGCCTAAGCATGAAAGAAATTAGCTTCTAAAATTATCCCAAGAATCCTAACAGGATACCGGCTGCTACGGCAGAACCGATCACACCTGCCACGTTCGGACCCATGGCGTGCATCAACAGATAGTTGGTCGGGTCGTATTCCAAACCGACAATCTGGGAGATACGTGCCGAGTCGGGAACGGCAGACACACCGGCGTTACCGATAAGCGGGTTGATCTTGTTGCCCTGCTTGAGGAAGAGGTTGAAGAACTTGACGAACAACACACCTGCACATGTTGCGATCACGAACGACAGCGCACCCAAGCCGAAGATCTTGATGGAGTTCAGGGTCAGGAACTGCGTTGCTTGCGTGGATGCACCCACGGTAATACCGAGCAGGATAGTGATGGTGTCGATCAGCGGACCGCGGGCAGTCTCTGCCAAACGGCGTGTCACGCCGCTTTCCTTCAACAGGTTTCCGAAGAACAGCATACCCAAAAGAGGCAGACCGGAAGGCACAAGGAAGCAAGTGAGGAGCAGACCTACAATCGGGAAGATGATCTTCTCCGTTGAGGAAACGGCTCTCGGTGCTTTCATACGGATAAGACGCTCTTTCTTCGTCGTGAGCAGACGCATGAACGGCGGCTGGATGATAGGCACCAACGCCATGTATGAATATGCCGACACTGCGATGGCACCCATAAGGTTAGGAGCCAGCTTAGACGAGAGGAAGATAGCCGTCGGACCGTCGGCACCGCCGATGATACCGATAGCACCTGCCTGATTCGGCTCGAAGCCCATCTGAAGAGCGATGATATATGCACCGAAGATACCGAACTGGGCGGCTGCACCAATCAACATCAGCTTAGGGTTGGATATCAAAGCCGAGAAGTCGGTCATCGCCCCGATGCCAAGGAAGATGAGTGGCGGATACCATCCGGAGGTCACACCCTGATAGAGGATATTGAGCACAGACCCCTGCTCGTAGATACCTACCTGCAGTCCAGCATCCTTGAAAGGTATGTTACCGATAAGAATACCGAATCCGATAGGGATAAGCAGCATGGGTTCAAATTCGTATCTGATCGCGAGGAATATGAATGCCAAGCCGACGAGAATCATGATAAGATGCCCGGGCGTTGCATTGTATACTCCCGTGTAGGTGAGAAACAACTGTAGGTTTTCACCCAGGAATGACAAAAAACTCTCTTGCATAGTGCTTATCCGATTACTACGAGATCAGCACCTTCCAGCACAGAATCTCCCTGGTGAACCTTAATCTCAACAATCTTTCCGTCGCGGTCTGCGTTGATGTTGTTTTCCATTTTCATTGCCTCGAGGATAAGAAGCGTCTGTCCTCTCTTCACGGTGTCGCCCACGTTACACTTGATTTGCAGGATTACGCCTGGCAGCGGAGTCTTGACAGCCCCTGCCACGCTTGGCGCAGCCTGACGTGTAACAACCGCTCCGCCTGAAGGCGTTGTCGGAGCCTGTGCCGGACGTTTCAGAGGAACCATTTGTTTCTTTACCGGTTTCTCCATCTTTACATGGTATGGAGTTCCGTTTACTTCTACTTCAGCGATGTCGTCGACCACTGAATTGATATGTACTTTATATACGTTACCGTTGATGGTATATTTAAAACTTTTCATTCTTGTATGTTTTTAGGGGTAATCACTTTCTTGGCGTTTCACGTAGGGTATAGATTTTCGAGCTCCACGGAGAATAAGCACGGTGCACCTTGCGGATTGTAAGCACCGTATTCTCGATGTCGTGATTGTCGTCGCTCAGCTCGTAGAGAGCCGTGGCGATGGCGGCAAACACTTCTCCCGAGACTTCGCCCGTTGCAGCTCCGGCAGCAGCTCCGGCTTTCTGGGCATTACGCTTTCCGGCGGCAATGGCGGCTTTACCAACTTGCTTGAAGATGATGTAAAGGAGGATCAGTCCGAGGAATACGACTGCCATAGCCGTAATTGTCATACCGATACCCCACGAGTCGTTGTTTTTGAAGTTCTCAATCTTATCGTTCGTGTCGAGTGTCAGGTTGTTTGCCTTAGGCGTCACTTTCCGAAGCTGTGCCCATTCCTCCTGACCGTCGACAACTCTACCGTAGCTCACGTCCGGCAACTGTCCTGCCGGGATTGTGATTTCGTCGATCAGTGTCTTACCGTCCGCATCGTACAAGGCTACATAGTTCTCGCGCGAGGGGTCGAGTGTGAAGCTGACATGGAAAGTTCCGCGATCAGCCAACCCGTCTGCCCAAAACAGGGCGTGCTGGTTGGGCTGGATCTGCGTCATCACGTCGCCCTTAGGAATAGGATACTTGCGCGGGTTGTTTTTGTCGTTGGTCAAATAACAACCGGCGATGTTCACCATTCCGGCAGAAGAGTTGTATATCTCTATCCAGGCGTTGCGCTTGCCATAGTCGTCGACGAAGTTGTCTTCGTTGACAACCAGCACTTCGTTTATTCGCATGGATGTTGCACGCTGAGCTTTTACCCCGAAAGAAACGAGCAGAACCGTCAGCAGCAATACCCCAATTCTTTTGTTAATCATATTCATTTCCTGTTTTAAGAATTATAGAGGCAGATTGTCGTGTTTCTTCGCAGGATTGTTCTGTTTCTTCGTCTGCAGCTGTTGCAATGCACGGATGATGCGGAAGCGGGTGTTGCGCGGCTCAATCACATCGTCGATATAGCCATACTGTGCGGCGTTGTACGGGTTGGCGAAGAGCTTCTGATACTCTGCCTCCTTCTCTGCGAGGAATGCTGCAGGGTCTGCGGCTTCCTTGGCTTCCTTGGCGAAGAGCACCTTGACAGCACCTGCTGCACCCATGACGGCGATTTCTGCCGTAGGCCATGCGTAGTTGATGTCGCCGCGGAGCTGCTTACAGCTCATCACGATATGCGAGCCTCCGTAGGACTTGCGCAGGGTGACTGTCACCTTAGGCACTGTTGCCTCGCCGTAAGCATAGAGCAACTTCGCACCGTGGAGGATTACGCCGTTGTATTCCTGCCCTGTGCCGGGGAGGAAGCCCGGAACGTCTACCAATGTAACCAACGGAATGTTGAACGCATCGCAGAAGCGGACGAAGCGACCTGCCTTGCGCGAAGCGTTGCAGTCGAGCACACCTGCCATTATCTTCGGCTGATTGGCTACGATACCCACTGCCTGACCGTTGAAACGGGCGAAGCCGACGATGATGTTCTTCGCATAGCCGGCATGCACCTCAAGGAACTCGTTGTTGTCGACAATCGTTCCTATCACTTCGTACATGTCGTATGACTGGTTGGGGTTGTCGGGGATTATCTCGTTCAGCACGTCGTCGAGACGGTCGATGGGGTCTTTGCATTCCACCAGCGGAGTCTCCTCCAGGTTGTTCTGCGGGAGATAGCTGATGAGTTTGCGGATAAGAGCCAAACCTTCCTCCTCGGTTGCGGCAGTGAAATGCGTCACGCCGGACTTGGTGGAGTGAATGCTTGCGCCGCCCAAACTCTCTTCGTCGACATCCTCGCCGGTGACTGTCTTGACCACCTTCGGACCTGTCAGGAACATATACGATGTGCCTTCAATCATTACGGTGAAGTCTGTCAAGGCAGGTGAATACACTGCGCCGCCCGCGCACGGACCGAAGATGCCGGAGATCTGCGGAACAACGCCGCTGGCAAGAATATTACGCTGGAAGATTTCTGCATACCCTGCAAGAGCGTTCACAGCTTCCTGAATACGTGCGCCGCCCGAGTCGTTGATACCGATGCAGGGGGCTCCCATGCGCATTGCCAAATCCATCACCTTACAGATCTTCTGTGCCATTGTCTCCGACAGCGAGCCTCCGCTCACGGTGAAGTCTTGTGCGAAGACGTAGACCAGACGACCGTCGATTGTGCCGTATCCTGTTACTACACCGTCGCCGAGGTACTTTGTCTTATCCATCCCGAAGTTCGTGCAACGATGTTTGACGAACATGTCGAACTCCTCGAAGCTACCTTCATCAAGCAACATGGCGATACGTTCGCGGGCTGTGTACTTGCCTTTTTTGTGCTGAGACTCGATTCTCTTTTCCCCACCACCAAGGCGAGCCTGTTCACGAAGAGCGATCAGCTCTTTCACTTTCTCAAGTTGGTTACTCATTGTATTTACTGATTTGTTGTTAGAAATGATATCGTGTAAACTGTTGCGTCATTTGCCCGGCATGCAAAGCTCCGTGAGCACGCTGCAGGTCGACTTCGGATGAAGGAAAGCGATGCTCAGACCTTCTGCGCCGCCACGCGGGGCTTTGTCGATAAGGCGCACACCCTTCGACTCGGCTTCGTCGAGAGCCTTCTGTACGTCGGGCACAGCAAAAGCAATGTGATGGATGCCCTCGCCTTTCTTCTCGATGAACTTCGCGATGGTGCTGTCTTCGCTTGTCGGCTCGAGCAGCTCGATCTTCGTTGCGCCTATCTTGAAGAATGCAGTCTTCACCTTCTGATCCTCCACCACTTCGATGTTGTAGCACTTTACGCCCAAAACTCCCTCGTAGTACGGCAGGCATTCCTCGATGCTCTTCACCGCAATACCCAAATGCTCGATATGTGTAATTTCCATGTCGTTAAAAATTTATGAGTTAATAATGATTGTTGTTTTTGTTCGGAAGCAAAGGTACGGTTTTTAAGGGGAATACAACAAGGTGCCTATTCTTTTTACAAAAACACACGCGTCCAAGCACGTCGCGATACTTCCCCCCCCGGGGGAAACCTTCTCCAACTGCTCTATCATGGCGCGCCTCTGGGTCCCCATCTCATACCAAACTTAGGAAACAAGGAGGAACATAATGGTAGAAAAGTGCTTTTCC
>CAVJTV010000124.1:0-7116 GCA_963652435.1 Desulfovibrionaceae bacterium | reverse complement strand
CTTGATGAGCAAGCAATCGCGTTTGCCGGTCAACAAAATAAAAAGGAGAAAAAAACGGAAGGAAACAGCCGTGGAAGAAAGTCGTCTGCGAATAAAGAAAAAAAAGAGACTGGAGTGGCAAAACAAAAAGAAACAGGAAGTTCGGATGGCGAGCCTGCGGTAAGTAGAGCAAACAAAAGCGCAGAAGGCGAGAAGGGAAAAAAGGGTAAGCGTGGCCGTAAAAAGAAAAACGAAGTCGAGAAGAACCATGAAACAGTAACGGCAGGAAAAGATGGTGAACCGAATGTTGCGGAGCCGGATGCTCTGGAGAAAATCGAAAAGAAAGAAAGTTTGTTGCCGCCTGTTGTGAAAAGCGAGGAAGTGAAAGAAACAACCATGTCGGCAGAGACAGCCAAAGCGGAAGAAAGGGGAAAAACCGCGGTTGAAGAATCTTCGGATACAGAAATTTCCGAAGGAAGTGAGCCGAAAAGGGTCGTATTCAGACATCAGGACACAAAATCTCTTCTTGACGAGCTTTTCCCGCTCGAACCGACATCAGCCAAACACGAAAAGGCGGCTCAGCAGCAAAGACAAAAGCAAAACGCGCCTCGTCAAAACAACAACAAGCAGAACGGAAAGAATGGTCAAGGAAATCGGAATGGAGAAAATCCCAATACACCGCAAGAGAAGCAATACAATTTTGACGGTATACTCAACGGCGTGGGTGTGTTGGAAATTATGCCTGACGGATATGGATTTCTGCGTTCATCGGACTATAACTATTTGACTTCACCGGACGACATTTACGTATCGCAATCACAAATCAAACTCTTCGGATTGAAAACGGGAGACATAGTGGAAGGTCCCATTCGTCCGCCGAAGGAGGGAGAAAAATATTTCCCGATGATACGGGTTGAGAAAATCAATGGTAAGTTGCCGGAAGAGGTGCGCGATCGTGTTCCGTTCGACCATTTAACTCCGCTTTTCCCTGATGAGAAATTTATGCTGACGGATCGTAAATCGCCAAAAGTATTCGACAACATAGCGGTACGAGTGGTTGATTTGTTCTCACCGATAGGTAAAGGACAACGTGGTCTGATAGTTGCGCAGCCCAAGACCGGTAAGACAATGTTGCTGAAAGATATTGCAAATGCAATTGCAGCAAATCATCCGGAGGTATATATGATAGTCCTGCTGATTGATGAACGTCCGGAGGAAGTGACGGATATGGCTCGCAGCGTAAATGCGGAAGTAATTGCTTCCACATTCGACGAACCGGCAGAGCGCCACGTAAAGATTGCAGAGATTGTGCTGAACAAGGCAAAACGTATGGTGGAATGTGGTCACGATGTGGTTATCCTTTTAGACTCCATCACCCGTTTGGCGCGTGCATACAATACAGTTCAGCCAGCCTCGGGCAAGGTCCTTTCCGGAGGTGTGGATGCCAATGCGTTGCAGAAGCCTAAACGTTTCTTCGGTGCTGCCCGTAACATCGAGAATGGCGGTAGCCTGACGATATTGGCAACGGCACTGACAGAGACAGGGTCGAAGATGGATGATGTAATTTTTGAGGAGTTCAAGGGGACCGGTAATATGGAGCTGCAGTTGGATCGTAAGTTGTCGAACAAGCGAATTTATCCGGCTGTCGACATTGTTGCCTCAAGTACCCGCCGCGACGATCTGTTGCAGGACGAAAACACATTGAACCGCATGTGGATACTCCGCAAATATCTGTCGGATATGAACTCCCTTGAAGCCATGGAGTTTGTCAAGAAACAGATGGAACAGACACATGACAATATGGAGTTTCTTGCATCCATGAACGGATAATCCACAACAGTGCAGATAGAGAAAGGGGCTTGATCAGATGAAAAGAATTTTCTTTTTTCTGACGTTTATATTGTTACCATTGATGATGTCGGCGCAGATCAACACAAATCGCGTGCTGGCTATCGGGCGTAATGCGTTGTACTTCGAGGACTATGTGCTGTCCATACAGTACTTTAATCAAGTAATCAAGGCTAAGCCGTGGATTGCAGAGCCTTATTTCTATCGTGCCGTGGCAAAGATCAATCTCGACGACTATAAGGGAGCCGAGGAAGATTGCTCTTTATGTCTCGAACGAAATCCTTTCTTGGTACAGGCATATTATGCCCGCGGCATTGCCCGCCAAAGTCAAGAGAAGTACGCCGAAGCGATTGCCGATTACGACAAGGGGTTGGAGTTCAAACCCGAAGACAGGCAGATGCTGGTCAATAAAGCGGTGGCATATATACAGGAGAAAGACTACGACGGGGCAGAAAAGACTTTCGACGTGCTGATGCGGGCACACCCGAAGTATTCGATAAATTATCTGACTCGTGGAGCGATGTATAGCGAAAAGGGGGATACCGCGAAAGCTCTTGCCGACTATGACAAGGCTATTGCGATGGACCCGTACTACGCTCCGTCGTATGGCAACCGTGCCATACTGCTTTATCAGACCAACAACCTGGACGGCGCGCTTGCCGACCTGAACGAAGCCATCCATCTGAATACACGCGAAAGCGGCTATTACATAAACCGAGGGCTGGTGCGTTATCAGAAGAACGACCTTCGTGGAGCAATGAGCGACTACGACCAGGTGATAAGTATGGATAAAGACAATCTGATTGCCCGTTTCAACCGAGGGCTGCTCCGCTATCAGGTGGGCGACAACAACCGTGCAATCGAGGACTTCGACGTGGTTCTGCGGCTGGAGCCGGACAACTATATGGCTTACTACAACCGTGCCCTCCTGCGTTTCGAGACGGGCGACTATCATGGGGCTGTAAGCGATTTCGATGTTGTCCTAAGTCAGTATCCGAACTTTACCCCGGGTTATTACAGCCGTTCGGAAGCCAAACGTAAGATGAACGATCTGGCGGGTGCCGACCGTGATTACTGGACAGCCGTCAATCAAGAGAAGAACACCGATAGGAAAACTTCTTCCACGCAGTCCGCCGGCACTCAGACTGCCAATGCGACGGATGAGAACACACGTGAGAAATCGGACAAAAACATAAGTAAGTTCAACCGCCTGGTGGTATACGACAAAGAGGAAGAACGCAGGAACAAATATCAAAGCGATGTCCGTGGACGTGTGCAGGATAGGAACGTGCGTGTTGACCTTGAGCCACAGTTCGTGTTGACTTATTACGAGAAGATAGACCCCGTCAAGAAACTTGTCTATTACGACAAAATGATTGAGGAATACAACGCCCGCATGGTCCTTTCACGCAAGCTGCGTATCACAAACGAAGAAGCGGCTCTTACGGAAGATCAGGTTGCGGTGCATTTTGCGTCGATCAACGAGTTCTCGTCGAAGATAGAGGCGCAACCAAACAATGCAGATGCATGGTTCGGCCGTGCCATCGATTATATGCTGGTGCAGGACTTCTCCGAAGCGATCAAGGACTTCGACAAGGTTGTCGAGCTTGACCCGACATATACCATGGCTTATTTCAATCGTGCGGTGGTACGCTACAAGCAGATGATTTACGATATGTCGCAAGCAGCGTCCACAGACGACATTGGCGTGTCGATGGGCAGCATGAGTTTCAAGATGGGACAAGGAGCTTTGACGAAGTCGCCCACATCAGACCCGACATCTGCAGAAGTAAAGGACAAGAAAAAAGCCTATGAGCACGAAATGATTACCCGCGACTATGATATGGTTATCCGTCTGAACCCCGGGTTTGTGTATGCTTACTTCAATCGCGGCAATCTGCGTTGCTCGCAACGCGACTTTCGGGCAGCCATACAAGATTACAACGAGGCAATCAAGCGTGACCCTGATTTTGCGGAAGCATATTTCAATCGCGGGTTGGCGCGTCTGTCACTGGGAGATGCCAATCAAGGTATTGCAGACCTGAGTAAAGCCGGCGAGCTGGGTATCATCAATGCTTATAGCATCATCAAGCGCATGACAAGCAACTGACAAACCTTTGCCATCCGACGCAAGGTTTAACCGTTTTCCTAAAGACATATATATCTTTCGGTCAAAACATATATATCTTTCGAGTAAAACATATATATCTTTTGATTGGATCAATCGGCAGACGTAAATAGGACGATCGGTCCTTTTGACCAAAACGGTCGGTCCTTTACAAAAAGAGTACTAATTTTGCGCCTTGATTGTAACGTATAATATAGAAGACAAGTTATGATAAAGATTACATTTCCGGATGATTCCGTAAGGGAATACGCAGAAGGGACTACCGCCATGCAGATTGCGGAGAGCATCAGTTCACGTTTGGCACAGGAAGTTTTGGCTGCGAGTGTGAACGGTGAGACTTGGGATCTCACCCGCCCTATCACACAGGATGCTTCTGTGAAGCTCTTGAAATGGGACGACGACGAAGGCAAGCATGCTTTTTGGCATTCGAGTGCGCATTTGATGGCTGAGGCTTTGCAGGAGCTTTACCCTGGTATCAAGTTCGGTATAGGTCCGGCTATCGAGAACGGATTCTACTACGATGTTGACCCTGGGGAAGCTACCATTAAGGAAGGCGATTTCGCCGCTATCGAAGCGAAAATGCTCGAGCTGGTTGCTAAAAAGGAAGAGATCAAACGGCAGGACATTTCCAAGGCGGATGCCTTGAAGCTGTTCGGCGACAGAGGAGAGATATACAAGACAGAGCTTATAAGCGAGCTTGAAGACGGTAAAATCACAACGTATACGCAAGGCTCTTTCACGGACTTGTGCCGTGGTCCGCACATACCGAACACATCGTATATAAAGGCTGTGAAGATTCTGAGCGTGGCAGGTGCCTATTGGCGCGGGGATGAGAAACGCAAGCAGCTGGTTCGTTTGTATGGTATCACTTTCCCGAAAAAGAAGATGCTGGATGAGTATCTGGCATTGTTGGAGGAAGCCAAGAAACGCGACCACCGTAAGATTGGCAAGGAGCTGGAGTTGTTCACGTTCTCGGCAGCTGTAGGCGCAGGTCTTCCTTTATGGTTGCCTCGAGGCACACAGCTGAGACTGAAGCTCGAGGATTTCCTGAAGCGTATACAAAAGAAATATGGCTATCAGCAGGTGATGACGCCGCATATC
Source organism: Desulfovibrionaceae bacterium (assembly GCA_963652435.1). GTDB lineage: Bacteria > Bacteroidota > Bacteroidia > Bacteroidales > Tannerellaceae > Parabacteroides. The sequence goes on along the minus strand of CAVJTV010000124.1, from coordinate 2,060 downwards.
GGAGGTAAGCAACTCTATGTCACTTCCGGTCACTATGCAAAATATGGCAAGGATTCGTTCCAGCCGATACATACGCCGCAGGAAGGCGAGGAGTTCCTGCTGAAACCGATGAACTGTCCGCACCACTGCGAAATCTTCAAGGCATTCCCCCGTTCGTACAAAGACCTGCCGCTGCGTTTTGCGGAGTTCGGTACGGTCTATCGTTATGAGCAGAGCGGTGAGTTGCACGGATTGACAAGGGTTCGTGGCTTTACGCAGGACGACGCTCACCTCTTCTGTCGTCCGGATCAGTTGAAAGACGAGTTTCTGAAGGTGATGGACATTATCTTCATCATCTTTAAGGCACTCGATTTCGAGAACTTCGAGGCACAAATTTCCTTGCGTGATAAGGTAAACAGAGAGAAGTATATCGGTTCGGAAGAGAACTGGGAAAAGGCGGAAACCGCCATCATCGAAGCCTGCCAGGAGAAAGGCTTGAAGGCAAAGGTGGAATATGGCGAGGCAGCTTTCTACGGTCCGAAGCTCGACTTTATGGTGAAGGATGCAATCGGTCGCCGTTGGCAGTTGGGAACGATTCAGGTGGACTATAACCTGCCGGAACGTTTCGGATTGGAATATACGGGAGAGGACAACAAGAAACATCGCCCTGTGATGATACACCGTGCTCCGTTCGGCTCGATGGAACGTTTCGTGGCAGTGTTGATTGAGCATACAGGTGGTAAGTTCCCGTTGTGGCTCACTCCGGATCAGGTATGTATCCTGCCTATAAGCGAGAAATTCAACGATTATGCATGGAGCGTCGCTCGGCAGTTGGAGGACAAGGATATTCGTGTGTTGGTGGACGACAGAAACGAGAAGGTCGGCAGAAAGATTCGCGACAACGAATTGAAACGTATTCCCTATATGCTTATCGTCGGAGAGAAAGAGGCTGAGAACAACGAAGTCTCTGTGAGAAAACAAGGTGAAGGAGATAAAGGTTTAATGAAAATTGATACCTTTGCCGCGCTTTTGAACGATGAAGTGGAAGAAATGATGAATCGTTGGCAGAACAAAAACAAATAAATAACAAATAACGAGGAGAATAAATCTTTTTGAATGAAGAATGACAGCCTAAAAGAACAGTACAGAATCAACGAACGTATTCGTACTCGTGAAGTTCGATTAGTCGGTGAAAATGTAGAACAGGGCGTATACCCGATATCGCAGGCGTTGCAAATCGCCGAGGAACAAGGGTTGGACCTGATTGAGATTTCACCAAATGCCGAGCCCCCCGTTTGTAGAATTGCCGATTATCAGAAATTCATCTATCAGCAGAAGAAAAAGCAGAAAGAGCAGAAGGCAAAGTCTGTCAAGGTTGTTGTCAAGGAGATTCGTTTCGGACCACAGACCGACGATCATGATTATAACTTCAAGCTGAAGCATGCGAAAGGGTTCTTGAGCGAAGGCTCTAAGGTGAAAGCCTACGTGTTCTTCAGAGGACGTTCAATTCTTTTCAAGGAGCAGGGCGAGGTGTTGCTGCTTCGTTTTGCCAACGATTTGGAAGATTACGGACGTGTTGAGCAAATGCCGGTGTTGGAAGGTAAGCGCATGATAATCATGTTGACGCCTAAAAAGGGAGGAGCTCCGAAGGCTGCCGCAGTGAAAGAGACAAAGGAATGAGATATGCCCCGAAAGGGGTGAGTTTAATAATTAAAACATAATTGGAAAATGCCTAAGATGAAGACTAATTCCGGTGCCAAAAAGAGGTTCGCCCTTACCGGAACAGGAAAGATCAAGAGAAAACATGCTTTTAAAAGTCACATTCTGACTAAGAAGACGAAGAAAGCAAAGAGAAATCTGACGCACACCGGTATCGTTGATGCTGTGAATGTAGGTTCTGTGAAGCAAATGCTTTGCTTGAAGTGATCTTCTTTAATTGAGCGAGTTTTACAAAGATTTTTATTAACCGAATGTATTAGCAAAGAAAGATCATCCGACCGTAGGTGACGCTAACATTCAAAACAGATTAGAATTATGCCTAGATCAGTAAATCATGTTGCTTCAAGAGCAAAAAGAAAACG
>CAVJTV010000123.1:0-7119 GCA_963652435.1 Desulfovibrionaceae bacterium | reverse complement strand
CAATCACGCCGCAGCCCATTTTACCTTATGCCCCTCTTGTTTTTACAATCCGAATTCGGGCTGACGGTTTATCCACTTTCCGCGAGTGAAGTCGGGGAAGTCCACCAACGCACCGCCGCGCGCAATGGACATTTCCGAGAGGGCAGAGATCGCGCTCCATGCTGCCGCGTCGTAGCAATCCATAGGTGTCGGACGTTTGTTTCTGATACGGTCGATGAGGTCGTACATCATGATATAATCCATTCCCCCATGCCCGGCTTCCTTTGCCTCGGCATCAAGTCGCGCCCACAGCTTATGGTCGTACTTCTTAAACCAGTCGTCGGAGCTGTCCCAACGGTGGGGCTTCGACTCGCCCTCGACATACACATGGTCACCGTCGTTCATCCACAAACCGTTTGTTCCCTGAACGCGGAAGCCGAGAGAATACGGGCGGGGAGAGTTGGTGTCGTGGGTGACAATGATGGTCTGTCCGTTTGCACACTTAATCATGGATGTCACAATGTCGCCAAGGTTGAAACGGACCTTTGCCAACGGATGGTTCTCGCCGCCGTTGTCGAGGATGAACTTATGCAATCCACGAGACTGCGTAGCCATGGCAGACATTGCGATGAAACGGTTGCCACGGTTAATGTCCATGCAGTTGGCAACCGGACCTATTCCATGTGTCGGGTAAATATCCCCGTTGCGGTGTACGGAATGGTTCGTGCGCCACTGAGCCTCGGCAAAAGCCGTCTGCCCCATACGCAGCTCGCCACCTTTTTGATATGAATAATGCTTTCCGTCGTTGAACTTCACGTCGCGCAGGTCGTGCTCATATCCGCAGCCGCCGTGAAGCAGCTCGCCAAACAACCCTTCGCGCACCATGTTGAGCGCAGCCATGCAGTCGCGACGATAGCACACATTCTCCATAATGTTCAGATGGCTACCCGTCTCTTCCGACGCATTGACCAAGTCCCAACATTCTTCCAGCGTATTTGCGGCAGACACCTCCACACCGACGTAGGGCACGCCGGCTTTCATCGCAGCGACAGCCATCGGCGCATGCCATTCCCACGGGCTGGCAATAATAACGCAATCCAGCTCCTCGCCCTCCAGCATCTTCTCGAACGCACGCTCGCTGCCGGTATATACCTTCGGGGCATCCACGTTGAACTTCGCAATATGTTTGAGGGTGCTCTCTATCGGTCCCTGCTGAATGTCGCAGATGGCGACGATCTTATTGCCCGGAATGCCCAGCACATTGTTGATGTGCTCATGGCAGCGCGAGCCTGTCCCGATAAACCCGAAACGCAGCTTACCATCATCTTTTCCGGCTGTCTTTTTCTTCTTCTGCTCCGTAGAGCCTGCATTTGTGGCTGCCGTAGCCGAGCCGGCAACAGCCAAACCTGCCGCACCAACGCCGGCGGCAGTCATCCTTTTGAGAAAGGAACGACGTGTACTTTCCATGTCTTTATAAATGTTTTTGTTGAGCCGGCAAAATTACGACAATTCGCCTTCCACTCAAATACAGCCTGCCACGGCGCACTCGTAGGGTGGAACTATAATTATACTTAACACCTCCGTCCGGTCTCCCTTTTAATGTCTACTTTTACGAGCTCAAAAGTGAGACCCTCCCCGTGAGGAGACGGACGCTCACTCGTTGCTTGCGACAAGAAAAAAAACAATATATAATGACTAACAAATGGAATTTACAAACCCCTACACAAGAAGAATTACGTAAGAGAGACGCACTGGTTGCCGAAATCGGTTTCAGTCCGGCTGTTTGCCTGCTGCTTGTCAGAAGGGGAATTGAGACAGCCGAAAAGGCAAGAAAGTTTTTCAGACCCAGCTTGAGCAATTTGCACGACCCGTATCTCATGCCCGACATGGACAAGGCGGTGGCTCGGCTCAACATGGCTCTCGGAAACAAAGAGAAGATTTTGATTTACGGCGATTATGATGTGGACGGCACGACTGCCGTGTCGCTTGTCTACAAATACTTGAGACCGTTCTCCTCGTCTTTGGACTATTACATTCCGGACCGCTACGACGAGGGTTACGGCATTTCTTACAAGGGGATTGATTATGCCTACGAGCATGGCGTGACGCTCGTCATCTCGCTCGACTGCGGGATAAAAGCCATCGACAAGGTGGAATATGCCAAGAGCAAAGGCATCGACTTTATCATCTGCGACCATCACATGCCCGACGACACGCTGCCCGACGCAGTGGCAGTGCTCGATGCCAAGCGTGTGGACTCTGTTTATCCTTACAAGCATCTCTCGGGCTGCGGCGTGGGCTTCAAGTTCATGCAGGCTTTTGCACAAAGCAACGGCATCCCGCAGACAAACTTGGAAGAGCTGTTGGAGCTGACTGCCGTGAGCATCGCTTCCGACATCGTGCCCATAACCGGCGAGAACCGTATCCTTGCATACTACGGACTGAAACAACTGAACAGTAATCCGAGCCTCGGACTAAAGGGGATTATCGACATCTGCGGACTGAAAGGGAAAGAGATCACGACAGACGACATAGTGTTCAAGATCGGTCCGCGCATCAATGCCTCCGGACGTATGATGAACGGACGCGAGGCTGTCGATCTGCTGCTGACAAAAGACGAGGAGGATGCACACGAGAAGAGCGAGAGCATCGACCAGTACAACGACGAGCGCCGCGAGCTTGACAAGAAGATAACCGACGAAGCCAGTGCCATCATCGACGGCTTCTCTGATATGGAAAACAAGAAGGCCATCGTTGTCTACAACCGCGAGTGGCACAAAGGGGTGATAGGCATCGTAGCTTCCCGACTGACGGAAAAATACTGCCGTCCGACAGTTGTGCTGACACATTCGACAGAGATGATCACAGGCTCTGCCCGCTCGGTTACGGGCTTCGACATATACAAGGCAATCGAAGGTTGCCGCGACCTGCTCGAGAACTTCGGCGGGCATACCTACGCCGCAGGTCTCTCGCTCAAGGAAGAAAACCTGGAGGCTTTCACTGAAAGGTTTCTCCGTCTCGCTGCCGAAGGGATTATCCCCGAGCAGATGACCCCGCAAATAGATGTCGACGCCGTGCTCGACTTGAAGGATGTCAACATGAAGCTGCTTAACGAGCTGAAGAAGATGAGCCCTTTCGGTCCGGACAACAAGAAGCCGGTGTTCTGCTCGCTCAACGTGAAAGACTACGGCACAAGCCGTCTGGTGGGAAAGGAGCTGGAGCATATCAAGCTGGACGTGGTGGACAACACGGTGAGCACGCCCTCTCACGGCATAGCCTTCGGCATGAGCCGGCACGGCACAGCCATCAAGGATGGCAAACCTTTCAACATCTGCTACACGGTGGAAGAGAACACATACAACGGAAGCACTTCCCTGCAACTGCTGATTAAAGACATAAAGGTCGACAACATTTAGATTGCGCTCCGGTGGACATCTACCATGAGATATTGGAGAAGTACTGGGGGTACACGTCGTTCCGCCCGTTGCAGGAAGACATTATCCGCTCCGTTGCGGAGGGGAACGACACCCTCGGACTGATGCCCACGGGCGGAGGCAAGTCCATCACCTTCCAGGTGCCGGCAATGACGATGGAGGGTGTGTGTATTGTCGTCACGCCTCTTATCGCCTTGATGAAAGACCAGGTGGACAATCTACGTAAGTTGGGCATCAAGGCGACTGCCGTCTATTCGGGGATGTCGCGGGTGGAGATCATCACGCAACTGGAAAACTGCATCTTCGGAGGCTACAAGTTCCTCTATGTCTCGCCCGAAAGGCTGAAGACGGAGTTATTCCAAAGCAAACTGCATGCAATGAACGTCTGCCTCCTCGTTGTCGACGAGAGCCACTGCATCTCGCAATGGGGCTACGACTTCCGCCCCTCCTACCTCAGCATTGCCGACATACGCGAGAGCCTGCCCGAGGTGCCGGTGCTGGCACTGACAGCCACAGCAACGCCCGATGTGGTGCGCGACATACAACGGCGGCTGCGCTTCAAGAAAGAGAACGTATTCAGGAAGAGCTTTGTGCGCGAGAACCTCTCCTACATCGTGCGGCATACGGAAGACAAATTGGGTATGCTGGTTCATATCCTCAACCGCGTGCCGGGCACTGCCATCGTGTATGTGCGCAACCGGCAGCGGACAAAGGAAGTGGCAACGCTGCTCCAAAAGGAAGGCATATCGGCAGACTTCTTCCACGCAGGGCTTAACCGCGAGGAGAAAGAGCTGCGGCAAAACCGCTGGAAGCGGGACGAGTGTCGGGTGATTGTGTCGACCAACGCCTTCGGCATGGGTATCGACAAGCCTGACGTGCGCCTGGTTGTGCATCTCGATATGCCAGGCTCGCTGGAGGAATACTATCAGGAGGCAGGGCGCGCAGGGCGCGACGGACTGAGGGCATACGCCGTAGCACTCTGTTCGAACATCGACTGCACGAAACTGAAGAAGCGGCTGAGCGACGAGTTTCCCGACAGGGAGCTTATCGGGAGAGTATACGATGCCTTGGGCAACTACTGTCAGGTGGCAATGGGGTTTGGATTAGATACGGTGCACGACTTCTCGCTCGGCGATTTCTGCGCGGCGTATAAGTTCTCGCAGCTGCAGGCACATCATGCACTGAAGATGATAGAGATGGCAGGCTACATAGAATATACGGAAGAGCAAGACAGTGCCTCCCGACTTTTGTTTACCGTCTCGCGCGACGACCTGTACAGCTATCTGCATCAGGAGGGGAAGACCGATGAGGTTGTGCAGTGCATCCTGCGTTCCTACACCGGACTGTTTGCCGACTACGTGTATATTGACGAAGGCATCATTGCCACCCGCACGGGTTTGAGCCGTGACGAAGTGTACAACACCCTCGTCGGTCTCTCGAAATACCATATCGTAAACTATATCCCTCGGAAGAAAACACCGCTCGTCATCTATACCCGCACCCGCGAAGAGGTGAGATACCTCTCCATTCCACGTTCGGTGTACGAGGAGCGCAAGGAGCGGTTCGCGACCCGCATCGACCGCGTGATTGAATACATCAACGAGGACAAGGTCTGCCGAAGCCGGATGCTGACAACCTATTTCGGAGAGAAAGGGGCGGCGGACTGCGGATGCTGCGACGTATGCCTTGCGAAGAACGACTCCGGACTGAGCAACCACACCTTCAATGCCATCCGCGAAGCCCTGCTATCCGCGCTTGCCGGTGGTCCTATGGATGCAAAGCGGCTGACGGAGAGTCTCCCTTTCCCTGCCGACAAGCTGATTACCGCCATTCGTTTCCTCACGGAGCACGACGAGCGTTTCTCCCTCGAAGACGGCATCGTGAGCCTTCGGGGAAATGAAAAGGGGGAATGAAACCACTCCCCCTCTCTCATACATATTCTCTTTCTTTTTATTTCTGCTCCTTATAATCCTTGCGGTACGTACTCTTTGCTTCCGTCGGGAAATCTTTCGGTACTTTCTGCGTCACCTTGCCTGTCGCTGCCCATTCCGCGCCGCGCAGCAGGAGAACCTGAAAGCCGGTGCACTGCATAGCCGTGTTATCTTCCACCGAAGCTCCGGCATGCCCGAGCATGGTGTGGAATATGCGCGCCTTGCCATAGTCGACAGTGAAGATAAGCGGCTCTTCGCGACCCGACCCGCCCGTGTTCTTGTCGGAATAAGCAGAGTAGAGCAAGTCGCCGATATTGCCCGGACCGCGCATACGGTCGTAGAGCTCGTCTTTCGTGTGACGCCATTTCAGCGGCAAGCCTTTCATGATGGGATGGTCTTTCGTGCGGCTGTTCAACACATATTCGTGCTGCTGACCGTGCGAGCCGCCGGGACCGGCGGAGCTGTCCTTCACCAGGTGTCCGTCCTGCCAGTAGACATACGGACCGGAGTTTTCATCCCTTCCTTCCCAGCCGCCGAGAGCACAGATTTCGTTGAACTCTTTCCATCCCGAGAAGGCATTGTCGGCAGCATGGTAGACGACCACGCCCCCACCCTTCTGCACGAACTCGAGGAAACGGCGGTTGGTCTCCTCGGGCCACGAGTCGCCGTTATAGTCGAGCACCACCAGCTCGTAGGGCGTGAAATCGAGCACAAAGCCCGACATATCCTGCCCTGCAGATGGCGACACGGCAAAGTCGACGGCAAAACGTCCGGAGTTTTCCAGTATCTGTTTCAACACGACATGGCTGAGCTGCCAGTTATGATTGTTCTGCCCTGTGATGAGCAATGTCTTGATTGGTTTGCGTGCGTCCGCCGCCTGGCATGCACACAAAACGGAGAAAAACAGGGCGCATAGCGTCCCAAAGAATAAATGTCTCATGGTGTAAATCGGATTTTGAATTCTTTTACGTGCCGGCAAATGTACGCAAAAGATTATACGGCGAACCTATTTCACCCGAAATGTAAACCTGCGGTTCATCGTGAAGTTCACAGCACCGTAGACAAACAGTCCGATGAACTGCGCCAGGTATTCGTTCATCCCACCGACCTCGACCATCAGCAGCAGGGAAAGGAACTGCAAGAAGTAGGCACACCCGAAGGCTATGAGAAAAAGAGGTATCTCGCGGCGCGACTTCCCGCTGCCGCAAGAAAACACCCAGTACTTGCTCCAGCAGAAATTGTTGACGAGGGCAGCAGCGTATCCGGCAACGTTCGACCAAAGGTAGTTGCACCCGAACCCTTCCATCAGCACCCAGACAACAAGGGCAGTGATGAGAGCGTTCAACGTCCCGACAATAATGAAACGAAGTATCCGTACAGACTCTTTCATCGTAAAAATGCTTTACCTCCGACGCAAGGCTTCCAACCCGACACCGCAAAGGTAGAGTTTCTTTTCATAACGGGCTTAATACGCCTAAAAGCCGCCGCTTATACCTTATTGCACATATACACACCCAACACTAACTGTCGCGGCAAGGTCTTGTAATCCGTATCTAGCCATTACAAAAGCTGCATGGGATTAGAAATGCCATTTCTTGCCGTTACAAAAGCTGCATGGGATTAGAAATGCTATTTCTAGCCATTACAAAAGCTGCATGGGATTAGAAATGCTATTTCTAGCCGTTACAAAAGCTGCATGGGATTAGAAATGCCATTTCTTGCCGTTACAAAAGCTGCATGGGATTAGAAATGCTATTTCTAGCCATTACAAAAGC
>CAVJTV010000122.1:0-7287 GCA_963652435.1 Desulfovibrionaceae bacterium | reverse complement strand
GCCATTTGTTTACCAGCTGCGTCATGTCGTCCGGTATCTCGGAGTCGAAAAACATCTCCTCGCCGGTTGTCGGATGAACAAACCCCAGCGTCTTGGCATGCAATGCCTGACGAGGGCAAATGGCAAAGCAGTTTTGCACGAACTGTTTGTATCTCGTATGAGTCGTCCCTTTCAAGATCTCGTTTCCTCCGTAACGCTCGTCGTTGAAAAGCGTATGTCCGATATATTTCATGTGTACGCGGATCTGATGTGTACGCCCTGTCTCCAAGCGACACCTCACCAACGAGACATATCCCAAGCGTTCCAACACAGTGTAGTGCGTCACTGCCGGTTTCCCCTGGTCGCCTTCGAGAAACACGGTCATCTGCATACGGTTTTTCGGGTCGCGCCCTATGTTTCCTTCTATTCGACCTTCGTCTTCCTTCACGATCCCCCACACAAGAGCACGATATTCACGTTGTGTCGTCTTATTGTAGAACTGAAGAGACAGCCGTGCTTTGGCTTCCGGCTTCTTTGCTATCACCAGCAGCCCTGATGTGTCTTTGTCGATGCGGTGTACCAGTCCGAGCGAAGGGTCGTTGGGATCGTAGCTCGGGTCGTCTTTGAGATACCACGCAAGGGCGTTTACCAGTGTCCCTGTATAATTGCCGTGACCCGGATGCACAACCAACCCTGCCGGTTTGTTCACCACCAACAGGTCGTCGTCTTCGTAAACTATCTTTATGGGGATATTCTCCGGCTCTATGGTGAAATCGTGTCGCGGGCGTGTCATCATTATCGTCACCACATCTTCCGGCTTCACACGGTAATTGCTCTTCACCGGCTTTCCGTTTGCCATGATATAGCCGGCATCTGCTGCAAGCTGTATCCTGTTGCGCGTGGCACCAAACATACGGTCGACCAAAAACTTGTCTACCCGTAGCAGCGATTGCCTACGATCTGCAACAAAACGGAAATGCTCATACAGCTTAGTCGAGCCGTCATCGTTTTGCTCCAACAGGTCGTCTGCTCGTTCGTCGTCTATCTCATCGAAAAATTCATCCATAGCTAAAACCAGTTTTCTTCTTCGCTCTCTATCGACACCACAGACGCATCTTCCTGCAACGAATCCACCGGCATCTCGGCTTCTCCGCTGCTCACCTTCAGCACCAATGGTGCAGTGAGAGGGACGTGCTCATCCTTTTTCAGCACCCGTCCACGCAGCTCAACGGCAACAGCCAAATCCTTGTAGTCGCCGGCAACATATTCCACATCTATCCTCTCGAACCCGCGAGCTTTCAAGAGGGCGTATGCTTGGCGTAGCGACAGGTCTTCCACCTCGGGGATGGTTGCCATTTGTGATGTCAGCGCGTTCACCGTGATAAACACAATCCGCCCTTCCTTCACTTTCTGCCCTGCGCTCGGCACAAGCTCCACGATGGCACCCGGCTCCACATCCTTCGAGAAGACAGAGTCGATGACATTATATTGCAACCCGCTTTGCTCGAGAACTCCGGTAGCCTCGTCCATCTTCAGACCTTTCACATCCGGCACCTCCACAGCCTCGCCATGCCTCGTGTACACGTCGAGCCACCGCAGCGCACCGTAAACCAATCCGCAAGCAACGACCACCGCCAGCAGAAGATTTCCGACGAACGGATTCTTCACAAGCCGAACCAAAAAGCTACTCATCTCTTGTTTCTTGTTTTTCAGTCGAGGTCAAAAGTAGGGAACAAAGCCGTTAAAACAAAGAAAGTAAAGGCCCTTTCACAAAAACCTTTACTTTCCAAACACAATCTTTTCTCTCTCCTTCAGGCGGGGAGGTTATCCATTGTATTCGTCCGATACTGTCAGTTTAGCTCTTCCTTTAGCACGACGGGCAGCCAACACTCTGCGACCGTTTGCCGTTGTCATTCTCGAACGAAAGCCATGCTTGTTTTTTCTCTTCCTGTTGGAAGGCTGAAATGTTCTCTTCATCTTCTGTATATGTTTACTTGTTATTATCCGGAGTCTCCAATAATGGGTCGCAAAGGTAGACGCTTTTTTCTTACAAACAAAGCATCATTTGCATTTTTAGGCAGTGCTCCCTAAAAGATACCGCCTTTGTAGAGGTCGTCGAAGTTGCAATGTTCGCCCTCTATACGCTTTGCCATCTCGCCGTCGGGGTTTAGCTCGATGGATTTCTTCAAGTCCTCGAACGCGCCGTCTTTGTCGCCCTTGATGTTCTTTGCCCGTCCGCGCTCGGCGTATGCCCTTGCAAAGTCGGGACGCATCTCTATTGCTTCGTCGAACAGAGCGATTGCTTCGTCCACGAAGCCTCCGGCAAGCAGAAGCACACCCTTACGTATGCATGCCTCCTCATTGAAAGGGTTAAGGTCGAGGGCATGCTGATAATCTTCCGCTGCCGCGTCTATCTCGCCCAATGCCTCGTGCACCGTCCCCCGCACAAGATACACCGATTCTTCTTCCTCTGCCAGTGCCACTGCCTTCTCTGCGTCGGGCAGTGCCTCCTTCGGTTGCTGCATGTCGCGAAGCACCTCGGCACGGAGCAGATAAGCATCTGTAAAATCGTCTTTCAGGGCGATTGCCTTCGTGAGGTCGCCCACTGCACCGAGCAGGTCGCCCGTCGCTCTCTTTGCTTTTGCCATAAGAAACCACGCCACATGATTACCCCCGTCTATTTCAATCACCCGCATACAGTCTGCTATCACCTCCGCATCCTTATCAAGCATAAAGAGCACACCGACTCTTGATAGCAATGTCGACACATCCTCCGGCTGCAATTCCACCATACGATTCAGCACCTCGAGAGCCTCTTCATGCCGGTTCATCGCAGAGTAGGCACCCGAGAGATAGTTCATCGTCTCAAAATCTTCTTCTATGCTCAATGCCTCGCGGAAACATCTTATGGCATAGTCCATCTTCCGCATACGCATGGCACGCACACCGTCGTACTTCAATATATCGAAGTTTTTCAGATCGTTTTTTGCTTTCTCTTCCGCGCTGTCCTCGTCTTTCGGCGAAGAAAACAATGATGTAAGGAAATTCTTCATGTATCGTTCGTCTCTTTTTGTTCGACGTGCAAAGATACGATAAAATGCAAACGCCGCCGCCCTCGCAAAAGCCGTCATGGCGGACCGACGTCCGCCAACTCCTCGACATTAGCCGTACTGCTTCCGATTGGGGAAAATGACAAAAATGAGGAGGATCGATAGTTTTGACCAAAAGTATTGATCCTTTCGTTTTTGACCGCTCTCATGGCGGACTATGTATACATTAATTGTATATGCGCACTTGACATTTCGGGGATGCGGGATGACATCTTGGGTGTACGGGATGTTTTGTTTGGAGGAGGCTTTTGTTGGTCTGAGGACATATGATACCTTTGCGGGGCAGGATGAAAAAAGGAAGAAAGAAGATATGGAACAGAAGGTGGTGATCTCGGGAGATCTTGAAGCAGACTTGGAGGCGTTGTTTGCATCGTTGGAGTATGACAAGGTGTTTGTGCTCACCGATACGAACACGAAAGATAAGTGTTACCCTCGTGTGAGTGATGTGCCGGCGATAAGCGGCGCGGAGGTGATAACTGTTGAGGCGGGAGATACACATAAGTCTTTGGAAGCTTTGTCTGACATCTGGATGCGCCTGTCGCGCGGGGGAGCTTCGCGCCGTTCGGTGTTGGTAAATCTTGGAGGCGGCATGGTGACGGACATGGGAGGTTTTGCAGGGGCGACCTTCAAACGTGGTCTGACGACGGTGAACATCCCCACGACGCTGATGGCATCTGTCGATGCCGCGGTAGGAGGAAAGACGGGAATCAACTTCAACGGGTTGAAGAACGAGATAGGGGCGTTCTATCCCCCTAAGTGTGTATTCATTGATTGTGGATTTCTCAGGACATTAGACCGCGCCAACCTCCTGTCGGGCTACGCGGAGATGATCAAGCATGCGCTGATAAGCTCTGAGGATGCTTATGCATCGGTTATGCAGTTCGACCCTGACGGGGAGATAGACTACGACGCTCTCGGGCGTATGGTGGCAGAGTCTGTTGCCGTCAAAGAGCGTATTGTGGCAGAAGACCCGAAGGAGATGGGTATCCGTAAAGCGTTGAACTTTGGTCACACCATCGGTCATGCCTACGAAAGTCTATCATTCAAGAAGCGCAGACCTCTGCTACACGGTCATGCTGTGGCAGCGGGCATTGTGAGCGAGCTGTATCTCTCTCATGTGCTCTCGGGCTTTCCGTCGAATTGTCTAAGTTCTGTGGTGAGATACATAAAAGACTATTATCCGTCGTTTGCTTTCGGTTGCAAAGACTACGACGCGTTGTATGAGCTGATGACGCACGACAAGAAGAACGCGGGCGGCGTAATCAACTTCACGTTGCTTTCCGACATAGGCAAGGTGAAGATAAACCAAGAGGTAGCAAAGGAGATGATACTGGAGTCGCTGGATTTTTATCGTGAAAGTTTTGGCGTGTAAAAAGAAATGCCCTACCTTCGCCGCCGAAAAATAGCGGGGTGTAGCTCAGCCCGGTTAGAGTACGCGTCTGGGGGGCGTGTGGTCGGAAGTTCGAATCTTCTCACCCCGACTGTTTGGAAACAGGGAGTTAAGTCTACGGGGCTTGACTCCTTTTTTTGTTACAGGGATAACGGTCGCTTTTTTGGAAATGATGGAAAAGAAAAAAATCAAGGTGCCTTGTTTGACAGCTTTGGATGCCCTGGATCTGACATCGGTCGGCTTCCAGATGGAGCGGTATGCGTTGCGGGAATACATCAATGTGATAAACTGGAAGGAATATCCGTATAAGCCGATTGTGACTTTCGACATAGCGCGAACGAACAAGAACCTTTACATCCGTTATTTTGTGAGGGGGCTCTCGCTGATGGCGATGTGCTACGCAGACGACATGGCGGTGCACAAGGACAGTTGTGTGGAGTTTTTCATGCAAAGAGAGGGCGTGGAAGAGTATATGAACTTCGAATTCAACTGCATAGGTCACTGTGAGGCGGCGCGTAGAATGTCGCGTGAGGTAAAGACAAATCTAACTGCTGAGGAGTATGACATGATAAGACGCCGTTCGTCTCTCGGAGAGCGTCCTTTTTGCGAAAGGCGCGGCGTGCATGCTTGGGAACTGATTGTTGCTTTGCCTTTCTCGTTGATGGGGATAAAGGAGGGGCTGTTGCCTGAGAAAATCATGGGTAACTTCTATAAGTGTGCCGACGGAACGGAGCATCCTCATTTTGTCAGCTGGAGTCCGGTGGAGGCACCGGCACCCGACTTCCACAGACCCGAGTTTTTCGGAGAGATATACCTATAATAATGCAATAAAATGAAAGTGGGGGAAAAGAAAAAACTACCTTTGCTGCGTTTTTTGAGATATATGGCAACATAATGTCTAACTTACTAATTAAACTCAAGTATTAACATTAAAGGGATGGAAAATTTGAAGAACATTCAGCCGGTTGAAGATTTCAACTGGGAAACATTTGAGAAAGGGGAAACTTGCGGTGCGAAGAGCAAAGAAGAGCTCGAGAAGACGTACGACGAGACGCTGAACACCGTGAAAGACAAAGATGTCGTTGTGGGAAAAGTGACGGCTATGAACAAACGTGAGGTGGTTGTGAACATCGGCTACAAAAGCGACGGCGTTGTGCCTATGGCTGAGTTTCGTTACAACCCTGATTTGAAGGTAGGCGACGAAGTTGAAGTCTACATCGAAAATCAAGAAGACAAGAAAGGGCAATTGGTGCTATCACACAAAAAAGCCCGTGCATCACGTTCTTGGGATCGCGTGAACGAAGCACTTGAAAAGGACGAAATCGTCAAGGGTTACGTGAAGTGCCGCACGAAGGGTGGTATGATTGTGGACGTGTTCGGTATAGAAGCATTCTTGCCAGGTTCACAGATCGACGTGAAGCCTATCCGCGACTACGATGTGTTTGTTGGGAAGACGATGGAATTTAAGATCGTAAAGATCAATCAGGAATTCAGGAACGTTGTGGTATCGCACAAGGCACTGATAGAAGCAGAGCTGGAAGCTCAGAAGAAAGAAATTATCTCAAAGCTGGAAAAGGGTCAGATATTGGAAGGGACTGTGAAGAACATCACTTCTTACGGCGTGTTTATCGACCTTGGCGGTGTGGATGGATTGATCCACATCACAGACCTCTCTTGGGGTCGTGTTACTCATCCGGACGAGGTTGTGCAGCTCGACCAGAAGATCAATGTCGTTATCCTCGACTTCGACGATGAGAAGAAGCGTATCGCTCTTGGCTTGAAGCAGCTGACACCGCATCCTTGGGACGCTTTAGACCCGAACCTAAAGGTAGGCGACAAGGTGAAGGGCAAGGTTGTTGTGATGGCTGATTACGGTGCATTCATCGAAATTGCTCCGGGTGTGGAAGGTTTGATTCACGTTTCGGAAATGAGCTGGACACAACACTTGCGCTCAGCTCAAGACTTCATGAAAGTGGGCGACGAGGTGGAAGCTGTTGTGCTCACACTGGATCGCGAAGAGCGTAAGATGTCGCTCGGCATCAAGCAGCTGAAGGCTGACCCGTGGGAAGACATAGAGACTCGTTTCCCGATAGGTTCACGCCACACCGCGAAGGTGCGCAACTTCACCAACTTCGGTGTGTTTGTTGAGATTGAAGAGGGTGTAGACGGTCTGATACATATCTCCGACCTCTCTTGGACGAAGAAGATAAAGCACCCGAGCGAGTTTACTCAGATTGGTGACGAGATTGAGGTGCAGGTACTGGAGATCGACAAGGAGAACCGTCGTTTGAGCTTGGGTCACAAGCAGCTGGAGGAGAATCCGTGGGATGTGTTCGAGACAATCTTTACGGTGGGCTCTGTTCACGAGGGAACGGTTATCGAAGTGCTTGACAAGGGTGATGTTATCTCGTTGCCTTACGGCGTTGAAGGATTCGCCACTCCGAAACATCTTGTAAAGGAAGACGGATCGCAGGCTGTTCTTGACGAGAAGTTGCCGTTCAAGGTTATCGAGTTCAACAAAGAGACGAAGCGTATCATCCTCTCCCATAGTCGTGTGTACGAAGATGAGCAGAGAGGCGGTAAGAAGGAATCTGCAGGTGCAGAGAAGAAATCCGGCGCACGCCGCAGCAAACACGAAGACTCGCCAATGCTGACCGGTCCGGTTGAAAAGACTACGCTGGGCGACATCTCAGAGCTGGCAGCTCTGAGAGACAAGCTCTCTGGCAAGGAATAAGGATTTACTCACAGGAATCTTTCATGCATTTAAGAGAGGCAGGCATCTGTGATGGGTGTCTGCCTCTCGGTTTT